>NC_007761.1:3977500-4277500 GCF_000092045.1 Rhizobium etli CFN 42 | reverse complement strand
CGATAATGCACCTCTTCGGCCAGCATATGCGAATGGCCGGTGCCGAAGACATAGACGCGCTTGTCACCGCGGGCGGCATCGAGGATCACTGCCGCCGCCTGCGCCATCGGCTCGGCAAGCGTCCGCTTCAGCTCTTCCAGCCGGCCGATCAGATTGGAGAAATAGGTATCGGTAATGTCGGTCATCCTACTTCTCCCTGAGTTCAGGCCGCTTCGCCGGCAAGCCAGGTGGCGGACACGGTGAGCGCATCGGTGAGATGCACGAGATCGGCACGCGCGCCCGGTGAAAGATGGCCGCGATCGGCAAGTCTCAGAAAACGGGCGGGATAGTGGGTCGCCATTCGTAGAGCCTCGGCGAGCGTCAGGTCGAGATAGGTGACGCCGTAGCGGATCGCCGACATCATATCGACGTCGGAGCCCGCGAGCGTTCCGTCGGAAAGCACCAGCTTCGAGCAGAAGCCGCCCCTTTCGCGCCGGACGGTGCGGCCGTTCAGCGTGAACGAGTCCTGCTGCGAGCCGACAAGCGACATCGCATCGGTGACGAAGAACAACTTGCCTTCGCCGCGCTTGGCGCGCAGCGCCGTGCGCAGGACCTTCGGATCGACGTGATGGCCGTCGGCAATGATGCCGCACCAGGTTGCGGGATGATCGATCGCCGCGCCGACGAGGCCGGGCGTGCGATGTCCCATCTGGCTCATGGCGTTGAAGAGATGCGTGACCCCACGCGCTCCGGCATCGAAACGTTCCTCCGCCGCCTCGCTCGAACAATCGGAATGGCCGATGCTGACGGTGACGCCGGCTTCCGCAAGCTCGCGCACCTGGGCGACCGTCACCTGCTCGGCCGCGATGGTGACGAGCAGCGTGCCGATCGACTCACGTGCCCGGATGAAGGCCTTGACGTCACGGTCCTCAACCGGCCGCATCAGCTCGGCCAGATGCGCGCCCTTGCGGGCCGGCGCCAGGTGCGGGCCTTCGAGATGCAGGCCGGCGACGCCGCGGTTTTCTTTTACAGCCTCCTTCGCCGCCTCGATGGCGGCATTGGTCGCTTCCGATGTATCGGTGATCAAGGTCGGCAATAGCGACGTCGTGCCGTAGGGACGATGCCCGCCGGCAATGATATCCATCGACGCTGGCGACGGCTCATCGTTCAGCATTCGGCCGCCGCCGCCATTGACCTGCGCATCGACAAAGCCGGCCGACAGGACGCCGCCTTCCAGTTTGACCGTCTCGCCATTGGGCAGGTCGTTTCCTGCGACGATCGCCTCGACGCGGCCGCCCGCGACAATGAGCGCCTTGTCGTCATGGAAGCGCTCGCCATCGAAGATGCGGGCGCCGACGAAGATCTTGCGGACCATCAGACCGTCTCCGTCACCTTCAGCAGGTTTGCCGGCCGGTCCGGGTCGAAGCCCTTGCGGCGCGTCACCGATTCGATCAGCCGGTAATAGACCAGCAGCGACACCAGCGGATCGACAAGGCCATTGCCCGTCGTTGGCACACGCAGATTGATGCCGGAGAGCGGCTGCGTGGAGAAACCGACGGTGGTGGCACCGAGCTTCTGCAGGCGCTCCAGCGCCTGGCCGTTATTGACGAAAGCCGCATCGTCGGGTGCGAAGGCGACGATCGGAAAGCCCGGCTGCACCAGGCGCATCGGGCCATGCATCAGTTCCGCCAGCGAAAATGCCTCGGCATGCAGGCCGGAGGTTTCCTTGGCCTTCAGCGCCGCTTCGAGCGCGATCGCGAAAGCCGGGCCGCGGCCGGCCGTATAGAGCGAGGTCGCATGGAACAGCACCTCCTCGGCCGCCGCCGTGTCGATCCCGGCGGTCGCCGAAAGCGCCTCCGGCAGTTTTTCCAGGGCTGCCTGCAGGTCGGACGAGCCGCCGATCGCAGCCGTCACGCCGGACAGCGCGGCGACGGAGGCGATGAAGGATTTCGTCGCTGCCACACTCTTTTCCGCGCCGGCATTGAGGCCAAGGACGATATCGGCCTGTTTGGCAAGCGGGCTATCGGTGACATTCACGACGGCGATCGTCGTCGCGCCGCCCTTCTTCGCCGCCTCCTGCAGGGCGACGATGTCCGGGCTCGCGCCCGACTGCGAAACGGTGAAATGCACGCCGCCGTTCAGGTGGAGGGCAGCACCATAGACGGAAGCGATCGAGGGGCCGACCGATGCGACCGGGACGCCGCAGGTGATCTCGAACAGATATTTGAAGAAGGTAGCAGCGTGGTCCGAGGAGCCGCGCGCCGCCGTCGTCACCACGCTCGGGCGGGAAGATGAAAAGAGCCGGGCGATCTCGGCAAAGACCGGTTTTTCCCTGTCGAGAAGCGTGGCCACCACTTCGGGTGATTGGCCTGCTTCCTGCAGCATCAGCGACTGGTTCTCACTCATGGTCATCTCCAATTCTCAATTCGGCAACGAAGTCATAGGCATCGCCGCGATAATGCGAGCGGGTGTATTCGACGACGCGCTGGTCTTCCAGGCGCGAGACACGTTCAATCAGAAGCGCTGGCGCGCCTGCCTTGACGTTCAGCATCGCAGCATAGGACGCATCGAGCGTGACGGCGGTAAGCCGCTGCAACGCACGGACCGGCCGGTGCCCATTCGACGCCAGCGCATCGTAGAGCGATCCCTCGCCACCGGCGTTCTCCCCCAGAAACTTGACCGGCACGACGGCGCGCTCGATTGCCAGCGGCAGACCATCGGCAAGGCGCAGCCGGTCGAGCCTCAGCACCGGTTCGCCGCCGCCGAGGCCGAGCAGGAAGGATTCCTCCGGCGACGGCGCGTTGATCTCCCGCGACAAGATGCGTGCGGCCGGCAGACGCCCGCGCGAGCGCATGTCGGCGGAGAACGAGGAAAGCCGCCAGAGCGATTGCTCCATGCGCTCCACCTTACTCGATACGAAAGTACCGCTTCCATGGCGCGATTCCAGTGCGCCCGCCGCCATGAGGTCGCGATAGGCAGTGCGCACGGTAACGCGGCCGAGCTTCAGAACCTCGGCAAGGTCGCGCTCGCCCGGCAGCGCCGTGCCGGGCTTCAGCAGGCCTTCCTGAATGAGGCTGGTCAGCGCCTGCGCCAGCCGCTTGTAGAGCGGGCCGGCCAGCGCTTCGTCGCGCAGGCCGCGTCTATTGAGTTCAGCTACTAGACTGGTTCTATCCATGGATACACAATAGAACCTATATAGAACCAATCGGCAAGCCTGAATCGGAAGATGCAGAAGAAAAAACCCTCCCCGGCAATCCGAAGAGGGCTCATAGCGGTCAAATTTGACGGCCGTGCGTCTGCAGAGCGCTCAGCTCTTGGTGAAGATGTAATCCGTCTGCTGGCGCAGCACCTCGCCTGGACGCAGGACCGCATTCGGGAAGCCATCGTGGTTGATTGCATCCGGCCAGACCTGCGTCTCCAGGCAGAAGCCGGCGAACGGGCCGTATTTACGGCCGTCGAGGCCGGGCGCGCCGGTATTGAGCTTGAAGCCGGCATAGAACTGCACGCCCGGCTCGGTGCTGCGCACTTCTAGCGACACGCCGGAATAGAGGCTGCGGGCGAGCGCCACGGTCCGCTTAGCGGTGCGCTCGCGAGACAGGCAGAAATTATGGTCGTACAGCACCTGTTCGCTGCCGACGAAACGCTTCATCGGAGCCATCTCGCGGAAATCGAATTCGGTGCCGTCGACGGGGCGGATCTCGCCGGTCGGCACCTGCTTCTCGTCGGTCGGCAGATAGTGATCGGCGGCGATCATAATGTCGTGGCCCAGCGCGTCTTCGCGACCGTCGAGGTTGAAATAAGCGTGCTGACAGACATTGGCGAGCGTCGGCTGATCGCTGGTCGATTCGTAGGTGATCGACAATTCACCATTGCCGTGCACCCAGAATGTCGCCTGGATGGTGCAATTGCCGGGATAACCGGCGCGGCCGTCGGGATCGACGATCTTCATCACCAGGCGATCGGCCTCGTGCTCGACGATCGTCCAGTTGCGTTTGGCGATGTTGTCGCTGCCGCCATGCAGATGCGTGACGCCGTTTTCGTTTCGCTCGAGCTGGTAGTCCTTGCCGTCGAGCGTGAACCCGCCGCCGCCGACGCGGTTGGCGCAGCGGCCGGGCGTCGCGCCGAAATAAGCCGAATAGAGGGGATAGCTGTCAAAATCCTCGAAGCCGAGCTGAAGCGGCGCCTCATGGCCTGCAAGGCGCAGATCCTGGATGACCGCGCCCCAGGTAATGATCCTGACCGTCAGGCCGCCGCCCTTGATGACGACGCGATAGACGGTCTCGCCCGCCTTCGTCTGCCCAAAAACTTCCCGCTCCAATTTATTCGACATGATCGACCGTCCGTTCCTTTGCGCGTCCGATAAAGACGCGCGACGCTATAGGGTTCCGGACCGGAACCTGCCCGCATTTGCTCCGAACCGCAACCGGCAGGTCAGAAAGAAATGCCGTTCAGAGATCCATGCCGATCTCTTCGACGTCGTAGGGCGTCGTCTGGTAAATCTCGTTGATCCAGTTGCCGAACAAGAGGTGCGCGTGGCTGCGCCAGCGGTTCTGCGGCGCAAGCGTCGGATCATTATGCGGGAAGTAATTGTGCGGCATCTTGATCGGCACGCCGGCATCGACGTCGCGGAAATACTCGTCCGAAAGTGAGGTGGAATCATATTCGACGTGGTTGAACATGTAGAGCCGCCGGCCCCGCTTCTCGTGCACGAGGCATACGCCCATCTCGCTGGATTCCATCAGGATTTCCAGGCTTGCGGATTTCTCGATATCTTCGCGGCGCACCTCGGTCCACCGGGACACCGGCACTTCAAAATTGTCGGAAAAACCGTTCAGATAGATGGAGGAGGGCTTCAGGTTCCGGTGGCGGTAGACGCCGAAGGCCTTTTCCTTCAGTTCGTATTTCGGAACGCCGTGAAAGTGATAGATCGCCGCCATCGCGCCCCAGCAGACGTTCATCGTCGAATGGACGTTGGTCTCTGTCCAATTGAAGATCTCCTGCATCTCTGCCCAATAGGTCACGTCCTCATAGGGGAGAAGCTCGATCGGTGCCCCGGTGATGATGAAGCCGTCGAACTTGCGCTGCTTCACCTCTTCCCAGGTCTGGTAGAAGGCGAGCAGGTGATCCTCGGATGTGTTCTTCGCCTTGTGGCCGCCGATGCGGATGAGCGACAGCTCCACCTGCAGCGGCGAAGCGCCGACGAGACGGGCCATCTGCAGTTCGGTCTTGATCTTGTTGGGCATCAGGTTGAGCAAGCCGATCTGCAACGGTCTTATATCCTGACGGATGGCCATCGTCTCGGTCATCACCCGCACACCTTCCTGGACCAGGGTTTCGAAAGCGGGCAGCGTATCGGGGATCTTGATGGGCATTTGCGGTCAACTCGATCAAAATAAAAAACCGGTGGCGAAAAAATCGCTACCGGTCCGCACGCGGCCCTTTAGCGACTTTTTTAACGTGGCTGCAAGCCGGCCGGCCAAATCACCACGGAGTGCCTTAATTAGTCCCAGTTGAGCCGCGAATCAACTCTGAATGCATGCGGGAGCGGCACGTCAAGAATCATCACACTTTAATGACTGATAGAATCTGTTGATAGACCGGTAACGCCACCATGTTAATAATGTCAGTATGGGCGGTGTTGGAAAAGGGTGATGGCAGACAAGATCGAAGGGAGGCCGGGCATCCGGAAGCGGGATAGAGTAGGGTATGATTTCAGCCTGACATATCGCCTTGGGGTGATGTTCTCAGCATTCTGGAATTCGCAAGTGCGTGGCAAGGTGCTGTTTCTGGCGACCGTGCTGATCCTCGTCATCCTGGCGACGGCCTATGGCCAGGTCATCCTCAACGAGTGGAACGCCCCCTTTTACGATTCGCTCGAGCGCCGCGATCTCGGCGAGTTCTTCCACCAGCTCGAAATCTTCGCAATGATCGCCGGCACGCTGCTGCTGCTCAACGTGCTGCAGGCCTGGCTGAACCAGATGACGGCGCTCTATATGCGCGAGGGCCTGTCGCGCGATCTCGTCGACCAGTGGCTGAAGCGCAAGCGGGCGCTGCGGCTCGCCTCGAGCGGGCTGATCGGAGTCAACCCGGACCAGCGCCTGCACGAGGATTCCCGCAACCTCGCCGAAAGCACGACGGGACTCGTGCTCGGCCTCTTACAGTCGACCATCCTTCTGGTGAGCTTCATTGGCGTGCTCTGGGAGCTGTCGAGCGGCTTCGTCTTCCGCATCAGCGGCCACAGTTTCTCCATACCGGGTTATATGGTCTGGGCAGCGATTTTCTATGCCGCTTCTGCCTCGGTGCTGAGCCAGGTCGTCGGCCGCAAGCTGGTCAAGCTCAATGCCGACCGGTTCTCGAAGGAGGCCGAGCTTCGTTTCACGCTGATGCATGCCAACGAGAACATGCCGGCAATCACCGTCGCCCGCGGTGAGGAGAACGAGCGCCGGCGCATCAATACCGATATCAGCTCGGTACTGAGGGTCGTCAAGCGGCTCGCCATGGCCAATACCAATCTCACCTGGGTTTCAGCCGGCTACGGCTGGCTGGTGATCGTCATCCCGATCATCGTTGCCGCACCCGCCTATTTTTCCGGCGGCCTCACCCTTGGTCAGCTGATGATGTCGGTCGGCGCCTTCAACCAGGTCAATACGGCGCTGCGCTGGTATGTCGCCAATTTCGGCCCGATCGCCGAATGGCGTGCCACGCTGATGCGCGTCACCGACTTCCGCCAGGCGCTGCTCGACATGGACGAGGACTTTGGCCTGAAGGGCAGCATCGCCTATGAGAACACCGCCCCCGACAGGCTGACGCTGAAGGATGTGGTGATCAATGCCAAGATCGGCGAAGACATCGAGGAATGCGGCGGTTTTCGCCTGCGTGAAACCGATATCGTGATCAAGGCCGGCGAAAAAATCATGATCAACGGCGATCATAGCGTCAACCGCAAGCTGCTGTTCCAGGCCATGGCCGGCCTCTGGCCGTGCGGCAGCGGCACGATGGGTCTGCCGCCGATCGACGACATGCTGTTCGTTCCACAGATTGCCTACATTCCGGGCGGCACGCTGCGCGAGGCGCTTGCCTTCCCCGAAAGCCCCGATGCCTACGAGCAGGCTGCTGTCGAGGCGGCCCTTGAAAAGGCTGGCCTGCACTCTCTGATCGCAAGGCTCGATACCCGCGCCCGCTGGGACAAGCTGCTCGGCGGCGATGAACAGAAGGCGATCGGCTTCGCCCGCCTGCTGCTGGTGCGCCCGCGATGGATCATCTTCGACGAAGTGCTCGAGGGCATGGAGCCGGAATGGCAGGAAACGATGTGCAGCGCGCTGACTTCGATGCCCGAAACCGGCATGATCTATATCGGCCGCTCTGAAACCTATCTGGAGGCGCTGCAGCCGCGGGTGTTGCATCTGCAGGCTCTGCCTTCGAGATCCGAAGAGCCGCAGCAGCAGGTCGCCCAGACCGGCGCCAGTGCCAGTGTCGGCACCGCCGCCGTCACCGCTCCGGCGCTTTAATACGTCCCCTGATCGGCAGGACCCCTGCCTACAGCGTGACGCGAGCAGCTGAGTGCGATAGCCTCAGCCCTCCAGCTCTTCCCGCAGCATTTCGAGCTCCAGCCACTGCTCTTCCATCTTGGTCAGGCCCGCGCGCAGCTTTTCCATCTCGCCTGCAAGCCGGTTGAAGGCAGCGGGGTCGCGCGTGAAGAGATTTGGATCGGCCATGACCAGTTCGCGTTTGGCGATCTCGGCCTCGGCTTTGGCCATCTCCTTCGGCAGGTTTTCCAGCGCGAATTTCTGCTTGAAGGAGAGCTTGCCCTTCGAGGCTGCGCCGGAAGCTGTTGTCTCCTGCGTCCTCGGCTTCTCCGCCGCTTTCTCGGCCTTTCTGCGCTCTTCGAGCGCGCCCTTGCGCTGCGCCAACATGTCGGTGTAGCCGCCGGCATATTCGATCCATCGACCGTCGGGCGCATCCGGCACGGCGGGCGCGATCGTCGAGGTTACGGTGCGGTCGAGGAAGTCACGATCGTGGCTGACGATGATGACGGTGCCGGGAAAGCCGGCGACGATTTCCTGCAGAAGGTCGAGCGTCTCGATATCGAGATCGTTGGTTGGTTCATCGAGGATCAGGAGGTTTGTCGGGCGCGCCAGGATGCGAGCCAGCATCAGCCGGGCGCGCTCGCCGCCGGAGAGGCTCTTGATCGGTGTGCGCGCCTGTTCCGGCTGGAACAGGAATTCCTTCATATACCCCGTGACATGGCGCTGCTCGCCACTGACAAGCAGGTTTTCGCCGCGCCCGTCGGTCAGGTAGTTTGCAAGCGTATCCGCGGGGTTGAGGTCCTCGCGCTTCTGGTCGAGGGTGGCGATCTCCAGGTTGGTGCCGAGCTTCACCGTCCCGCTATCCGGCGAAAGCTGGCCGGTCAGCATTTTCAGGAGCGTCGTCTTGCCGGCGCCGTTCGGCCCGACGAGACCGATGCAATCGCCGCGATGCACGCGGATCGAGAACGGCGAGACAATGGCCCGGTCGCCGAAGCTCTTGGTGATCTTCTCGGCCTCGATCACCAGCTTGCCTGACTCCTGCGCGTCCGAAACCGTCGCCTGCACCGTGCCCTGCGGCCCCTTATGCTCGCGATATTGCGAACGCATCGTCTGCAGCTCGCCGAGGCGGCGCATGTTGCGTTTGCGCCGGGCCGTGACGCCGTAACGCAGCCAGTGTTCTTCGCGCTCGATCGCCTTGCCGAGCTTGTGCTGCTCGAGCTCTTCCGCCTCCAGCACCTGGTCGCGCCAGGCTTCGAAATGCGCAAAGCCCCTGTCGAGCCGGCGCGAGGCGCCGCGATCGAGCCAGACGGTTGCCGTCGAGACTTTTTCGAGGAAACGACGGTCGTGGGAAATCAGCACCAGCGCACTGCGGGTCTTCTGCAGCTCGCCTTCCAGCCATTCGATGGTCGGCAGGTCCAGATGGTTGGTCGGCTCGTCGAGCAGGAGAATATCGGGTTCCGGGGCCAACACGCGGGTAAGAGCGGCCCGGCGTGCTTCACCGCCCGAAAGGGTGCTCGGATGTTCTTCGCCGGTCAGGCCGAGATGTGACAGAAGATAGGTCACGCGATAGGGGTCGTCGCCCGGTCCCAGCCCCGCCTCGGCATAGGTCTGAACGGTGCTGAAACTGGCAAAGTCCGGCGCCTGTTCGAGATAGCGCACCGTCGAGGACGGATGACGGAAGACTTCGCCGGACTGCGCCTCGACCAGGCCGGCGGCAATCTTCAGGAGCGTCGATTTTCCCGATCCGTTGCGCCCGACGAGACAGATCTTGTCGCCGGGCTCGACCTGCAGCGACGCACCCGCCAGAAGCGGTGCGCCGCCGAAGCTCAGGAAGATATCATCGAGTTTGAGGATGGGAGGGGCCAAATATCAGACTCCGGAAAGATCATAGGGGCGGGCAAGCACGATCGCCCGGCCGCTTTCGAGCGAAAAGCGAACCTTGCCTTCCGCGACGTTGGAAATGGTGCGCGATGAGCCGAAAGGCAGGTGGAAATTCGTGAGGGGATAACGCGCATTCTCGATCGAAAGTCCGGTCAGCGGACCAAATCCGGGCACCGAAAACAGGCTGCCTTTGGGAAGATCGAGCTCGATCGTGCCGGGAACCAGCGGCACTGCCTCTTCCTTGCCCGAGGTCAGCAGTACGTCGAAACCCCTTTCCGCCAGGCCGACAGCCGACAGCAGATGCTGAAGCGCATGGTCGGAGCGGTCGCCGCCGAGCGCGCCGGCGAGGATCAGCCGCCGTGCGCCACGCGCGATCGCTTCCGACACGGCGATTTCGCCGTCCGTTGCCGCCTTTGCTGCGGGATAGGGCTGCTTCGGCACATCGCGAAACCCCCCTTCGAGCTCGGGGGGCGTTGAATCGAAATCGCCGACCCAGAGCTCCGGCATGACACCAAGCGCCATCGCATGCCGCATGCCGCCATCGGCCGCGATGAAACGGCTGCCGCCGATCGCGTGGCGCAGACGCTCCGTCAGGCTGAGCTCGCCGCCGAGCAGAATGGTAAAGGTGGATTGGCTCATGGGCATTGCCCTTAGCGCAAACGGGGGGTCGAGGGGAAGGGGCGCCGTATCGCGGATCGGCGGCCCGTCGCCTCAACCGGGCGTATCCCTGTCGCGCGACAGGAAAATTGCTTCGTAGCCACCGATGAAGCGTTCGAACAGCGTCGCGAAACGCTCGATATCCTCGCCTGGCCAATCGGAGACGATCTCGGAGATGATCGCGAGCTTCTGCGCATGGATCTCGGCAAGCAGCGCCTGACCAGCGTCGGTGATGACGACGACGATCCGCCGTGCATCGGCCTGCGAGGCCTCGCGACGCAGCACGTTGCGTCCAACCATCTCGGCCACCACCCGGCTTGCTCGCGACGGATCGATGCGCAACATCTCCGCGATCGTGCCGACAGTCACCTCGCCGGCAGGCTCGGCCCGCCGCACGGCGTCCAGCACGTCGAGATGGGAAAGCTCAAGCCCCGGCGCGGCGCTCTGGATTGCCAGCCTGCCGATCAGCCGCCGCCCGGTCATCAAACGCATGCGGGCCATACTCCGGCCGATGCGCGGCAGGTTTTCGTCGTCCGGCTCGGCCGAGCTGTTGGACAGGATCTTGGTCAGAGTCTCATTCATCACGGAACCATAACAGAGCCGCCGCAAAAATTGAATATGCCGATGTCATTCGTGTGTCATTGACAAATACGTGCTGACAGCACATAAAACAGATCGAACCCGGAAGTAAGCCTCATGGACATGCAACTCGCGCCTGCGCCGCTCGTGACGGATCCTCGTCGCCGGCTTATCCTCTTCTTCTTTCTGATGACCGCCATGTTCATGGCCACACTCGATAATCAGATCGTCTCCACGGCGCTGCCGACGATCGTCGGCGAGTTTGGACATCTTGAACGTTTCGGCTGGATCGGCTCGGCCTATCTCCTGGCGCTCAGTGCGGTCATGCCGCTCTACGGCAAGCTTGGCGATCTCTACGGCCGCAAATATGTGATGATGACAGCGATCGCAATCTTCACGGTCGGTTCCGCGGTCTGCGGCCTCGCCGTCTCGATGGACACGCTGATCGCCGCCCGGGTGCTGCAAGGCCTCGGCGGCGGCGGCATCATGGTATCGATCTTTGCCGTTAACGCCGATCTGTTCGAGCCGCGCGAGCGCGCGCGCTATCAAAGCTATTCCAGCCTCGTGCTGATGGCTTCCGGCGCGATCGGCCCGGTGCTCGGGGGAACGATGAGCGATCTCTTCGGCTGGCGCTCGATCTTCCTCGTCAACGTGCCAATCGGTTTCATCGTGCTCACCGGCCTTGCCTTCATGCTGCCCTACCGCAAGCCGCATCGACGCCCGAAGATCGATTATGCCGGCGCGCTGCTGATCGCCCTGACGACGACGAGCATCGTGCTTGCCACAGACAGCAGCGAATTGTTCGGCTCGTTGATCTCACCACAGAGTATCGGGATCGTCGCCTTCGGCGCCGTCTGCGGCGTGACCTGGGTGATCGTCGAGCGTCGCGCGCCGGAGCCGATCGTTCCCCTGCAGCTCTTCCGCAATTCGACCTTCAGCCTACTCCTGGTAATATCGGTGATGGGCGGCGCCATCGCCATCGGCATGGTCAACTACCTCGCTCTCTTCCTGCAGACGACGACCGGCCTTTCGCCATCGGCCGCCGGCCTTCTGTTCATTCTGCTGACCGGTGGTCTCGTTTGCGGATCACTGTCTGCCGGGCGTATCATCTCGATGACCGGCCGCTACAAACCCTTCGCCATCGCAAGCCTCACCTGTAGCGCCACTGCCTTCGCGTTGATGTCGCAGGTCCATGCGGGAACGCCGATCGCCTTCATCGGCGCGACCATGATGCTGCATGGCATCGGCATCGGCCTTGCGCAGCAGGTCCCCGTCATCGGCGTGCAGAATACCGCCCCCGCCCGCGACGTCGGTGCCGCGACCGGCTCGGTGACGCTCTCGCGCATGGGCGGCGCCTCGATCGCCATATCGATCTATGGCGCGATCATCGCCTCCGGGCTCGGCAAGGTCGGCGCTCCCATTCCCGGTGTTGCCGATATCGAACAGCTGACGCCGAAGATGATGGCCGCCCTTCCCGATGCGAGCCGCCACGCAGTCGCAGATGTCTATGCCGCCGCCTTCTCGCCCCTTTTCATGACTTCCTGCGCCATTGCCCTGATCGGCCTTGCTGCCGCAATGATGCTGAAGCCCGTGCAGTTGCCGCGCACCGGGGAAACGAAGCGACCGCAACCGGCGGAAGCGGCGGAATAGCGGGCGGCGGCATAGCGGGAATATTCACCAGCAGACGTTCCCTTGTCGCATGATTAAATCGAAAGTTGCGTTTTTTTAGCGGGCTGCCGTTTTCCAGCCCATTGCTTCAATCACGCCGCTTTTTTTCCGCGCCGCGGACAAATCTGTGCCAGGTGACGGAACTTTCGCCATAATTTCATCCGAGCGAAGGGAGGCCTCACGGCTGAGGCATTGCCAAAATGCAACGGCGCCACAATTAAACAGAGTCTCGCTATGCAACCGATGCGTAAATCAGCTACAGCAATGACTTGTATCGGCCTAATGTGCAGCGCGAGATCAGGGGTGCACACCTGTTGAGTTCCCCTTGCCAAGGCCGGCCCCGATTTTCGGCAAACCGGCAAAGCGGCGAAATGATGCGGAGAACCAGACTGGATAGCTTGACGACGTGGAAATCACCCGCGCTTTCCAGTGATGCCATCTCCGCGGCGCGCCGTTTGGCGCGTCGCCTGGTGTTACTTTCAGCCATCGCAATGACGCTGAACGGGTGTCAATCGCTGATCGAACAATCCTATCAGCCGAGCATCTCGCCGTCTTCCAATCCGCAGATCGTTGACGAGGTGCAGAAGAACGACCCGCGCGCGGCGATGGGCGCCCGCGAACATCCGCGCATCGTGGCAAGCTACGGCGGCGAATATAAGGATGCCAAGACCGAGCGTCTCGTCGCCCGCATTGCCGGCGCGCTGACGGCGGTGTCGGAAAATCCGAGCCAGTCCTACCGTATCACCATCCTGAACTCCCCTGCCATCAACGCCTTCGCGCTGCCGGGGGGTTACCTCTACGTCACCCGCGGCCTGCTCGCCCTAGCCAACGACGCCTCGGAAGTCGCCGCTGTGCTGTCGCACGAAATGGGCCACGTAACGGCGAATCACGGCATCGAGCGGCAGAAGCGCGAAGAAGCCGAAGTCATCGCCAGCCGCGTCGTCGCCGAGGTCCTCTCGAGCGACATCGCGGGCAAGCAGGCGCTTGCCCGGGGCAAGCTCAGGCTTGCCGCCTTCTCCCGCCAGCAGGAGCTGCAGGCCGATGTCATCGGCGTTCGCATGCTCGGCGAGGCCGGCTACGACCCCTATGCCGCCGCCCGTTTCCTCGATTCTATGGCGGCCTACAGCCGCTTCATGTCGGTCGACCCGGAAGCCGACCAGAGCCTCGACTTCCTCTCGAGCCATCCGAACTCCGCTCAGCGCATCGAGCTTGCGCGCACCCATGCGCGCGCCTTCGGCCAGGAGGGGATGGTCGGCGACAAGGGCCGCGACTATTATCTCGACGGCATTGACGGCCTGCTCTACGGCGACAGCCCGGAAGAAGGCTTCGTGCGCGGCCAGACTTTCCTGCATGGCGGCCTCGGTATCCGCTTCGACGTGCCGGCGGACTTCAAGATCGACAACAAGGTCGAAGCCGTGATGGCCACCGGCCCCAACGACATCGCCGTCCGCTTCGATGGCGTCGCCGACAACCAGAACCAAAGCCTCACAAACTATATCTCGAGCGGCTGGGTGACCGGTCTCGACCCATCGACCATTCAACAGATCACCGTCAATGGCATGGAAGCAGCGACCGCCCGCGCCAGCGCTGATCGCTGGGATTTCGATGTCACCGTGATCCGCAACAATGCGCAGATCTTCCGTTTCCTGACCGCCGTGCCGAAGGGCAGCGACGCCCTTGAACCGACGGCCAATGTTCTGCGCGCCAGTTTCCGGCGCATGAATCCGGCGGAAGCGGCTTCGTTGAAGCCGCTGCGCATTCGCGTCGTGACGGTGCGGCCGGGTGAGAACATCTCGACGCTCGCCGCCCGCATGATGGGCACCGACCGCAAGCTCGATCTCTTCAAGCTCATCAATGCCCTGCCGACGGGCGCGGCCGTTTCCCCTGGCGACCGCGTCAAAATCATCGCCGAATAAAAAAGCCCGGCTTGCGCCGGGCCAGGCAGTGCTGCTGGAAGGTCAAGAAGTTCACGCGTAGGCTGCCATATGCGGATCGGCGCTGACCAGCGCGCTGCGAAGCTTTTCCATCGCCCGGCTTTCGATCTGGCGCACGCGCTCCTTGGAAATGCCGAGATCGGCGCCGAGCTCTTCGAGCGTGGCGCCGTCTTCCGCCAGGCGCCGGGCGCTGATGATCTTCATCTCGCGTTCGTTGAGATGTTTCAGCGCCGAAGCGAGCCAGACGCGGCGGCGCTCGCCGTCGATCATATTGGAAACCTGCTCGTCCGGCAGCGGATCGTCGCTGACGAGAAAATCCATCTTCTCCGCGCTCTCGGCATCGCCGGAGACGGAAGGCGCCTGGAGCGAAGCGTCGTTGCCGGAAAGCCTGGCATCCATGGTCTGCACATCGGCAAGGCTGACGCCGAGGGCTGCGGCGATTTCCTGATGAATGGATTGCAGCGTCAACTGCGTATCGCCCCTGGCGAGTTTGGCGCGCAGGCGGCGCAGATTGAAGAACAGCGCCTTCTGCGCCGAACTGGTGCCGCCGCGCACGATCGACCAGTTGCGCAGGATATAATCCTGGATCGACGCCCTGATCCACCAGCTGGCATAGGTCGAAAAGCGCACGTCCCGTTCCGGTTCGAAACGCGCGGCGGCCTCCAGCAGACCGACATAGCCCTCTTGCACGAGGTCGCTCATCGGCAGACCGAAATTGCGGAACTTGCCGGCCATGGAGATAACCAGGCGCATATGCGCCATGGCGATTTGGTTGCGCGCACCGCGATCGTCGTGATCTTTCCAGCGGGTGGCGAGATCGTGCTCTTCCTGACGGGCGAGATAGGGGGCGGCCATCGCGATTTTGATCATGCGCCGATCTGCAGACATGTTCTTCATTTCGATCTCCCAAAACAGGCCTTCGCCCTCAAAATGAACAATAAAACTCGTCTTCCGGAACATCGCTGTCCGGACTGAATGGGGTTCTGAATGCAAAAGGGCCTCGCCCCTGGACTTTTCAGGGAGAGGCCCTAATTCTCATCATGTGCCGCTAAGACGGCTGGGCCGGACCTGTTTCTTCACGTTGCCGGATGGGCAATATTGAATAGGCATGATCCGCTCCTCATCGAACATTGACGGAATAGCAGTTCGCCCGACGAGCATCGCCCGACGAGCAGTCCGCAATTACGTGTGATGAACGCGCCAGCGCGGAAAAAGTTCCAATAAAAAACCCGGCTCGATGGCCGGGTTTTTTTAGGAAAAAGAAGGTCGCGTTATGCGGCTTCGTCCTGCGAGTCGTCTTCTTCGATGGCTTTGCCGCGCTTCGGACCCTTGTTGAGATTGGTCTCGACGAGGCGGACCGCCTCGGTTTCCGACATCTTGTTGACAGCGGCGATCTCGCGGGCCATGCGATCGAGCGCTGCTTCGTAGAGCTGGCGCTCGGAATAGGACTGCTCGGGCTGATTCTCTGCACGATACAGATCACGCACGACTTCAGCGATGGAAATCAGATCACCGGAATTGATCTTGGCATCATATTCCTGGGCGCGGCGGGACCACATGGTGCGTTTGACGCGCGCCTTGCCCTGCACAACCTTCAATGCACGATCGACGAAATCCGTTTCCGAAAGCTTGCGCATTCCGATGCTCATCGCCTTGGCGACCGGAACCTTCAGGCGCATCTTGTCCTTCTCGAAATCGATAACGAAAAGTTCGAGCTTCATGCCGGCAACTTCTTGCTCTTCGATAGCGGTGATGGTACCGACGCCATGAGCGGGGTAGACGATCGATTCACCGGTCTTGAAGCCGTGACGTGCTGTAGAAGGTTTTTTCTGCTGAGTCGTCATTCTATCCAAAAACTCCCTGTTACGCTTCCGGCGGCGGCCGGAGCCGGGTCAGTCAGGCCCGGTTGAGACGGTTGCATCCGTCGGGTGACTTCACTCTGGTCCCATCAGGCAAAAGCAAGGACTTCTTGCGCGCGATCTGGGGGACCCGGCGCTCAAAGCGTTGATATGTCACGGAAACCGCGTACGGATTGGTTTTGCTTTCGTGATGGTTTTGGGCATGCGTCATGCCACAAATGGAACAGTAGGCGAAACCTATCATAAAAATATGAGGAAATCAATAATTTGGTTCGCCTGAGTCATGCGGGCAACACACATCACCCATATGCGACACGCAGGATTTAAAACGTTTCATCGCGTAAGCTCCCAAATCCGACGGTCGAATCGGGCGGCCGTGTTAATCGCCGGAACCGGGTTTTTCGGAGAAATACTTCTCGAATTTTCCGGTCTGGCCGTCCATCTCCTTGGCCTCCGGCAGCGGGTCCTTCTTGACCGTGATATTCGGCCAGATGCTGGCATACTCTGTATTGATCTTCAGCCACTTGTCGAGGCCTGGTTCGGTATCCGGCTTGATCGCCTCGGCGGGACATTCGGGCTCGCAGACGCCGCAATCGATGCACTCGTCAGGATGGATGACGAGGAAATTCTCGCCTTCATAGAAGCAGTCGACGGGGCAGACTTCTACGCAATCGGTGTATTTGCACTTAATGCAATTGTCGGTCACGACATAGGTCATGAAGAACTCCAGGATTTCCATGCGGATGGGACCGGGCAACCTGGAACGTCGCGCCTATCCCGTGCCGGACGAAGCGTGGACAGGCTTGGGAGGCAAGCACGCTTCCGGCAGGTTGTCAGTGACGTATCGGCTTTATCGCCGGATTTCAAGGATAAACGATCTGCAAAAGCCGCCGCCGCAGACAGAGTTTTCTAATCCTCGTCCGACATCAGTCTGTCGATTGCGCGTCTTTCCTTTTTGGTCGGACGGCCGGTCCCGGTCGCCCGGATCGCCTGCTCGTAGGGGCTGAGACGTTTTGCCTCATCCGGCAACGGGGATTGGTCATCATAGAGCAGGCGGGCCTCCTCGTAGGGACCCCGCCGCTCGCCGACGAGACGCACGATGAGGACGACGTCACGCCGTTCCAGCGTCAGTTCGATGCGGTCGCCCGGCTTGACCATCTGACTCGGTTGGCTGCAACGCTCGCCGTTGATGCGCACGTGCCCCGACTGGACATGGCTCTGCGCCAGCGAACGCGACTTTACCATGCGCGTGAAGAACAGCCACTTGTCGATGCGCTGGCGCGAACCGCTTGCTGGCTGTGTTTCCCCGCCCATGATTACTTCTTCATCTGTTCCTTGAGAGCGGCTAGCTTGGCGAAGGGCGAATCCGGATCGATCGGCTTCTCCTTGCGCGGCGGCTTGGCCTCGAAGCGCAGCGGCTGGGCTCCGCGATTGTTGTTGCGGTCGTTACGGTCATTGCGATCGTTACGCTCGCCGCGGTCCTTCCGATCGCCACGGTCCTGACGGTCACCGCGCGGCTGATCCTTGCGCTCGCCCCTTGCCTGCTGCGGCCGGCCGCCTTCGCGGCTGCCACCGTCCTTGCCGCGGCCGTGGCGGTTGTCGCGCCCGTCGCCGCCGCGATTGCCCTCGCCGCCTTCACCGCCGTTCGGACGGCGATTGCGCTCGCCGCGCTCCTGATTCTGGCCGCCCCGCCGTTCGCCATGGCCGCCGCGTGCCTGGCGATGATTGTCATTGCGGCCGCCGAGACGCCACAAAAGAACCGGCTTTGGTTCCGCCGGCTCGCCAGCTTCCCCGGAAACGACAGCCTCTGCCGACGCGGCTGCATCGGTCACTTCGGCCGCAACGTTGCTGTCGTTCGCTTCTGTCGCGGGGACGTCGGCCGCCGTCGAAGCCGGCTCGGCGGATGGCTCAGAAGCAGCCTCTTCCGTCGCTCCGTCGGCATCGTCGTGATCGGCTTTTTCTGCCGCTTCTTCCCCGGAGGTTTCCGCGGAGGCGGCAGGGGCTGAAGCTGCGTCCTGCGCCGCAAGATGGGTCGACGCCTCTTCCGCCTTCACGGCATCGGCGCGATAGCCGAGGCCCTTGAGGATCTCTTCCATGTCCTCGAGCGTCGCGCCGAGAATCGACAGCATCGCCGTCGTCGTCGTGAAACGGCGGCCGTCATAGGCGCCCTCCGGACGGTTGTTCTGACCGGGTTTCCACTGCAGCAGCGGACGGATGATATCGGCAAGCCGCTCAAGAATGTCGATTCGCACGGCGCGCTTGCCGAGGAAACGAAAGCCAGCGAGCTTGTAGAACATCCGTTCAAAGCTCGGATCGGTGACAACCGAGGTGCGGCCGGCGGCAAGCACGGGGATGAGATCGCCGTAGCCCTGCTTGTCGAGACCATCGTTCTTCAACGCCCAGAGCAAAGTGATGAGTTCGGCAGGTGCCGGCTTCAGAAGGGCCGGAACAAAGATATGATAGGCACCGAAACGCACGCCGTAGCGGCGCATGGAGGCGCGAGCCTCCTGATCCAGCGACTTCACCTCCTCGGTGACATCACGGCGGAAGAGCACGCCGAGATTTTCGACCAGCTGGAAGGCAAGTCCCTTGGCAAGACCCTGCAGGTCTTCGGCTCGCGACAGATCGTCCAGCGGCTTCAATACCGTGCTGACATGATGATTGACGAAACGCTCGATACGAGCGGCGACGTGATCGCGGGCATTGCCCGTCAACTGCTCGTCGGCGAGCAGGATCACGCGCGGCCGCATGATGTGGTCGCTGCCGGAAAGCCGCGCCACCGGATCGCCGAGCCAACGGATCAAGCCATCCGAACCGATCGCAAGATCGCTGTTGCCCGCGGCATGCAGCCGAGCCGCACGGGCCTCGAACTCGAGCGCGAGCGCCTTCTGCGACGCAGCCTGAACCGCCTTGGCATCCGGTCCATCCGTTCCCGCCACCGGGGTGAAACGGAATCCGCTCAACTGCCCTACATGATGTCCTTCAACGAAGACATCGCCATTCACACTGATTTCAGCTTCCAGCATCGCATTCTCTCTCAGGCGCTTCATGAGCACAGATGTCCTGCGATCAACAAAGCGTTTCGTCAACCTTTCATGTAACGCATCGGACAATCGATCTTCGATTTCCCGCGTCTTTTCCTGCCAATGTGTCGGATCGGCAAGCCAGCCGGGCCGATTCGAAACGTAGGTCCAGGTCCTTATCTGCGCGATTCGCGCCGAAAGCGTGTCAATTTCCCCATCAGTTCGATCCGAGCGATGAACCTGCTCCGCGAGAAACTGCTCATTCACCGTGCCATAGCGCACGAGATCGGAAAAGAGGGTCGAAATAAGATCGGCATGTTGGGCCGGAGTGATACGCCGGTAGTCGGGCAGTGCGCAAGCCTCCCAGAGCTTTTCGACACGGGCCGGCCTGTCGGCAAGGTCGATCACCTCGGGATAGCGCGAAAGCTGCTCGAGCGCCTGCTGGTCAACCGCCGGCAGCGCCCGCGTCAGCCCGGGCACGCGCGGCCCGGCCTCCAGGCTGGCGCGCAGCGACTGAATCGAGGAGAAGTCCATCGCCGTCGTGCGCCACTGCAGAACCTTGACGTTGTCGAATTCATGTCCCTCGATGCGCTGCACCAGTTCCTCGTCGAAGGGCGAGACCTGTCCGGTGACGCCGAAGGTGCCGTCCCGCACGTGCCGCCCCGCGCGTCCGGCGATCTGGCCGAGTTCGGCCGGATTGAGGTTGCGGAACTGGTAGCCGTCGAATTTCCGGTCCTGGGCGAAGGCGACGTGATCGACATCAAGGTTGAGCCCCATGCCGATCGCATCGGTCGCCACCATATATTCGACGTCGCCCGCCTGATAGAGCGCGACCTGCGCATTGCGGGTGCGCGGGCTCAGCGCCCCCAGCACGACCGCCGCGCCGCCGCGCTGCCGGCGGATGAGCTCGGCGATGGCATAGACCTCATCGGCGGAAAAGGCGACGATGGCCGAGCGCTGCGGCAGCCGGGTGATCTTCTTCTGCCCCGCGTAAAGCAGATGCGAAAGCCGCGGCCGCTCGACGATCGTGATCCCGGGCAGGATCTGTTGCAGGATCGGCCGCATCGTCGCAGCACCCAGAAGCAGCGTTTCATCACGGCCGCGAAGGTGCAGGATGCGGTCGGTGAAGATATGGCCACGCTCGAGATCGCCGGCGAGCTGCACCTCGTCGATCGCGACAAAGGCGGCTTTGGTCTCCCGTGGCATCGCCTCGACCGTGCAGACGGAAAACCGGGCATCGGGCGGCGAAATCTTTTCTTCGCCCGTGACCAGCGCCACGTTCTGCAAGCCGACCTTCTCCACCACCCGCGTATAGACCTCGCGGGCCAGCAGTCTGAGCGGCAGGCCGATCACGCCGGTCCCGTGTGCGACCATGCGCTCGATGGCATAATGGGTCTTGCCAGTATTGGTTGGTCCGAGCACCGCGGTCACACCGCGCCCGCTCAGAATCATTGGCTGCGAAGTCAGAGTCATGGTCCATGCAAGTGAGGCAGGCGCCCCCGGGAAAAGTTTTGCCATCTCGATGGAGGCACAGAACACATGGACAGCTACCGCCGCAAACGCAAGGGCAGATTTCAAAATGCGCTCGGGATTGCGACCTTTGCGAGTCGTCCGGAAGGTCCGCATTTCCGATTCAGAACAGCCTGAGAACGAATCAGCGACGAATCGCTGACTCCTGCTGATTCAGCTTTTGTTCACGGCTAAGTATTGATTTTGAATCACTTTTTCCCACTAGATGCTGAATCGCGAGACTCTGTCCTGTTCGCATTTCTGTCGCCTTGCCGGGAGGCTGCCGCCACCTTTTGCCGAGCGAAAATTCCACCCAAAATTAACGCCTCGACCAAATCCGGAACGAATCGGAGACGAATCGCCGACCGAACCACTTTCACCTTTCGTTCAGGTCAAGATCTGGTGGCGCCGCCGTCACCCGCCGCTAGATGCAGGCAAGCGACAGATCCTCATGTCGGACCGTTCGGGCGGGCGTTAATCTTTCGACGACGAAATTCACACGGTCTTAACCCGGGACCGCTTGCGCGATCGGATCGATCAAAAACGGAACGAATCGTCGACGAATCGACGACATTGCGACCTTCCCGCTTTGTTCACCGCAACCTATTGTATTCAAACGTCTTTTTAACCATATCGATAATTTTCCGGGGAAGACGGATTGCAAACCATGAATCGCGCCGCATCACAATTCGCGCGCTCAACCGGGAACAAAAATCGCCAATGCGTGTTTCTTGTCCATTCAGATTGCGGATGAAAATGAAGGAAACACACCATGCTTGGCACGATACTTCTCGTTATCCTCATTCTGCTCTTGATCGGAGCCTTGCCGAATTGGGGTTACAGCCGTGGCTGGGGCTATGGACCTTCCGGCGGTTTGGGGCTAGTTCTCGTCATTATCATTATCCTTGTACTAATGGGCCGCATCTAAAGCCCGACAAACCTGGGGAGTTACGACATGATGAAGAAGATTGTTCTTATTGGCGCGCTCGTGGGCGCTCTCGCATCCTGCACGGCGACCGAGCAGGGCACGGCGATCGGCGCCGGCACCGGTGCGGTCATCGGCGGCGCCGTCACCAATAGCTGGGGTGGTGCCGCTGTCGGCGCCGTTGCCGGGGGTCTGACCGGTGCCCTGATCGGCCAGTCGGTCGAACGCCGCGGCTACTGCATCTATCGCGACCGCTACGGCCGCCGTTACGAGGCTCGTTGCCGCTACTGATCGCATAACATATCGGACTCCCAACGGGCGCTTTTGCGCCCGTTTTTCTTTGCCGGCGCGTCAACGTGATGTTGACGATCAGTCGTGAAAGTCAAATCTACCGGCACCTATTGGAGGCGCATATTTCCTTGGTGATCGCAGGGCAGGCACCATCGCCCGACGCGCTGAAAGGAATATTTGCATGGACCAGATTGTCCTGAATTCCACCGTCGTCATTCTCGTCGCTGCGGCTTTCCTGACAACCGCGGTCTCAGCTCTTCGTAGCGGAGATCGCTTGCGGCAGCGAATGCCGGTCAAGATTCGGGTTCAGCGAGACCGGGACACCGGCAACCGCTTCTGACCTCCCAAACAAAAAGCAAAGGCGCGTTCTGCAACGCGCCTTTGCGAATCGACAAACGTTCATCCTGTCTTAAACGAAGAATTGCCCGCCATTGGCCGTCAGCGTCGAGCCGGTGATGAAGCCGGCATCGTCGGAGACGAGGAAGGTGACGCAACGCGCGATTTCTTCCGGTTCGCCGAGACGACCGACCGGGATCTGCGGAATGATGCGTTCATTCAGTACCTTCTCCGGCACGGCAAGCACCATTTCCGTTCCGATATAACCGGGGCAGATGGCATTGACGGTGATGTTTTTTGCAGCCCCTTCCTGGGCAAGCGCCTTGGTAAAGCCGAGATCGCCCGCCTTGGCCGCCGAATAGTTCGCCTGGCCCATCTGGCCCTTTTGGCCGTTGATCGACGAGATATTGACGATGCGGCCGAAGCTGCGGTCGCGCATGCCGCTCCAGACCTGATGCGTCATGTTGAATAGACCGGTCAGGTTGGTGTTGATCACCTCGTGCCACTGCTGCGGCGTCATCTTGTGGAACATTGCGTCGCGGGTGATGCCGGCATTATTGACGAGGATTTCGACCGGCCCGATCTCGCCTTCGACCTTGGTGATCCCTTCACCGCAGGCTGCGTAGTCCGAAACATCCCATTTGAATACCGCAACGCCGGTGACGTCGTGGAAGGCATGAGCCTTCTCGTCATTACCGGCGTAAGTGGCCGCAACCCTGTAGCCGGCATTTTTCAGCGCCGTGGATATTGCTGCGCCAATGCCGCGTGTACCTCCGGTGACCAGAGCCACTCTGCTCATGTTCCGCTCCCCTTTTGTTTTCGCCCGCGCATGGCGGGGTTTCAATCAATGACGGATCGTATCGTATGCTGTTAAAGTGCCTCGAAGCACATGGCGACACCCATGCCGCCGCCGATGCAAAGCGTGGCCAGGCCCTTCTTCGCGCCCCGACGCTTCATCTCGAACAGCAGCGTGTTGAGAACGCGCGCGCCGGAAGCGCCGATCGGATGGCCGATGGCAATCGCCCCGCCATTGACGTTGACGATGGCAGGATCCCAACCGAGATCCTTGGTGACGGCGCAGGCTTGTGCAGCGAAAGCCTCGTTGGCCTCGACGAGATCGAGATCGTTCACAGACCAGCCGGCCTTTTCGAGCGCCTTGCGCGAAGCGGGGATCGGGCCGGTGCCCATGATCGACGGATCGACGCCCGCCGTTGCCCAGGAAACGATGCGGGCCAGCGGCTGGATGCCCCGGCGGACCGCTTCCGCTTCGCTCATCAGCACCGCTGCCGCGGCACCGTCATTGAGGCCGGAGGCATTTGCAGCCGTCACCGTGCCCTCCTTGTCGAAGGCGGGGCGCAGCTTGGCCATAGCCTCCAGCGTGGCGCCGTGGCGGATATATTCGTCGGCATCGACCGTAACATCGCCCTTACGCGTCTGGATGACATAGGGGATGATCTCGTCGGTAAAGCGGCCGGCTTTCTGGGCGGCCTCGGCCTTGTTCTGCGAAGCGACCGCGAACCGATCCTGTTCGTCGCGCGAAAGCTGCCATTGACGCGCAATATTCTCGGCGGTGATGCCCATGTGATAACCGTGGAAGGCATCGGTCAGGCCGTCCTTGATCATCGTGTCGACCATCTTCGTGTCGCCCATCTTGACGCCGCCGCGCAAGTGCACGGCATGCGGCGCCATCGACATGGATTCCTGACCGCCGGCAACGATGATCTTGGCATCGCCGGTGGCAATCTGCTGCATGCCGAGCGCGACGGCGCGCAGGCCCGAGCCGCAGAGCTGGTTGACGCCCCAAGCCGTCGTTTCCTTCGGAAGCCCGGCCTTGATCGCCGCCTGGCGGGCCGGGTTCTGGCCTTCGCCTGCGGCCAGCACCTGGCCGAGGATCACCTCATCCACCTCGCCGGCGTCGACGCCGGCACGTGCGAGCGCGCCCTTGATGACGGCCGCGCCGAGTTCATGCGCGGGGACCGTTGCAAAAGCGCCATTGAACGAGCCGACGGCTGTCCGACCTGCGCTGGCGATGACGACGGATGAATTGCTCATGGGGAGGCTCCTCGTTTTCGTCCCACTTACATAAGGGGAAACTGGCAAAGCTTTGAGCACAAGTCAAACGGGAAGACTGGTCGCCGCCATTTTTCGGCGGCAGCCGTCAGCGCCGATTCGTTTGATCTGTTAAAGGTTTGCCGCAACGCACAAAGAGATTGTCACCGGCCTTCTTTTGCGTTTACAGTCTAAAGTGGAGGAGCATCCAAAAATCAGACGGGAGTTCAGGAGACTGATATGGCGAAGAACGAGGGTCAGATAGTCATCAAGAAATACGCCAATCGCCGCCTGTACAATACAGGCACCAGCACCTACGTGACGCTGGAAGATCTGGCGGAGATGGTGAAGAGGGGCGAAGACTTTACCGTCCAGGACGCAAAAAGCGGAGACGACATCACCCATTCGGTGCTGACCCAGATCATCTTCGAGCAGGAATCGAAAACCGGCAACACGCTGCTTCCGATCTCCTTCCTGCGCCAGCTCATCACCTATTACGGTGACCAGATGCAGATGGTCGTGCCGAGCTTCCTCGAACATTCTATGCGTGCCTTTACCGAGCAGCAGGCTCAGATGCGCGAACAGGTAAACCGCGCCTTTGGCGAGACGCCGCTCGGCAAGAACTTGCAATTGCCGATGCAGATGGTCGAGGACCAGGTTCGCCGCAATACCGAGCTGTTTCAGCAGGCAATGCAGATGTTTTCGCCATTCATGGCGCCGCCGGCGGCCAAGGAAAGCCGCAAGGCTGAGGCCAAGGATATCGACGAGCTGAAGGAGCAGCTCCGCGCTCTCCAGAATAAACTCGACAACCTATAGTCCGATAGAGACATCCCGCCCGGCGCTCCGGATCGAAACGGCAAAACCGCCGATCACGTCGATCAGAGCGATCGTCATCAAAATGAAGAACACCTGCGTTGCAGCGCCCTGGACGAGAAGAAACTCGACCAGGAAGGCGATGAAGACTAGCATCGACAAGATGTGGTTCAAGAGGTTACCGGACCCGGTTCGCGTTGCTTTCAGGATTTCGAAGAACAGCACGATGAGCGCAACGACGATGAGGAGATCGCCGAGCGCCATGCTCCAGGTCGCACCCGAGAGCATCGACAGCACGATGATGTTGTGCTGCAAGGCTGCGATGCCGCCGCCGCCCATCAGGCCAAGCATCGCCAGATTGTAAAGAATAAACGGGATAATCATCAGCGGCATTGCGGCTATCATCGGCAATCTCCTTGCGCAGGAAGAATACTGCCGCAAACTGTCGTCTCACCGCAAGTGATTGCAAATATGATATTGGCTAAATGCAAAAGGCCGGCGTGAAGCCGGCCTTGAAACTTGCGATCGGACGAGCCGATCGGAAAATTTACGCGCTTTCCTTCGGCGTCAGAACCTGACGGCCGCGATACATGCCGGTCTTCAGGTCGATATGATGCGGGCGGCGCAGTTCGCCGGAATTCTTGTCTTCGACGTAGGTCGGAGCCTTCAGCGCATCAGCCGAACGGCGCATGCCGCGCTTGGACGGGCTCGTTTTTCTCTTCGGTACAGCCATTTCTCTTACTCCACTTGCGGGCAAAACATTCCCACGGCCAAACTGGCGGCCGAAACGGACATGTCGCGATTTCGGAATTTCGCGCGCTTATACATGCAAGGGGCGGTCTTGACCAGTCCCCATCAATTTTTTTTGCGAGGTAATGATTCCTCGCTCAGACTTCGTCTTCCGCCACGATCCAACGCTCGGCACGGGCGGCTTCTTCCCATTTCCGCCAGGCCGGATGCGCCTTCATGGTCGTCATATAGGCGAGCGTGTCGTCTCGATGGACAAGGTCATAAATGTCGAACCGATTGACGACAGGCGCAAACATCGCATCCGCGGCCCCGAAGGCGCCGAAGAGAAACGGTCCGCCGGATTTCTCCAGGAGGTCGCGCCAGATCGTCTCGATGCGGCGGATATCGGCATCGACACCATCCGGCAAGACGATCCTGGCCTTCGGCCGGCGGATGTTCATCGGGCAGGCGCCGCGCAGGGCCCGGAAACCCGACAGCATTTCCATCGAAACCGAACGGGAGATTGCCCGCGCAGCGCGATCCCTCGGCAGAAGGCCGGCTTCGGGATAAAGCTCGGCGGCATATTCGATGATCGCCAGCGATTCCCAGATCTTCAATGCGCCGTGCTGCAGGACCGGCACATTGCCGCTTGGCGAGATGGCCTTGATGTCGGGATTGCCGCTGGGATAGTCGAAGGGGATCAGCACCTCCTCAAAATCGATGCCGACGCCCGTCAGCGCAATCCATGGCCGGAACGACCATGAGGAATAGTTCTTGTTGGCGATGTAGAGCGTCGGTCTGTCCATGGGGTTTCTCCCGTTCAGGCGTCGAAATCGAAGATCAGCAATTCGTGGAAATGGTTCATGTCCTCGAAGACGCAAAAGGCCGGTGGCGTCAACTCGAAAACGGGCGTCTTGCGGCGGATCTCGTCGGCTACGTCGTCGAGCATCGCCTGCCAGCGCGGCAAGGCTTCGTCCTCCAGCCGTTCGATCGGATAGGCGAAGGTCACGTGGAACTTATAGTCTTCATGGTTCGGCTGGCGATAGCCGAGAAGATCGGCAAAGGCGTTGCGCCAGGCGCGCATGACCCTGCGGTCCTTCTCGTTTGCCCCGTCGACGAGCAGCCCCGACGGGCGAGCTTCGACGACGGCCACCTTGAAAGGCTCGGTCATCGAGAAACCTTCGAGCCGGGCCGCCATGCGCGCGGTCATGTCTTCGATCGGAGTCTCGAGAGGGAGATCGCCCGGCCAACAATCCTGCCGGCGCCGGGTCTCGATGAGCCCTTCGAAAAGCGTCATGTGAAGGCTGGAGATCGGCGTGAACAGGAATTGCGCGGCCTCGGGCATCGCCAGATATGTTTCACGCGCCTCGATCAGCGCCGTCTGCGTCTGCGAACCCTTCTCGATATGGCAGATGATGGTATTGCCGGCTTCCGGCAGAAAACCGCCGACCTTGCGGTAGCGGCTGCCGAGATGGGCGGGTGGGGTCGGATTGTGGGTCTTCGAGTGAGAGAGAAGCTCGGGCGAAAATGTCGTGGTGGTCATGGGCAACTCGAGGGTTCTGGTTTCACTGCACCGCCCATATGGCAGAACCAAGAATGTCAGATGACGCTTGGTCCTTCTAACGACAAGTTCTGATCTCACTCATAGATGCACTTGATGTATTCGCCCGAACCCTGCGCCCGTCTCTCGATCACGCCGGCGAGCCGGCGAAGGCCGCGTCCCGGCTTGCCTGCCTTGCGGTCGATCGGGTTCGGCAGCGAAACGGCAAGCAGCGATGCCTGGCGTCGCGTCAGCTTCGAGGCCGGCACCTTGAAATGATGCTGGGCGGCGGCCTCGATGCCGTAAATGCCGGGACCCCATTCGGCGATGTTAAGGTAGATTTCCATCAGCCGCCGTTTCGACAGGACGAAATCCGTGGACACGGCGAGCGGTAGCTCCATCGCTTTGCGCACGAAGGAGCGGCTGTTCCAGAGGAAGAGGTTCTTGGCTGTCTGCATCGGGATCGTGCTGCCGCCGCGTGTCGCTTGACCTTTCAGCGTGTCCTCGACGAGCATGCGCATTTCCGCCCAGTCAACGCCGCCGTGGAAGCAATATTGTCCGTCCTCGGACATCATCACCGACTGCACTAGGACCGGAGAGATCTCATCCAGCGACACCCATCTCCGGTCATAACCGCGCAATAGCACGAGATCGCGCAGCATCAGCGTCGAGACGGGATGGATGAAAGGCAGCAGATAGAAAAAGATCAGCACGTAGGGAAGGACGACCAGCGCCAGCACGGCAAGAACGATGCGCTTCAGCACAGGCCGATTTTCGAACCATCGCCGACGGGCCGGCATGTCGGCGATATCCTCTGTCTCCGGCGCTATATCCAAAATGTCCCCAGTCCACTTCGCTCCCTGTCGTTCTCATAACGCCTGTGAGGCGCTTATGCCAGAGCACATGGGAAATCTTGCGGTAGCCATCGACAATTCCGTTGCAAGCCCCCTTGCCCCATGCCAAACAGCGCCGATGGACGCGAACCGGGACACTTTCGAGACGAGGCTGAAGAACAACGCCCGCAAGATCGAGGCGCTGCTCGTCGCATTGCTGTCGCCGAACGCCCTTTCCGATGAAATCGCCAGGCCCGAGACCCTGCGCAGCGCCATGCACTATGCCGTGCTGAACGGCGGCAAGCGGCTGCGCCCATTCCTGGTCGCCGAAAGTGCCGCGCTTCTCGGCGGCGATGCGCAGGCCGCCCTTCGCATCGGCGCCGCGCTCGAATGCGTGCATTGTTACTCCCTCGTGCATGACGATCTGCCGGCCATGGACGATGACGACATGCGCCGCGGCAAACCGACGGTGCACGTCAAGTTCGATGAAGCCACCGCGATCCTCGCCGGCGACAGCCTGCTGACCTACGCCTTCGACATTGTCGCAGCACCGGAAACGGCGCTTCCCGATAGCAGCAAGGCATCGCTGGTGCTGGCTCTTGCGCGCGCCGCCGGTCTCGGCGGCATGGCCGGCGGCCAGGCGCTCGATCTCGCGGCGGAAAAAAAGGCGCCAGACGAGACCGGCATCATCCGCCTGCAGGCGATGAAAACGGGCGCGCTGATCCGGTTCGCCTGCGAGGCCGGCGCCATCATCGCGGGAAGCCCGCAGGACGATCGCCAGCGTCTGCGCGCCTTCGGCGAAAAGATCGGCCTTGCCTTCCAGCTCGCCGACGACATTCTCGACCTGACCTCGGATGCCGCAACCATGGGCAAGGCGACCGGCAAGGATGCGGCCCGCGGCAAGGGAACGCTCGTGGCGTTGCACGG
This sequence comes from Rhizobium etli CFN 42, assembly GCF_000092045.1. Classification (NCBI taxonomy): domain Bacteria; kingdom Pseudomonadati; phylum Pseudomonadota; class Alphaproteobacteria; order Hyphomicrobiales; family Rhizobiaceae; genus Rhizobium; species Rhizobium etli. The sequence continues at coordinate 4,248,442 of NC_007761.1, read as the reverse complement.
GATGGAATGGGCCGAGACCGAACTCCGCCGGCATGTCCGCGATGCCGAGGATCTACTCGCCCCCTACGGCGCGCGTGCATCGACCCTCATTGCCGCGGCGCATTTCATCGCCGACCGCAAGAGCTGATCGCAAGGTCAGACGACCAGGATCTCCTTGAGAGCAGAAACCAGCCGGGCACATTCTTCATCCGTGCCGATGCTGATGCGCAGGAATTCCGAAATGCGCGGCTTGGCGAAATGCCGGACGAGGACGCCGTGCTCCCGCAGCGCGGCGTTGAGTGCCGCGCCGGACCTGCTTTTATGCCTTGCGAAGACGAAATTCGCCTGGGATGGCAGAACTTCGAAATCCAGCGCTTCCAGATCCCGGACGAGGTTTTCCCGGCTGGCGATGATTTTCCGCCGGCATGCCTCGAACCACGCCTCGTCCTTGATCGCCGCCGTGGCGGCGACCTGCGCCAGCCGATCGAGCGGATAGGAATTGAAACTATCCTTGACGCGCACCAGCGCTTCGATCAGATCCTGCTGCCCCAGCGCGAAGCCGACCCGCAAACCCGCGAAGGAACGAGATTTGGACAGGGTCTGGACTACGAGGAGGTTGGGATGTTTGGAAATCAGCGGCACGGCACTTTCGCCGCCGAAATCGACATAGGCCTCGTCTATCACGACGACCGCATCCGGATGGGCGGCAAGAAGCGCCTCTATCCCGGTCAGCGGCAGGCCGGTACCGGTCGGCGCATTCGGATTGGGAAGGATGATCGCGCCGCACGGCCTGTCGTAGTCCGCCAGCCGGATCCGGTATTGATCATCGACCGGCACCTCGATCGCCTCGATCTCGTATAGCAGGCTATAGGTCGGATAGAAGCTGTAGCTCACATCAGGATAAAGGAGCGGCAGCTTATGTTTCAGCAGCGCTTGAAACGTGAGAGCGAGAACCTCGTCCGAGCCGTTGCCGACGAAGATTTCTTCCGCCGTCAGTCCGAAACGGGCCGCGATCGTTTCGCGCAATTCGGTGGCGGCGGGATCGGGGTAGAGCCGCAGGCGATCGTCCGCCGCTTGCTGGATTGCTTCCAGCGCCTTCGGCGAAGGCCCGTAGGGATTCTCGTTGGTATTGAGCTTCACCAGGCCGGGGATGCGGGGCTGCTCCCCCGCGACATAGGGCCGAAGCTTGCTGACGATGGGCGACCAGTACCGGCTCATCTAATCCCGCCGGTCTTCATTCCGCCGCGGTCTGCCGACCGAAGCGCTTCTCGATATAGTCGACGACAAGTGCTTCGAAATCAGCGGCGATATTGGGGCCGCGCAGCGTCAGGGCCTTCTTGCCGTCGATGAAAACCGGTGCTGCGGGCGTCTCGCCGGTGCCTGGAAGCGAAATGCCGATATCTGCGTGCTTGCTTTCACCCGGTCCGTTGACGATACAGCCCATGACGGCGACATTCAGCGCCTCAACGCCTGGATATTTCTCACGCCAGACTGGCATGTTCTTGCGGATATCGTTCTGGATGTTCTGGGCCAGTTCCTGGAACACCGTCGAGGTCGTGCGACCGCAGCCGGGACAGGCGGCCACGACAGGCACGAACTGCCGGAAACCCATGACCTGCAGAATTTCCTGCGCCACCTGGACTTCGCGCGTGCGGTCGCCGTTCGGCTCGGGCGTCAGGGAAACGCGGATGGTATCGCCGATGCCATGCTGCAGCACGAAGCCCATCGCCGCCGACGAAGCGACGATGCCTTTGCTGCCCATGCCGGCTTCGGTCAGACCGAGATGCAGGGCATGGTTCGAGCGTTCGGCGAGCATGGAGTTGACGGCGATCAGATCCTGCACCTGGCTGACCTTCGCCGATAGGATGATGCGGTTGCGCGGCAGGCCGATTTCCTCAGCAAGCGCTGCCGAAAGCAGCGCCGACTGGACAATCGCCTCGCGCGTCACCTGCCGGGCCGAGAGCGGCGAGCCGGCGGCCGCATTCTCATCCATCAGCGCCGTCAGCAGGTCCTGATCGAGCGAGCCCCAGTTGACGCCGATGCGCACCGGCTTGTCGTAGCGGATCGCCATCTCGATGATCTCGGCGAACTGCTTGTCCTTCTTGTCCTTGAAGCCGACATTGCCGGGATTGATGCGGTATTTCGCCAGCGCCTCGGCGCAGGCGGGATGATCGGCAAGCAGTTTATGACCGATATAGTGGAAGTCGCCGATCAGCGGCACGTCCATGCCGAGCCGCAGCAGCCTTTCGCGGATCTTCGGCACGGCAGCCGCACTCTCGTCGCGATCGACGGTGATGCGCACCAGCTCCGAGCCTGCCCGATGCAGGGCGGCAACCTGCGCAACGGTCGAATCGATATCGGCCGTATCCGTATTCGTCATCGATTGCACGACGATCGGCGCGCCTCCGCCAACGATGACGCCGCCGACATCGACGGCGACGGACGCGCGGCGCGGTTTCGGATCAAAATCGGCGGCTGACAACATGCAGAGTTCTTGCACCCCTAAAAACAGTGCCTTTCAGGTGGATCAAGCCTGGCTGCTTGTCAACCGCCTCCCATATCACTTTTGTTCCGGGGCGGCTCAGTGGCCGCCCCCGGAAACTCCGTCGGCATAATGGGCGAGCTTCGAAAACGCGAGAACAAACAGCAGCAGCACCGGCAGCGCCATAAAGACAATGGCAAAACCGATATGTTCAGCAACGAAACCGATCAGCGACGGCGCGACCAGCATGCCGGAATAACCCATCGTCGTGACGACGGAGATGCCGATGCCGGGTTTGAGGCCGGGAATATTGCCAGCCGCCGAGAAAGCGATCGGCACCATGTTGGAAATACCGATGCCGCACAGGGCAAAGCCCAGGATGGCGATCTCGGCGTCAGGCGCAAGACCAGCAAGCAACATGCCGACGATGGCAAAGAGCGTGCAGATGCGTAGCGTCTTGACGCCTCCGAGGCGATCGCGCACCAGATCGCCGGCAAAGCGCATGGTCGCCATGGTCGCCGAAAAGGCTGCGAAACCGAGACCCGAAAGGGCGACCGACGCATCCATTTCCTGCCGGAGGTAGAGTGCGCCCCAATCCAGAACCGCGCCTTCCGGCACCATGGAGAACAGCGCCATCAAGCCGAGCAGCCACGGCAGCGGTACCATCGGCAGCCTGGTCTTTTCCTTTTTGGCATCGGGATGGGGCGGATCCGCAAGGATCATCGGCCAGGCGACGGCAAGGAAGATCGCCGCAAGCACGGTCGCCAGCTGGGCGTGGCCGAGAATGCCGAGCTTGGCGATCACGATGCCGCCGAGGCCGGAGCCGATCAAGCCGCCGAGGCTCCAGAAGGCGTGGCAGGAGGACATGATGGCGCGGCGCATCGATTTTTCGACCGAGACCGCGTTGGCATTCATCGCCACATCCATGGCGCCGATGAAGCCGCCGAACAGGAAGAGCGAGACTGCCGCGGTGATCACATTCGGGGCGAGCGTCAGAGCCAGGAGCAGCGGCAGCACGCAAACGGCGGTTGCCCGAACGACGACACGCGAGCCATGTTTGGCGATCTGCGCGCCGGCGATCGGCATCATGACCAGCGAGCCGACACCGAAGACGATGATCATAAGCCCGAGCTCGAACTTGGAGAGCCCGAGACGCTCGGCAAAATCCGGAATCTTTGGTGCCCAGCAGCCGACGACGAAGCCGTTCATCAGAAAGAGCAGTGAAACCGCCGCCCTTTTTCTGGTGATGAAGCCGCTCCGGGCTCCCCGCGATGCATTCACATGACTGTCCATTTCTCGGTCTTTCCTCGTTGCCGGGTCTAACAAGCCCAGTTTCCCTAAACTCTATGACAGCGGTCTCAGTTCGTTTGCCCGGCGATGACGGTCCTGCAGCCGCGCTGGCGGTAGCCGGCAAGGACGGCCGGGTCGGCATCGTGCTCGACAACCAGGCATTCGCAATGCGCCATCGGCAGGATGCTGTGGGGGGCAGCGGTGCCGAATTTCTCCGAGGTCACGGCCACCAGAACTCTTCTGCTTTTCGACGTGGCAAACCGTTTGAACTCCGCGTCCTCGAAGCCGAACGCGGTGATGCCGGCCTCGAGATCGACGCCGCAGGCGCCGAGAATGCAAAGATCCGGTGATATCTGTTCCATATCCCGCAGCGCCTTGGCGCCAAGCGCACCGCCGGTCTGCCGATCCACCATGCCGCCGATCAGGATGACGTTGACGGCCGGCTTGTCGATCAGCGCTGCGGCGATTGCCGGCGCGTTGGTCGCGGCCGTCAGTTCGAGTTCGGCCGGCAAGGCATTGGCAATCGCGAGATTGGTGCTGCCGGCATCGAAGAACACCGTCAAACCGGCGGCGATCTGCTTTGCCGCGGCCCGCGCCAGTGCCTGCTTCCGGTCGGCGGCAACGCCGATGCGCTGCGTCAGGCTTCCATGCGCCGGCGATACCGGCAAGGCGCCGCCATAGACCCGCTCGCAGAGTCCGGCCGCCGCCATCTCGCGAAGGTCACGCCGCACCGTATCTTCGGAGACGCCGAATTCGAGCGCAAGTTCCGCTGCCAGCACGCGGCCGTTCAGCCGCAGCCGCTCGGAAATCACCCCTTGGCGCTCTCGCAACAGAAAATCCTGCATGTTTTTACCGAATCGAAAGTTGAATGATATAAAACGTGCATAAACTTTTAAGACTGTGCATGCAACATGCACGGTCACACGTTTTCCGACCTGTTGAAATAAACGGTAAACGAGGGCCGGCTCGTGCAATTCGAGGCCGAGGCAACCGCTTGAGAAAATTATTTGCACTTGCTGCTTTTATTCGCAGTTTTCTTCGCTTCCGACGCCCTAGTTTTCTGCGAACTATGGCGCATCCGCTAACAACCTCCCAAGGATGGATGAAACAATGAACTGGTTGAAAACCGTCGCCGCTGCTGCCCTCATTCAGGCTGCTGCCCTCCTGCCCGCTCATGCCGGCGAAAACCTTGCCGCCATCAAATCGGCCGGCGTCTTCAAGATCGGCACCGAAGGCACCTATGCGCCCTTCACCTATCATGACGAAAGCGGCAAGCTCGTCGGCTTCGATGTCGAGATCGGCGAAGCCATCGCCGCAAAGCTCGGCGTCAAAGCCGAATTCGTCGAAGGCAAGTGGGACGGCCTGATCGCCGGTCTCGACGCCAAGCGCTACGACACCGTCATCAACCAGGTCGGCATCACCGAAGCGCGCAAGCAGAAGTACGATTTCTCCGAGCCCTATATAGCCTCCAAGGCCGTGCTGATCGTCCGCGAAGGTGACGACAGCATCAAGACCTTCGCTGATCTCAAAGGCAAGAAATCCGCCCAGTCGCTGACCAGCAACTTCGGCAAGATCGCCACTGAATCCGGCGCCGAACTCGTCGGCACCGACGGTTTCGACCAGTCGATCCAGCTCGTGCTGACCAAGCGCGCCGACGCCACGATCAACGACAGCCTATCCTTCCTCGATTTCAAGAAGCACAAGCCGGACGCGCCGGTGAAGATCGCCGCCGAGCAGGAAAATGCCGATTACTCCGGCATCATCATCCGCAAGAACGAGCCGGAACTTCTTGCCGAAATCAACAAGGCGCTCGCCGAGATCAAGGCCGACGGCACCTACAAGAAGATCGCGGACAAGTATTTCGGCCAGGACGTTTCGAAGTAAGCTGCGGAAAAGTCCCCTCCCAACCCCTCCGCACAATGGGGAGGGGTTTTGTTGTCCGCTTTGCCGTCAAAAGCGCGGAACCAACGGGGCAGGCGCTCACTTTGGCTCGGGTGGTGCATCCTCTCTGCCCCTCCCCCTTGTGGGGAGGGGTTGGGGAGGGGTACACCTCGAAACACCAACCCCACGAGAGAGAACACCTGTGGCGCACTGGCTCCAATTGATGGCGGAATCGCTTCCCTCGCTCCTCTGGGCGGGATTGATCTTCACCATTCCCCTGACGCTACTTTCCTTCACCTTCGGCCTGATCCTCGGCCTGATCACCGCGATCGCCCGTCTTTTCAGTCCGGCGCCCGTCGCGGCCATCGCCCGCTTCTATGTCTGGGTCATCCGCGGCACGCCGCTGCTCGTCCAGCTCTTCGTGATCTTCTATGGCCTGCCGAGCGTCGGCATCCTGCTCGATGCCTTTCCCGCCGCCTTGATCGGCTTCACCCTGAATATCGGCGCCTACAGTTCCGAGATCATCCGGGCCGTTATCTCCTCCGTGCCCAAGGGCCAATGGGAAGCGGCCTATTCGATCGGCATGAGCTGGCGCCAGGCGATGAGCCGCACCATTCTGCCGCAGGCCGGCCGTGTCGCCGTGCCGCCTCTATCGAACACCTTCATCTCGCTGGTGAAGGATACCTCGCTTGCGGCGGCCATCACCGTGCCGGAACTCTTCCAGGCGGCGCAGCGCATCGTCGCCACCACCTATGAGCCGCTGATCCTCTATATCGAGGCCGCGCTGATCTATCTCGTGCTGAGCTCCATTCTATCGCAGCTGCAGGTGCGGCTGGAGCGCCGCTTCGCGCGTTATGGCGGCATGCTGGAGGCAAACGCATGATCGAGCTTTCCAACATCGAAAAGCGCTTCGGCGATGCCGTCATTCTGAAGGATATCAGCATCCGCATTCCCGAGGGCAGCGTCACCGCGCTCGTCGGGCCGTCCGGCGGTGGCAAGAGCACGCTCTTGCGCTGCATCAACCTGCTTGAGATCCCGAGATCAGGCACGATCCGCCTCGGCGAGGAAGAGCTTTCCTTCGCGCCGGGTAAACGCTTGGGCTGGCCGGCGATCCAGAAAATCCGCCGTCAGACCGGCATGGTCTTCCAGAATTTCCAGCTCTTTCCGCATCAGACTGCGATCGAAAACGTCATGGAAGGTCTGGTCACGGTGCTGAAATGGCCGAAGGAGAAAGCGCGCGAGCGCGCCATGGAACTGCTGACCAAGGTCGGCATGGCGCACAAGACCAATGCCTGGCCTTCGACCTTATCGGGTGGTCAGCAGCAACGTGTGGCAATCGCCCGGGCCCTCGCGCCGTCGCCGCGGGTGCTTCTCTGCGATGAGCCGACCTCGGCGCTCGATCCGGAACTCTCGGCGGAAGTGGTCGATGTGCTGGGTCAGCTTGCCCGCGAAGGCACGACGATGGTCATGGCCACCCATGATCTCCGGCTCGCCTCGAATATCGCCAATGACGTCGTCTTCCTGGAGGCTGGGACCGTGGTGGAAACGGGCAGCGCGAAAGCTATTTTCAGCGCGCCCGAGCGCGAGCGTACCAAGCGCTTCATCTCGACGATCAACGCCGCCCATACATACGACATCTGAATCGCCTCACGTGAATCGTGATTCACGTGAGACGCTTTGATTTTAAGCCACTTGCCTCAGGCTGAGGTGACGACAGAACGCGCTGCCTTCAACGCATTGCCCCACCAGATGAGCTGATCGAGCTGGTTCTTGGCCGCCTCGTTGAGGTGCGGGTAATCGCCAAGGCTCTTGCCTTCCTTGAGTACGCTCAGATATTCGCTGAACGCGATGTGCACGCCCGTTTTCACCGAGGCGGCGCCCATTTCCACAAAGATCAGCCTCAGATGCTCGACGGCGCGCGCACCGCCGACGCCGCCGTAACCGACGAAGGCGACCGGCTTCTGGAGGAACTCGCCGAGATCGATAGCGTTCTTCAGAACCGCCGTCGGCGCATGATTGTACTCGGCAACGGTGAATATGTAGCCGTCAAATTCGCGCAGCTTCTTCTTCCAGCGCTCGGCGGTGTCGCTTTCCGCCGTGGTGGCGCGCTCTTCGCCAAAGAAATGCATGGGATAGTCGAGAAGATCGAGAAGCTCGACTTCGAGATCGGAGCGTTGGCCGACGAGCCCGGCGATCCATTTTGCCGGATGTTCGGCGAAACGGCCAATACGAGTGCTGCCGACAATGACGGCGATCTTTAATTTGCTCATGAAATCGTTTCCTGATTGATCTTGGGGGGGCAGGCACGCAAGTCTACGAAAAAGCCTCCCCGCCGGGCAAGGCGAGGAGGCCGCTAACCTTTCGAAAAAGTCGGCCTTTTAACAGCCTGACTCTACACAATCGGGTGATCAGCGCGACCTGACAAGGACGGGCGAACGAAACCTTTCGTGCCGTTCGCTCATCCGCCGTAAACCGCCAGCAGGTCCTTGGCATCGATCTGATCGCCGGCCTTGACCAGCACTTCGGCAATGGTGCCGTCCTTTTCCGCATGGATCGCGGTTTCCATCTTCATGGCCTCGATGGAGACGAGCACGTCGCCGGCATTGACGGCCTGGCCTGAAGAGACAAAGACACGGCTGATGACGCCCGGCATCGGCGCACCGACATGGGCGGCATTGCCGGGTTCGGCCTTGCGGCGCACGGCGGCTCCCGTCGCCCCGTGGGCCCGATCGGGCACCTTGATACGGCGCGGCTGGCCGTTGAGCTCGAAGAAGACAGTGACCATGCCCTGGCTGTCGGTGGCGCTCACCGCCTGATTGACGATGACGAGCGTCTTGCCCTTCTCGATGTCGGCGAACAGCTCCTCGCCGTCCGCCAACCCGTAAAAATAGGCGGGCGTCGGCAGCACCGAAACCGGACCGTAGGTATCGGAGGCAAGCGCAAAGTCGGTGAAGACCTTCGGATACATCAGATAGGAAGCGAATTCGAAGTCGCTGACCTCGCGCTCAAGCTTCTTCTCGATGACTTTGCGTTCCGCATCGAGATCGGCTTCCTTGAGCAGCGAGCCGGGGCGCACCGTATAGGGCTTTTCGCCCTTCAATGCTTTCTTCTGCAGCGCTTCCGGCCATCCAGACGGAGGCTGGCCGAGATCGCCCTTCAGCATCGAGACGACCGATTCCGGGAAGGAGACTTCGCGGTCGGGGCTGACGACATCGGCGACGGTCAGGTCCTGGGAGACCATCATCAGCGCCATGTCGCCGACGACCTTGGAGGATGGCGTCACCTTGACGATATCGCCGAACATCTGGTTGGCGTCGGCATAGGCCTGCGCCACCTGGTGCCAGCGGGTTTCCAGCCCCAGCGAGCGGGCCTGCTCCTTGAGGTTGGTGAACTGGCCGCCCGGCATTTCATGCAGATAGACTTCCGATGCCGGTCCCTTGAGGTCGCTTTCGAAGGCGGCATACTGGTTGCGCACCGCTTCCCAATAGAAGGAGATGCGGCGGATCCATGCCGGATCGAGGCCGGGATCGCGCTCGGAGCCGGAGAGCGCCTCGACGATCGAGCCGAGACAGGGTTGCGAGGTGTTGCCGGAGAGCGCATCCATCGCCGCATCGACGGCATCGACACCGGCTTCGACGGCGGCAAGAACCGTTGCCGCCGCAATGCCCGAGGTGTCATGCGTGTGGAAATGGATCGGCAGGCCGGTTGCTTCACGCAGCGCCTTGAACAGAACCTTGGCAGCAGCCGGCTTCAGAAGGCCCGCCATATCCTTGACCGCAATGATATGGGCGCCGGCCTTCTCAAGCTCGACGGCAAGGTTGGTGTAATATTTCAAGTCGTATTTCGGGCGGGCGGAATTGAGGATATCGCCGGTGTAGCAGATCGCCGCCTCGCAGAGCTTGTTCTCCTCGGCAATCGCATCCATCGACACCCGCATATTCTCGACCCAGTTCAGGCAGTCGAAGACGCGGAAGAGATCGATGCCGCCTTTGGCCGCCTGGCGGACGAAGTATTTGACGACATTGTCGGGATAGTTGGTGTAACCGACGCCATTGGCGCCGCGCAGCAGCATCTGCAGGAGCAGGTTCGGCGCCCCCTCTCGGATCAGCGCCAGCCGCTCCCACGGATCTTCGGTGAGGAAGCGCATCGAGACGTCGAAGGTGGCGCCGCCCCAGCATTCGAGCGACAAGAGGTTCGGCAGCGCATGCGAATAGGTGCCGGCGATCCTGGCGATGTCATAGGTACGCATGCGGGTTGCGAGCAGCGACTGGTGGCCGTCGCGCATCGTGGTGTCGGTCAGAAGCACGCGCTTCTCATTGCGCATCCATTCGCCGAATTTTTTCGGGCCGAGCGTATCGAGCAGCTGCTTGGTGCCGTCCTTCACCCCGTTGCCATTGGCATAGGGCACCACCGGCCTGGCGGCATTCTCGAGGGGCTTCGGCCTGTCCTTGGCCTCGGGATGGCCATTGACGGTGACGTCGGCGAGATAGGTCAGAAGCTTCGTCGCGCGGTCCTGGCGCTTGACCTGCTGGAAGAGCTCCGGCGTCGTGTCGATGAAGCGGGTGGTGTAGCTGTTGTCGCGGAATTTCGGATGGCCGATGATCGCTTCGAGGAAGGTCAGGTTGGTGGCGACGCCACGGATGCGGAATTCGCGCAGCGCCCGGTCCATGCGGGAAATGGCTTCCAGCGGGTTCGGCGCCCAGGCCGTGACCTTGACGAGCAGCGGATCGTAATAGCGGGTGATGATGGCGCCGGAATAAGAGGTGCCGCCGTCAAGCCGGATGCCGAAGCCGGAAGCCGAGCGATAGGCGGTGATGCGGCCGTAATCCGGAATGAAGTTGTGCTCCGGATCTTCCGTCGTCACGCGGCACTGCAGGGCGTGACCGTTGAGACGGATGTCTTCCTGGTTCGGCACGCCGGATTGCGGCGTGCCGATCGCGGCGCCGTCCAGGATGTGGATCTGCGCCTTGACGATATCGATGCCGGTGACGACTTCGGTCACCGTGTGCTCGACCTGGATGCGCGGATTGACTTCGATGAAGTAAAATTTGCCGGTATCGGCATCCATCAGATATTCGACGGTGCCGGCGCCGATATAGTTGGTCGCCCCTGCGATCTTCAGCGAATAGGCGGCGAGTTCCTGGCGCTGCGCTTCCGAAAGATAGGGTGCGGGCGCGCGCTCGACGACCTTCTGATTGCGGCGCTGAACGGAACAGTCGCGCTCGAAGAGATGCACGACATTGCCGTGGGTGTCGCCGAGGATCTGGCTTTCGACGTGGCGGGCGCGCTCGACCAGTTTTTCGAGATAGACCTCGTCCTTGCCGAAGGCCGCCATCGCCTCGCGCTTGGCTTCCGTCACTTCCTTGGCGAGGTCGGCCTCGGAACGAATGACGCGCATGCCGCGACCGCCGCCGCCCCAGGATGCCTTCAGCATGACGGGATAGCCGATCGCCGCCGCCATCTTCGCCACTTCGGCCATATCGTCCGGCAGTGGCTCGGTCGCCGGCACGACCGGTACGCCGACCGAGATCGCCAGGTTGCGCGCTGCGACCTTGTTGCCAAGCTGGCGCATCGTATCGGCCTTCGGGCCGATGAAGATGATGCCGGCCTTGTTGCAGGCATCGACGAATTCGGGGCTTTCCGACAAGAGGCCGTAGCCCGGATGGATGGCGTCGGCACCGGAAAGCTTGGCGACGCGGATCACCTCGTCGATCGACAGATAGCTTTCGATCGGCCCGAGGTCGCGGGCAAGATGCGGTCCGCGGCCGACCTGATAACTCTCGTCCGCCTTGAAGCGGTGCAGCGCCAGCTTGTCCTCTTCCGCCCAGATCGCCACCGTTTTTATTCCAAGCTCGTTGGCCGCGCGGAACACGCGGATGGCTATTTCAGAGCGATTGGCAACGAGTATCTTGGATATGGGCAAAACGGTCTCCTCCGTCGTTCAGACGCGGGCATGCTGCACCCGCGAAGAAAATTCTTAACTTCTTGTCACGGGAAGTTCAATTTCTCTTGCGACTGCGAAATGCACTTTCTCGCCATGCCAGAGCCTGTCGGCCGGCAGTATGCAGCGATTTCAGCAGGCGGATAAAAAGAAGCCTAGCTTATCAGACCGTGACGGAAGGCAAGCGCCACTGCCTGCTGCCTGTTTTTCGCCTTCAGCTTGTTCTGCAGACCGTTCATGTACCAGTCGACGGTATGATTTGAGATCTTCAGCATCTTGCTGATCTCCATCGACGTCATGCCTTCGGCGAGATAGTGGAGGATTTCCATCTCGCGCCGCGTCAGCGGCGTCTCGGTCGGCAGCACCGTTTCCAGCGCCTCAGCCTCGCCTGTGAGGTCGAGCAATCGCCAGAAGCTCTTGCGCGCCACGGCCTCGAGCAGCGCGATTTCCACCGGCGACAAGTCGATTGGTTTGCCGCCGAGGGTGAGGCTGCCGAGAATGCCGTTGCGCCCATGAATCGGAAAGAGATAGCCGTCCTCCAATCCGTGGCCGAAGGCATCGACCATCATCTGCTCCATGCGGCGCTGATGCGCGTCACCGTCGAAGGCTGCCATGCTCTCCCGCCAGCGGAAAGGCCGTTGCGCATGCGCGAGATAACGCACCATCGGATCGATCCGGACATATTTTTTTGCGGCATATATCTGTAGCCATTGTTCCGGCCAGCGGCCGGCAAGCGGCGCGGCGCGCAGTTCGATATTCTGCTGCGCCGGGTTTTGCTGCAAATGTCGCAGCAGACCGTAATACTCGAAACCGGAACCGTGGAGGACCTGCTCGAGTTCGGCGACGACGGCGTCCGGATTTGGGCACTCTTCCAGAATTACAAGCAATTGAATTAAAGAATTAATATTCACAAATAGCGCCCTTTGCCCGGACCTGAAGCCCGCATCGAGGCCGTTGGCGGCTGTTCAGATTGATCGCGTAACGGTCTTCTTCAAAAATGCAGTCTCTAATTTAATGCTGCGCTAAACAGCGATTGAAATGCAAGCGCAAATTGTTGCGAGATATAATCATGGTGGAATTCCGGCGCTAGACCCCGCTGCCGAAAAATCTGAGGAGCCCGAGAACGTCCCTGCGTTCTATCCCATTGAGGCAGCTTCAAATTCGTCGCGGCTGCGATCGTGAGATCAAGTTAAGCACCCGGCGGGACTGAATCCCGAATACTCCGTTAATCGCCGGTTCAGGTAGCCTTTTGTAGCATCCCATCATCCCGTTTTCGCAGATGCACAAGAGGTTAGACGTGTCGCTATTCAAGGTCTATGCAAGAGCTCTGCGCTATCTTGGCGCTTACAAGCTCCGCGTATCCCTGGTCGTTATCGCCAACATTGTTCTGGCGACCATCACCATTGCGGAACCGATCCTGTTCGGTCGCATCATCGATGCGATATCGGGCAAGGGTGAAGTCAAACCCATCCTCTTCATGTGGGCTGCCTTCGCCGTGTTCAATACTGTCGCCTTCGTTCTGGTCTCCCGAGAGGCCGACCGGCTCGCCCATGGCCGGCGGGCAACGCTGCTGACGGAAGCTTTCGGACGCATCATTTCCATGCCGCTCGCCTGGCACCATCAGCGCGGCACCTCCAACGCGCTGCATACGCTGCTGCGTGCCTGCGAGACGCTGTTCGGCCTCTGGCTGGAATTCATGCGCAACCACCTGTCGACGGTCATTGCGCTGGCCCTGCTGGTGCCGACCGCAATGTCGATGGACTTGCGCCTCTCCGCCGTGCTGATCGTGCTTGGCATCGCCTATTGGCTGATCGGCCGCGTGGTCATGAGCCGCACCAAGGATGGCCAGGCTTCGGTCGAGAACCACTACCATACCGTCTTTTCGCATGTCAGCGACTCGATCAGCAACGTCTCCGTTCTGCATAGCTACAACCGCATCGAAGCGGAAACCAAGGCGTTGAAGTCCTTCGCCAACCGGCTGCTCGAAGCGCAGTATCCGGTGCTCGACTGGTGGGCGCTCGCCAGCGCGCTGAACCGCATGGCCTCGACCATCGCGATGATGGTGGTTCTGATCATCGGCACGATGCTCGTCCAGTCCGGCGAGCTGCGCATCGGTGATGTCATTGCCTTCATCGGCTTTGCCAACCTGCTGATCGCCCGTCTCGACCTGATGCGTCAATTCGCAACGCAGATCTTCGAGGCCCGCTCCAAGCTCGAGGACTTCTATACGCTCGAAGATTCCGTGCGTGATCGTGAAGAGCCGGCCGGCAATGGCGAGATCAAGAACGTCAAGGGTGCGATTGAATTCCGCGACGTCTCCTTCGGCTTCGGCAACAGTTCGCAGGGCCTGCACAATGTCTCCTTCTCGGTAAAGGCAGGCCAGACGGTTGCCATCGTCGGCCCGACCGGCGCCGGCAAGACGACGCTGGTCAACCTGCTGCAGCGCGTCTACGACCCGCAGGGCGGCCAGATCCTCGTCGACGGCACCGATATCACCAAGGTGACCCGGAAGTCGCTGCGTCGCCATATCGCCACCGTCTTCCAGGATGCGGGCCTGCTGAATCGTTCGATCAGCGACAATATCCGCCTCGGCCGCGAAGGTGCGAGCGAGGAGGACATGCGCCGTGCTGCCGAAGCCGCCGCCGCCGCCGACTTCATCGAGACCCGCGAGGATCGTTACGATACCCATGTCGGCGAACGCGGCAACAAGCTCTCCGGTGGTGAACGTCAGCGCATTGCGATTGCCCGCGCCATTCTCAAGGATGCGCCGATCCTAGTGCTCGATGAAGCGACCTCGGCGCTCGACGTAGAGACTGAAGCCCGCGTCAAGGCCGCGATCGACAATCTGCGGCAGAACCGCACCACCTTCATCATCGCCCACCGCCTCTCGACGGTCCGCGAAGCCGATATGGTGCTCTTCCTCGATGATGGACGTGTCGTCGAGCAGGGCGGCTTCGATGAGCTCAGCCACAGCAACGGCCGCTTCGCCGCGCTGCTGCGCGCCAGCGGCATCCTGACGGACGAAGAAGTCCGCAAGGCCCATACCACCGAAGCCGCCTGAGCGCTTCGGGTTACAGGATAAGGCCGGAAGGGCAGGTGCTCTTCCGGCCTTTTGTTTTTCCAGGGTAGCTTTCTGGGATAGCAGAAAGCCGCGTGGGCCTTCCTTTGTCCCGGCGGCCAGCTCTCTGCCAAGCGAGATCGAGGCACGACATGTCTGGCGGCCGGACTGATTGATCACATCGCCGATTCTCTCTGGAGCCTTTTCGGGCTAGCTTCAATCCAACCCGGAAAGGCTCTAAGCTGTTGTCGCTAGCCGATACCCAGGAGAGCGGCATGGAAGTCCTGCGCATCGTCGCCAATATCCAGGCGCCCGACATCATGGCCGCCAAACATTTCTATCAGGATATTCTCGGGCTTGACCTGATGATGGATCTCGGCTGGATCGTCACGTTCGGCGCGAATACTTCCATGAAGGTTCAGCTCAGTGTCGCCAGCCAAGGGGGTTCAGGGACTCCGGTGCCTGATCTCTCCATCGAGGTGGATGATCTCGATGCTGCTTTCGAGGCGATGTCTGCCGCTGGCGTTCCGATCGAATACGGTCCGGCCGACGAGCCCTGGGGCGTCAGGCGCTTCTACGTGCGCGATCCTTTCGACCGGCTGGTGAATATTCTCGTTCATAAAAGTTGAGCCGGCGGGATTACAGCGCAGCGCGTCTTTTCAGACGCGCGAAAGGCGCTGCAATGTCGTAGTGCTTTCGATGCCGATTTCGGGGCGCCCGCTAAGCCCGCAGCTCTTCAATCAGATCGGTGAATCTCTATTTCCGATTGGTCCGGCGATAGGTATTTGCCGCTCCGCCGACTCTCACGGGCACAGGGACGGCGGCGATCTCAGTCACCAGCTTGTGCTTGATTTTGCCCAGCTGGCGCTTGTGCTCGAGGTAGTAGGCATAGGCGAATTGCGCCGCGACACCCGCGATCACGAAAAGCGGACCGACAAGCGGATCCTTGTTGGTGACATAGAGCACGACCTGGCCGATCATGGCGAGGATCGTGCCGGCGACGAAGATGTTCAGCGAATGGCGGCCGAGGATTGTCAGCGGGTGTTCGGCGGGGCGCCGCAGGATGCGCGAGAACGCCGGAATGCTGATGATGAGATAGGTCAGCGCTAGCACATGCAGCAGCCGCGGCAGCGACAGGAAGGTCTTGTCGAAACCGGTGACGACAGTGGGCAGCCCGAGCGCTGCCAGCGAATTGCCGAAAATCCAGAGATGGCCGGTTACCCAGACGAAGGACAGCAGGACATAGCCGGCGGCAGCCGCAAACAACAACGGATGCCGCGGGATCGTGCCCCCCCGCTTGATATGCAGGATCGAAACAATTCCGATCGAAAACAGGAACTGCCAGGAGAGCGGATTGAGGAACCAGTAGCCCTCTATCAGCAAATTGTGTGGCGCCACCTCGTAAATGCCGGCCAGCAGCCAGACCGTGCCGGAAACGGCGAGCGCCAGAAGCGGGCTTCGCTCGTTGAGGAGCAAGATGATCGGCACCATCAGCAACAATGCGCCATACATCGGCAGGATATTGTTGTAGCCGATCTGGTGACCGAGCAGCAGCAGCGCCGGGATGCCTTCCTTCAGGTTCATGAGAACCGCCAGGATATTGATCTCGACCAGCAGCCCCGGCCGATGAAACAGCCAGGCACCACAGATGAAGAGCGCCAGCGTCATGAAGGTGGTGATCATATGCGCAAGGTAGAGCGTGAAGGCGCGCCGTGCTGCCTTGATTGCCGTCTTGATGCGGCCGCCCGGCTCGAAGCGGGAACCATAGGCGAGGCCGACGGCGATGCCGGAGATCAGGACGAAGGCTTCGGCGGCATCGGAAAAACCGAAATTCTTGGTCGTCACATATTCGAAGATCTGTCCGGGAACATGATTGATGAAAATCATGATCAGGGCCAGGCCACGCAGCACGTCAAGCCTTGTATCGCGCCCCGTCGCAGCTGCGGATGAGGAACTGCGCTCGGTGCCGATGGCTTCGGTCAGCGTGCTTGCCATATGGGTTTCTCCTGTTTTCCGATTTTGCAAACGCGACGACGGCCAAAAGGGTTCCCTTTTGGCCGTCGCGAATCGCCGTGTTCTTCAGCGTGGAGAACGCTGTTATCCGAGCGGATATCCCTCTTCGGGATCGGTGACTTCGCTGCCGTTGATCGACAGAGTGTAGCCGCTGGCATTGGACGCTTTTGAGACCGAAATGCGGTATTTGCCGCCGCCCTGCTCCACCTCCGCCGCAAAACCGTCCCATTCTGAGGGGAGCGACGGACGCACGTAAAGCCGGCCGTTTTTCACTCGGATACCGAGAATGCCTTCGACGGCTGCCCTATAGAGCCAGCCGGCCGATCCGGTGTACCAGGTCCAGCCGCCGCGCGACGTATAGGGCTCGTGTCCATAGACATCGGCTGCCACGACATAGGGTTCGACCCGATATTGTTCGGCGGAAGCCTTGTCGAGCGCATGCGTGATCGGATTGAGGATCTGGAAGCAGCGCAGCGCATCATCGCCGCGCTTCAGCTCCGCCAGCGCCATCACCACCCAGGTTGCGGCATGGGTATACTGGCCGCCATTTTCACGGACGCCCGGCGGATAGGCCTTGATGTAGCCGGGATCTCTGGCGGAATTGACGAAAGGCGGCGTGAACAGCCGGATGATGCGGGCTTTCTCGTCGACCAGCTGGTCGAGCACGGCATCCATCGCCTTCCCGGCACGGGTAGCGTCGCCCTCGCCGGAGAGAACGCTCCAGGATTGTGCGATCGAATCGATCCGGCATTCCGGGCTTTCCTTGGAGCCGAGCAGCGCGCCGTCGTCGAACGTGCCGCGACGATAGTAGCTCCCGTCCCAGGCAGCCGTTTCCAGCGCCTTCTTCAGCGCGGCGAGATGCGTCGTCCAACGCTCTGCCCGCGCCGCATCGCCGCGCTCTTCGGCATAGGGAATGAAGGCGCGCAATGCGCCCGCCAGGAACCAGCCGAGCCATACGCTGGTGCCGCGTCCGCCGATGCCGACGCGGTTCATGCCGTCGTTCCAGTCGCCGCCGAGGAACAGCGGCAAGCCGTTGTCTCCCTTGCGGGCGATGGCGAGATCGAGCGCCAGCGCCGCATGTTCGTAGACGCTCGCCTTCCCCTCGGAAATCTCCGGCTGATAGAAGGAGTCGTGCTGGCCTTCGAGAAGCGCCGGGCCTTCCAGGAAGGCAAGCTCCTCATCGAGTACGCCCTTGTCGCCGGTAACGCTGCAATATTGATGGATCGCGTAGCTCAGCCAGACGACGTCATCCGAGATCATGGTGCGGACCCCGGCACCCGTTCCCGGCAACCACCAATGCTGGACGTCGCCCTCACGGAATTGGCGCGAGGCGGCGTTCAGGATCTGCCGGCGGGCGATCGAGGGTTCGTGCAGCAGGAAGGCCAGCGTGTCCTGCAGCTGGTCGCGGAAGCCGAAGGCGCCGCTTGCCTGGTAGAAGGCGGTGCGGGCCATGATGCGGCAGCCGAGGCTCTGATAGGGCAGCCAGGTGTTGACGAGGTTGTTCATGCCGCGATCCGGCGTCGAGATCTGCAGCCGGCCGGTGAAATCCCGCCAGAAGGCGCGGTTTGCCTCGACAGCATCGTCGAACGACGCCTCGCGGATCTCGGCGATGACGGCGCGCGCTTCTTCTTCCGTCGGCGTATCGCCGAGGAAGAAGGTGAAGTCGCGCTCCTCGCCGGCGCCGAGTTCGATGTCGATTGCGAGAGCAGCGGCCGGATCGCCATCGAGTTCGGTGGCACCGGAAAGCGCGGCCGCCGACATGACGGCCTGCGGCGCCTGGATCGTTCCCGCCTTGCCGATGAATTCGCGCCGGCTTGCGCAGACGCTCGAAGGCGTCTCGCTCGCCGCGAAGAAAGCGGTTCGGTTGGAAAAATCGATGCTGTAGGGATTGGTGGCAAACAGCGCTCCCGTCGCCTCATCATGTCTGGACAGAATAAAGGGCGCCGTGCGTCCGGGATTATTGCCGAGGACCCATTCGACATAACCGTAGAGCCGCAGCCTGCGGCCGGCCGAACCGGTGTTGCGCAGGCGCAGGCGCTGCAGTTTCACCGGCTTGTCGCGGTGGATCGTTTGCGTCACCTCAAGCGCGATCTCGTGCTGAACGCTGGAGAATACGGAATAGCCGAGCCCGTGGCGGGCTTCGAAACGAATATCCGGCCGGCGCGACAGCGCCGCGAAGGGCGTCATGACCGCGCCGCTGTCGAGATCGGCAAGATAGAAGGCCTCGCCCGAACGGTTGACCACCGCATCGTTCGACCAAGGCGTCAGCTGGTAATCGCGCGAATTGACGCTCCAGGTGAAACCCGCGCCTTCCGCCGATACATGGAAGCCGAACCTGTCGTTGGAAATGACGTTGATCCAAGGCTGCGGCGTCGCATGACCTCCGGGCAGGCGAACCACATATTCGCGGCCGTCGCTGCCAAAGCCGCCGATGCCGTTCCAGAAGTCGAGATCGCCTTCCTCTTCGATGACGACGGCGGGCACGACAGGCGGCGGTACCGGCGCGATACGCTTGACCGGAGGCTTGTTGCGCTCGGCGCGCTCCATCTCCTGCAGTTCCTCCTTCGAGGGTGCAAACAGAGCGACCGCGCGGTTGATCTGGTCGACGACCTTGCCGTTCTTGGCATGCAGGGTGACGCGGGAAGCCGCGATCACCGCATGATAGGTGCTCTCTTCCATGAGGTCCTTTCGAACCGCGAAGATATGCTGGCGCAACCCGTCGGCCTGGCCCATGCGGCGAACGTTCTCGCACATGGCGTCGAGCGCGTGCTGCATGTCCTGTGCGTAGGAGGAGGCGCGTTCGTTCATGATGATGAGATCGGCGGTGACGCCGCGTGAGCGCAGATATTCCTGTGCCAGCAGCGCCTCGCGGGCGATGTCGAGATCCATGTCGTCGTTGACGCGCAGGGTGAAGATCGGGAAATCGCCGGAGATCGCCAGCGGCCACAGCGCCGATTGCGACTGCAAGCCGGCCTCGACGGTCGCCTCATCCTTGCGCAGCTGCATGTCGGGATAGACGAGGTAGCGTCCGAGATGCTGGAAGGCTGCCGCCTGCTGCGAAGTGACGCCGACATGGCGCATCTGCACCTGCGTGCGCGTCCAGGCCTGGACGAGCTCATGGTTGAAGGCGTCGGGATGACGATAGCGGTTGACGGCCTTGTCGACCTCCTCGCGGCTCGGAGCGGCGATCGTCCAGAAGAACACGCTGACCTTCTTGCCGGCCGGTACACGGACGGTGCGGCGCAGCGACATGACAGGATCGAGCGTGAAGCCGTCGCTGCCGGAAAGTGCGGCGCCCGGATCGAAGGCCGCCGCATCGGCGAGGCTGCGGCCACGGCCGATGAACTTGCGTCGGTCGGTCTCGAATTCGGTGTGACGGGTGTCGCCGGCATTGTCGACGATCAGATGCGCGATGCTGATGTTCGGCTCGTTCGGATCGCGTTTGTTGCGTTCGGCGCGGATGACGTCGCCGCGCTTGCCGATCTCGGTCTTGACGAACATGCGGGCGAATGCCGGATGCGCATTGTCGGAATCATCAGAGGTGATCACCGGTTCGAGATAGGAGGTGACTTCGATGAAACGGTCTTCCATGCCCATGTTCAGCAGGGTGACACGGCGGGCCTCGGCATCATGCTCGGTCGCAATGATGCACTCAACCTCGCTCGTCAGATCGCCAACCGTTTTGGTGAACTGCGCCTTTTCATCGGCGAACTCGACCTTGATCTTTTCGCCTTCGACGCCCTTCGGCTCTGCCGTCGCCGACCACCATTCATTGGTGGCGGTATCGCGCAGGAAGATGAAGGTGCCCCAGCGGTCTTCGGTCGGATCGGCCTTCCAGCGGGAAACGGAAAGGCCGTTCCAGCGGGAATAACCTGCGCCCGTCGCTGTCAGCATCAGCGAATAATGGCCGTTCGACAGGAACACGAGTTCGCGGTCGCGCGAAAGGGGATCGCTGATCTTCCTGATCTCCGGCCGCATGAGATCGTCCTGGATGCTGGCCGGCGTGTCGGATTCATGCTTGCCGCTCATGACGGGAATGTCGCGCGGCGCCTTTTCCTGCAGCAGCAGCTCGGCCGCCTCGATGACAGGGTCGGAGTGGAAGAGCTCGCGCAGATGGCCGTTGAAGGCGACATTGGCGACGGCTGCGATCGACATGCCGTGATGGTGGGCGTAATAATTGTAGACCACCGCGCATTTCTTGCCTTCCGGCACGCGCGTCGGCGTGAAATCGACCGCGTCGTGGAAGCCGAACTTGCCAAGCGCGCCGACCTTGCGCAGCCTCTGCAGGTTTTCGAGTGCGCCCGGCGGATCGTACTGGCTGGCCAGCAGCGAAGCATAGGGGGCGATGACGGCATTGTGGCCGAGGCCGCGCTTGAGACCGAGCGTCGGCACGCCGAAATTCGTGTACTGGTAATTGAGGTTATGATCGCGGGCATTGAAGGCCGCTTCCGAAATGCCCCACGGGATGCCGAGCTTGCGGGCATAATTCATCTGCTCGACGACGACCAGATTGTTTGTCTGGTTGAGAATGCCCCCGCCACGCTCCTGCATGACGAGCGGCGGCATCAGATATTCGAACATCGAGCCGGACCAGGAGACCAGCGCGCCGCGTGAGCCCACCGGCACGACCTGGCGGCCGAGGCGATACCAGTGTTCCGTCGGCAGGTCGCCCTTGGCGATGCCGAAGAGGCTGGTCAGACGGCATTCGGAAGCCAAGAGATCGTAGCAGGCCTGGTCGAGCTCGCCGCTTTCGACGCGATAGCCGATCGACAGCAGGCGGCGTTCCGGCCGGAAGAGGAAGCCGAAATCCATCGAGAAGGCCAGATCACGGGCCTTGTCGCGCAGCGCCACCAGCCGTGGCCTCAGCGCATCGACCTTGGAAAGGTCGAAGGTGCTGTCTGATATATGCGCCTCGCAGACCTTCACCAGCGATGCCGCCCATTGGGTGACCTCTTCGCTCTGCTTCGACTTGACCTCATGGTCGAGATTGGCCGCGAGCTTCTCGATGTCGCGTGCGAGAACGGCAAGGTTGATGATGCGGATCGAGGCGAATTCATGCTCGCGCTTGACAGCGGCAAGCGCGTTCTGGAAGCCGACGATGCGCTCTTCCAAGCGCCGGCGCAGCGGGCGCACGGTCTTGCGGTCGTCGGGTAGATCCGCCAGCACTTCGCCCAAAATGCCGGCCGTGTCGCCGACGCCGTCGAGATTGCCCTGCATATGGGCGGACGGCGCCTCGGCCCAGTTGCGGCAGGCCGAGGAAATCGCGATCAGGTGACCGGCGAGATTGCCGCTGTCGACGGCCGAGACGTAACGCGGCCCGAGCGTCTGTAGCGTATCGGTGTGATACCAGTTGAAGAGATGGCCGCGAAACTTCTCCATTTTATCGATGGTCGCGATCGTCTGCTCCAGCCGCTCAAGCGTTTCCTCGAAGGAGAACCAGCCGAAATGGCGGCCGGAAACCACGGAGAGCAGGTAGACGCCGATATTGGTCGGCGAGGTGCGGGCCGCGACGATGACATGCGGCGTTTCCTGGATATTGTCCGGCGGCAGATAATTCTGCTCGGCCGTCGTGAAAGTCTCGAAATACCGCCAGGTGCGCCGGGCGATCTTGCGCAGCTCGCTCGACACGGAATCGGCAACTTCGAGCCGGTCCTCGGTCTCTGCCGACTGGCTGACATACCAGGCGACGACAGGCGAGAGGATCCACAGCAGCGCAAAGGGGATGCCGACGAGAAAGGCGTTGTTGTCACCCGGAAGTGCTGCGAAACCGAGCGCCAGCAGCGCCAATACGGGCGCGTGCCACATCTGCTTGTAATAGGAGGCAAGGGTGCCTTGGCCGCCGGCCTGTACGCTGGCGGCGGTCCTCCACTGCAGCATCAGCTTGCGGCTGACGAACAGACGGTAAAGCGAACGGCCGATGGCATCCGCCATCATCGCGGCCGAATCGGCAATGAAGACAATCCGCAATGCGACCTGCGCATTGGCGGCGGTGATATCCGACCAGACCGTATAGAGATGGGCGCGGGCGACGATATCGCTGGTGCGGGGGATGATGCCGTTGATGAGCGACAGCGTCGGCGCCACGAACAGGCAGAAAATCAGCAGAATCTGCCAGACGAGCGCGCCGAGCGGACCCATGAAATACCAGCCGAGCACGGAGGCGAAGAACCAGGCGATCGGCGTCAGCGAACGGCGCAGATTGTCGAACATCTTCCAGCGGCCAAGGGCCGTGACGCCGTATTTCGGATTGAACATATAGGGCAGGAGCTGCCAGTCGCCGCGCGCCCAGCGATGCTGGCGCGACGTCTCCACCTCGTAGCGGATCGGGAAATCCTCGACGAGCTCGAGATCGGTGACAAGGGCGCAGCGCGCCATCGAACCTTCGAGAAGGTCGTGGCTGAGAACGGAATTCTCCTCGATCCGGCCCTTCAGCGAGGCTTCGAAGGCGTCGACGTGATAAAGCCCCTTGCCGGTGAAGGTGCCTTCGCCGGCGAGATCCTGATAGACGTCGGAGACGGTGAAGACATAGGGGTCGAGGCCGCGGTTGATCGAAAAGACGCGCTGGAAGACCGAGGCGTCCTTGCCCGTCGTCAGCGACGGAGTGACACGTGGCTGCAGCACGCCATAGCCGCTTTCGACACGGCCGGTCTTCGGATTGATCACCGGGCGGTTGATCGGGTGATAGAGCTTGCCGACTAGCTTGGTGACGGTATCGCGCATCAGGCGCGTGTCGGCATCGAGCGTCATGACATATTGCACATTGGCCGGGACGGTGTTGGCGCCGGAGAGATAGGTCGTGTCGCGGTCGCCGCGCAGCAGCATGTTCAGCTCATGCAGCTTGCCACGCTTGCGCTCCCAGCCCATCCAGACACCTTCGGCGGGATTATACAGGCGGCGGCGGTGCAGCAGATAGAAGCGCGTCTTGCCGTCATAGGCATAGCGAGCGGACAGATTGGCGATCTCGCGTCTGGCATAGTCGAGAACTTCGAGATCGGCTGGCGTTTCCTCGACATCGCTATCCGGCCAGTCGCTGAGCAGCGCGAAATAGATCTCGCCGCGCGGATTGGCGAGGTAGTGAACCTCGAGATTGCGCACATGATCGTCGACGCTATCGCGATTCGAGATCAGGCACGGCACGACGAGCAGCGTGCGCGCATCCTCCGGAATGCCTTCCTTGAACTCGTAGCCGACGAGGCGGGCCGGGGTCACGAAGAAGGACAACAGGGTATTGAAGAGACCCGTTGCGCCCTCCGAGGCTGGCAATGAGAACATGATCAGCAGGATTGCGATCTCGATTGCGCCCATTCCGGCACTTGCCATGAACCTGCCGACGATCGCCATGGCGATGATCGTCAGCAGCATGACGGGCAGCGCGATCGACAGCCAGTTGAACCGGCGCACGGCGCGCACGAAGTGCTGGGTGATCGTTGGGCGATAATTCGCCCGCGCCTCGAGCTTCGGCCGTTGCGCGCCGGACAGGAAGCCGCCGACATTCGGCTCATGTGGCTGCGGCTCGTCGGAGGCCTTGGCGGCCTCGGTCATGTCGAGCGCCAGCTGAGCAATTTGCATTTCGGTCAGCGGCGAGCGCTTGGCCAGTTTCTCGATCTGCTTGCGGTATTTGTTTCGCGAACCGGAATCGAGGATGCCGTAATCCGAATGCTCCCAGAGCAGCTTGTCGACATGGCTGACCTGTTCGACCCAGACCGACCATTCGGTATCGTCGATCTCGCGCAGGCTACGGATGATGTTGCCCATCGTCACGTTGCCGGAAGAGAGACGGCTGTGTTCGGCCGTCGTCGCCTCTTCGGTGTTGCGACCGAGCTCTTCCAGGCGTTCATCGAGCCAGGTGATCGCCAGACTCGACGTCTGTGAGCCGTCACGCAGGCGATAAAGGAACTGCGTCGAGAAGGTATTGTCTTCGGCAAGCGGTTCCAGCGTCTTCAGATAGGCGGCCGCCTTGGCGGGATCGGTCAGGCGCACCAATTCGTCGGCCGCCTCATTGGCGCGGCGGCGCAGGCGGCGGCTGGCTTCGACACGGCTCGAAATGCGGCGAAGGTTTTCCACCAGCACATAGCGCACCAGCGAGGGCAGGGCCCAGAGTTCGCCGATCCTCAGCGTCTCGCGTGTCTGGAAGCCGTCGACCAGCGCCGTCAGGCTTTCCTGCGAGATCGTGCTGTGGGTATGGGCGACGTAGAGCCAGGCAAGCACCAGCGTGCGCGGAATGTCGACGCCGCCGACACGCATGGTCGGCAGTTCGCGGTAGAAGCGGCGGGGAAAGTCGCGCCGCACCTCCTGGATCGCCTCTTCGACGATGTAGTGATTGTCCAGCAGCCATTCCGCCGCCGGCGTGATCGTCTCTCCGGCCTCGACGTCGGTTGCCGTGGTGCGGTAGACGCGCAGGATTTCCTTCTCGTTTTCCTTGTGGCGCGCGAAGAAATCAAAGGCGGCGAAAGCCGGCAGCTTGTCGACGCCGTTGACGGCGACTGCCTCGCCCATCGCCTTGATGTCCTCGATGGAAAGATAGGTCGAGCGGATCGAATCATTGTGATCGATTTGCTTCATCTCGGGTTCGCGGGGGAGGCTCGGAGAAAGATTGGCAATAGACATGGGTTCGGTTCTGGATCCAAACAAAGTTATGGCTGTTTTGCTCAGCCTTTTGCACTGCTTATCATGACTGCTACATGAACGGGGCCCGATTCTTCGAAGATCGATGAAGCCAGGGTGAATGACGTCTGGGCCAAGCGATGTAACCGGGCCTAGCCGTGGTCCAGCGCGGCCCGAAGGTCGATCAATACCCTCTCCGCAAGACCATGGCGAAAAGTTGGACACTATCGCGATAATTCAAGTCAAGATTGGTGAGCCGGCGCGCTTGCTGCGCAAGGCAGAGCGCCGAGCATGTCGCAACCTTGCGGCCCGGCAGCGGCTTGTCGATAGGAGGAAAGTTCGCCAGATCATGGTCTGGCTGCGCGTTGATCGGGGTTGCCCCGAGCGCAGAAACGCGCCGCATGAGGCGCACTCAGCCCCGGCACGCCAAGGCCTATCATCTGCCGACTATCCGAGGACGCCGCAGACCATTGCCACCACGAACAGGAATGCCGCGGTGAAGATCGTCCCATGGAGCACCGTCTGAAGCCTGTGGCGCGTCGCGTGGGGCTTCTTGGTGGCTACCGAGCCATAGTGGTTCACGTGAGTATGCGAAATACCCAGCTCTGCCATGTGTCGCCTCCGTTGTTCTCGTGCGGCCGGTTGTGCGGCTCGCTGTTATATTTCTTATTCTCTATCAGGTAGGTAGAGATAAATTTCCGTCCAGAGGGGGCGGAAGAGAAAATTCAACCGCTCTTTAGCAGAGCGTGCGCCATGCCCAGATTAAGGAGCGCTCGATGGCGTTCTCGTTCTGCTGCAGATCGGAGGTCTCGGTCCCGATCAGGCGCCGGTCCTGTTCCGCCGGTATGGAGACCGTGATCTGTTCCTTGCGACCGGCTTTCACGGGAGGATCGAGATAGCCCATGGTCATCCCACCTAGAAAGAACATGCCTCGACCTCCATCGATCACGAAAGCTAACAATCGTTAACAGGATCATGACAGAAGCGCGGCGACTGTCAATAGTCTAGTCGAATGGTCGTCTTTTAAGGAAAAATTATCCTTAACGCCCCCACCGGCCTTTTCTTTTCAATGGCTTGAAATGATGACCTTTAGGCTTTGACGAAACCCTTGCTCGCGATCATCAAATTTCTCGTGTAATCTTCCTGGACCGTGCCCCGCGCCAGCTCTTCCGAGCTCAATCGTTCGACGACAGCGCCGCTGCGCATCACCGCGAGCCTTTCGCACATATGGGTGATGACGCCGAGGTCATGGCTGACCATGACGAAAGTGAGCTTGCGGTCGCGGCGGATCTGTTCGAGCAGGTTCAGCACCTCCGCCTGCACCGAGGCGTCGAGCGCCGATGTCGGCTCGTCGAGCAGCAGGATCGACGGTTGCACGATCAGCGCCCTGGCGATCGCCACACGCTGTCGCTGACCACCGGAAAGCTGATGCGGATAGCGGAAACGGAAACCATTGCCGAGGCCGACTTCGTCGAGCGCGCGGGCAATACGCTTGTCGCTGTCGGTAACGGCGTGGATCGCAAGCGGTTCGAGCAGCAACCGATCGATCGTCTGGCGCGGATGCAGCGAGCCGTAGGGATCCTGGAAGACCATCTGCACGCGCCGATAGAAGGCCTTGCTGCGCTTCGAACCCTTCAACTCTTCGCCGTCGATGCGGATCGCGCCGCCGCTGATGGGCGCAAGTCCGGCAACGGCGCGCAGCAAGGTGGATTTGCCCGACCCGGATTCACCGACGAGGCCGAAAGATTCACCGCGCTCGACGCTGATGCTGACATCCTTCAGCGCATGAAAATCATCATAGACGACATTGAGATTGTCGACATGGAGGGCTGCGCTCATGCCGCCCACTCCGGCTTGCGGTCGAGCACCGGCAGCGGATGGCGGTTCGCCCCGATCTCCGGCATGCAGTTCAGCAGTCCCCGCGTATAGGGATGCTGCGCATGTTTGAGATCGGCGGCCGCGAGCTCTTCGACGATCTTGCCGGCATACATGACAATGACCCGGTCGCAGAAGGAAGAGACCAGTCTCAGATCATGGGAGACGAAGATCAGCCCCATGCCGCGCTCAGCGACCAGCCTGTCCATGATGCGGAGCACATCGAGCTGCACCGTCACGTCGAGCGCCGAAGTGGGTTCGTCGGCAATCAGCAGTTCGGGTCCGGCAATCAGCATCATGGCGATCATGGCGCGCTGTCCCATGCCGCCCGAAACCTCATGCGGATACAGGTCAAAGACCCGCTGAGGATCGCGGATCTGAACCGCTTCCAGCATGGCGAGCGCCCGTTCGCGCGCTTCCGCTTTGGCGATCTTCTCATGCGTGCGCAGCGTTTCGCAGATCTGCCGTCCGATCGTCATGACGGGGTCGAGCGAATATTTCGGATCCTGCAGGATCATAGCGATGCGCTTGCCGCGCAGCCTGCGCCTTTCTCCGACGGATGCCTTGAGGAGATCGATGCCGCTGAAATCGAGCCTGTCGGCCGTGACGATCCCGTGTTTCGGCGTCAGCCCCATGATCGCCCGGCCGGTCTGCGACTTGCCGGAGCCGGATTCGCCGACAATACCGAGCCTTTCCCGGCCGAGCGTGAGGGAGACGCCGCGCACGGCCTCGATCACGCCGGTGCGGGTGGGATAACTGACCTTGAGCCTGTCGACCGTCAGAAGCGTCGTCATTGGCCGCTCTCCTTCGGGTCGAGCGCGTCGCGCAGGCCGTCGCCCAAGAGATTGAAGCCGAGGCTGACGATGAGGATGGCGATGCCAGGCATGGCCGCGACCCACCACTGATCCAGAATGAAGCGCCGGCCAGAGGCAATCATCGCGCCCCATTCCGGCAGCGGCGGCTGCGCGCCGAGACCAAGGAAGCCGAGGCCGGCCGCTGTCAGGATGATGCCAGCCATATCGAGGGTCACGCGCACGATCAGCGAGGAAATGCAGAGCGGCATGACATGACGCACGATGATGCGGATCGGTGAGGCTCCCATCAGCTTCACCGCCGAGATATAGTCGGAACGCCGGACCGTCAGCGTCTCGGCCCGAGCGATGCGGGCATAGGGCGGCCAGGAGGTGATGGCGATGGCGATGACCGCGTTCTGGATGCCCGGGCCGAGCGCGGCGACGAAGGCGAGCGCCAAGACCAGCTTCGGAAAGGCAAGAAAGATATCGGTGATGCGCATCAGCGTCGCATCCACCCAGCCTCCGGCATAACCCGAGACCGTGCCGACGATCAGCCCGATCGGCGCGGAGATGATGGCGACGAGCACGACGACGAACAGGGTCAATCGCGATCCATAGATCAGCCGTGAATAGATGTCGCGGCCCTGATCATCCGTGCCGAGCAGGTAGCCGCTCGTTCCCGGCGGCAGCAGGCGGGCATTGCGGAGATCGCCGACGATGGGGTTGTGTGTGGCGAGGAGATCCGCAAACGCGGCGACCAGGAGCAGGGCGATGATGATCAGCAGGCCGACGACGGCGAGCCTGTTGGCCGTGAACTGCCGCCAGGTGACGTAAGCGCGGCCGAGACGGGCCTGCCTGCGCGATTGCGGCCGGTCGGAAAGCAGCCATTCGCGGCGGCTCATCGCAGAAGAGGGGCTGGCAGGAGCCGTCATCGGTTTCGCGTCCTCGGATCGAGTGTCCGGTAGAGAAGATCGGACAGAAGATTGATGCCGATGAAGATCGTCCCGATGACGATCGTGCCGCCGAGCACGGCGTTCATATCGGCGTTCTGCAGCGAATTGGTGATGTAGAGCCCGATGCCCGGCCAGGAAAAGACGGTCTCGGTCAGCACCGATCCTTCGAGCAGGCCGGCATAGGAAAGCGCGATGACGGTGACGAGCGGCACGGCGGCATTGCGCAGGGCGTGGCCCCAGATCACCCGCGTTTCCGAAAGCCCCTTGGCACGCGCGGCGACGATATATTCCTGCGAAAGCTCGTTCAGCATGAAGCTGCGGGTCATGCGGCTGATATAGGCGAGCGAGAAATAGCCGAGCAGCGAAGCCGGCAGGATGATGTGGCGGAAGACGTCATAGAAGACATCCCATTGCCCCTGCCAGGCGCTGTCCAGAAGATAGAAGCCGGTGATCGGCGTGAACGTATATTCGAAGACGATGTCGATGCGGCCGGGAAAGGCCACCCAGCGCAGCTGCGCATAGAAGATGACCAGCGAAATCAGCGCCAGCCAGAAAATCGGCACGGAATAGCCGACGAGGCCGATGACGCGAACGACCTGGTCGGCGATGCTGCCGCGACGCACGGCAGCGAGGACGCCGAGCGGCACGCCGACGCAGGCCCCGATCAGCGTCCCCAACGTCGCGAGCTCGATCGTCGCCGGCATGACCCGGCGGATGTCGATCATGACAGGATTGGTCGTCAGCACCGAGTTGCCGAAATCGCCGGACAGAATGCCTCTGATATAGATGTAGAACTGCTGATAGAGCGGCAGGTTGAAACCCATTTCCTGACGCACCCGCTCGACGACATGAGTAGGGGCGCGGTCGCCGAGGATGGCAAGCACGGGATCGATCGGCACGACGCGGCCGATGAAGAAGGTGACGGCCAGCAGGCCGAGATAAGTGGTGACGGCGGCGAACAGGAACCGCCCCAAAGCCTTCGCAAAGGCGCCGGCACGGCCCTTGCGGGGCCGCGCCTCCCGTGTGGTTTCGATGGTGCTCACGCCGTTAATCCCGCCGGATTATTCCTTGGCGATCGGACCGACGAAATTGGTGTCGAAGCTCGGACCCAGTTTGAAGTCCTTCAGATTCTTCCGATAGCCCGCCACCTCGGTCTGCTGGAAAATGATGACGAAGGGGCTGTTGGCGAGGAACTTCTTCTGGATATCCTCGTACATCGCGGCGCGCTTCTCACCGTCGCGCTCGAGCAGTGCGGCCTTGGTTTGCTTATCGAGTTCCGGCGCTTCCCAGGTGTTGCGCCAGGCGAGCGTCTTCACCGTGCCGGCATCGGAATTGTCGGGGTTGCTGGTGAAAGTGTCGGCATTCGAGTTCGGGTCGAAATAGTCCGAGCCCCAGTTGCCGATGTAGATGTCATGGGTGCGGGCGCGATATTTGGTCAGCGTCTGCTTGCCGTCGCCCGGGATGATTTCCAGCTTTACGCCAGCCTGCGCCAACGTCTGCTGTATGGATTCTGCAATACCGGTCACCGGCTGCGTGTTGCGCACGTCCATGGTCACCGAGAACCCGTCCGGGACGCCGGCCTTGGCAAGCAGCTCCTTGGCCCTGGCAACGTCGAGCTTGTAGGGATTTTCATCCAGGGCGCCCAGTTGACCCTTCGGCAGGAAGGTCTGGTGGATCTCGCCGATCCCCTTGATCAAGGTTGCGCCGATCGCATCGTAGTCGACCAGATACTTGAAAGCCTCCTGAACTTCAGGCTTCTTCAGGTTCTCGTTCTTGTTGTTCAGGCTGACATAGTAGATCGTGCCTTTCGGCGCACTTGTCGTGGCGAGATCGGCATTCTTGGAAACGGCGTCGATATCGCCGGGCTCCAGATTGCGGGCGATGTCGATATCACCAGCTTCGAGCGCCAGCCGCTGGGCCGAGCTTTCCTTCATGTAGCGATAGATGACGCGGTTGAGCTTGGCCTTGTCGCCGTAATAATTGTCGTTGCGCTCCAGCACGACGACTTCGTTGGCTCGCCATTCGCGCAGCTTGAAGGCCCCGGAACCGGCATAGCCGGTCTTCAGCCACTCATTGCCGAAATCATTGTCGTATTTGTGCTCGGCATCCGGCGTTACCGCCTTCACATGCTCCAGCACCAGCTTTTTGTCGACCACGGAGGCGACCGTCGCCGTCAGGCAGTTGAGCACGAAACTCGGCGCATAGGCTTTGTCGACCGTGAAGACGAATGTATTGGCATCGGCCGCCTTGGCCTTTTCGGTGACATTGTCGCCAGTCAGGCCGAATTGGGTAAGAATGAAGGCCGGGCTCTTGTCGAGTTTGACGGCCCGTTCGAACGACCAGGCAACGTCTTCGGCAGTAACAGGATTTCCCGAGGCGAATTTGAGGCCTGGCTTCAGTTTGAACGTATAGGTGAGGCCGTCATCCGAAACGCTCCAGCTCTCGGCAAGATCGCCCTTCACCTTGGATGTGTCGGCGAGATCGAGGCGAACGAGCAGGCTGTAGCTGTTGCTGGTGATTTCCGCCGTTGAAAGCTCGAAGGCTTCGCCCGGATCCATCGTGATGATGTCGTCGATGGCAAAACCTTCGACCAACGTATCCTTTGGCGTTTCGGCAAAGGCCGAGGGTGCTGCCATCATCAGCAGCGAAAGAGCGGCTCCTGCGGAAAGCAGGCGGAATTTGCGGCTGAGCCTGGTGATCATCATGGTCTGTTCCCCTGTTTTGATTGATTACGAAGCGTTTTGTCGGTCATGCGCCATTAAACTATTGTTTGTCGTGAGCGCGTCCAGAGGCGCGCAGCGCTTTAGGCGTGGTCCTCCCGCCAAGCTTGTGCGAGAATACGAAGCCAATTTTCACGGGCAAGTTTCGTCAGGTCGGCCTCACCATATCCAACCTCCCGGAGAGCGGCAATCAGCTTCTGATTGCCGGCCGCATCGCCGATTTCCTCAGGAATGGTAGCGCCGTCGAAGTCCGATCCGAGCGCCACACAGTCGATGCCGATGCGATTCACCAGATAGTCGATGTGGCGGATCATGTCGGCCAGCGGCGTGTCGCTGTCCGAGCGGCCGTCGGGACGCAGCATGGCGGTTGCATAATTGACCCCCACGACCCCGCGGCTTTCGCGGACCGCGTCGAGCTGCCTGTCCGTAAGATTACGGGCGACCGGCGTCAGCGCATGCGCATTGGAGTGGCTGGCGACCAGCGGCTGATCCGTCGTCTTCGCCACGTCCCAGAACCCTTTTTCGGTGATATGGGCAAGGTCGATGAGGAGACCGAGGCGATTACATTCTCTCACCAGCGCGAAGCCGGCATCGGTGAGGCCCGGTCCGGTGTCGGGCGACATCGGAAAGGCGAAGGGCACACCATGCCCGAAGACGTTGTGCCGGCTCCAGACCGGGCCAAGTGATCGCAGTCCCGCTGCATAAAATACTTCGAGAGCAGAAAGATCGGCACCGATCGCTTCGCAGCCTTCCATATGCATGACGGCGGCAAAGATGCCGTCCGCCATGGCGCCGCGGATGTCCTTCACCGTCCGGCAGAGCCGCCAGGCGCCGGCCTGATCGAGCCGCAGCGCGATCGCCGCCATTTCGGTGGCGATGGCGAGGGACGGCAGCGGATCGAGAGGGGCCGCCATCGGCGTGATGTAGCGGCCATCGGCATCTGGATCGGCGAAGACAAGATCGCCCGAGGGAATGTAGATGGCGCAGAGGCCGCCTGAGAGGCCGCCTTCCTTGGCTCGACGCGCATCGATGTGGCCGGTCGTCGTGCCGTCTGCGAATTCCGCGATCGGGTCGCTGCCATCTTTTGCGTGTGTCCAGAGCCGGAGGAGAACGTCGTTGTGACCGTCGAATACGAATTGCATCTGTCTTCCTGCGCTGCCCGAGGCGGGCGTATGATGTGGCAGAATAGAAAAGCTGGCGGGATTCGCCATCCCTTTTTTAAAAAATCTGTCATCGTCTCCAAGAGCTTCGCCGCAAATGGAAACGGGGGCCGAAGCCCCCGCAAATAATCGGTTCGCGCTGCCTGAGATCAGTGCTTGCGCCTTTTCTTCTGCCTGTAGACGTCGATGACAACGGCCGCGACGATGATGAAGCCCTTGACGATCTCCTGGTAATAGGCGTCGATCCTGAGGAAGGTGAAACCCGAGGTCATGACGCCGAGAATGATGGTGCCGATGACGGTGCCGGTGATGCGTCCGACGCCGCCGGTGAGCGAGGTGCCGCCGATGACGGTCGCGGCGATCGCGTCCAACTCATATCCGACGCCCATGCTTGCCTGCGCGGTTTCCGCGCGCGCCGCCGTGACGATGCCGGCAAGACCAGCAAGCAATCCAGCGATCACATAGACTTTGACGAGGTGCGCTTCGATGTTGATACCGGAAACGCGGGCGGCCTGGGGGTTCGCGCCGATGGCGTAGGTGAACTTTCCATAGCGGGTGTAGCGCAGCGCGACATGGAAGATCAGTGCAACGACGAGGAAGACGACAACCGGCCACGCCTTCGTTCCGATGAAGTGAAACTGCTCGGTGATACCGGAAACCGGCTGTCCCTTCGTATACCACTTGGCAACACCTCTGGCGGAAACGAACATGCCAAGCGTTGCAATGAACGGGGGGATCTTCGTATAGGCGATGAGCGCACCGTTCGCGAGACCCGCCGCCGCTCCGATCAGCAGACCGATCATGATGGGCACGAGCGCCGGAAGATCGGTCAGCGAAGGGAAGACGGCCCGCCCCCAGGTGGAGGACTGGGCGAAACTTGTTGCGATCATTGCCGTCATGCCGACCACGGAGCCCGATGATAGATCGATGCCGCCTGTTATGATGACCTGCGTGACGCCGACGGCGATAATACCTATGACGGAGACCTGCAGGATCATGATGGTCAGGCGCTGCGAATTCATCAGGAAGCTTTGGCCGATGAACGTCCAGCCGAGCGCTTCATAGATGAGCGCGATGCCGACAAGCACCAGGAAGATGCTGAGTTCCGGCGGCATACGCCGCCGTCTCTGCCGGGTTGCGAGCGGGGCCGTACCCTCTGCTGCCTTGGTACTCATATCAAACCTCCCTTAAGCGATCGCAAGCCGCGCATCACCGCGCAGCCAGCTCCATCACCTTGATCTGCGTTGCTTCATCGCGATTGAGGAAACCGGTCACCAGGCCCTCATGCATGACCATGATGCGGTCGCTCATGCCGAGAACCTCGGGCATTTCGGATGAGATCATGATTACCGCCACGCCGTTTCGCGCCATTTCCGTCACCAGCCGGTGGATTTCCGCCTTGGCGCCGACATCGATGCCGCGCGTCGGTTCATCGAGGATCAGGATCTTCGGATGGGTGAGCAGCCAGCGCCCGATCAGCACCTTCTGCTGATTGCCGCCCGAAAGATTTTCCACCCGCTCGTAAAGATTGGGGGTTTTCACGCGTAGCCTTTTCGCCATGTCTTCGCAGGTCGCCTCGAGTGCTCCCTGCTGCACGAAACCACCCTTGACAAATTTGTCCTGCAGGACGGCGATCTGCATGTTTTCCAGAATATCCAGGATTAACAGGCAGCCGGTGTCTTTGCGATCCTCCGTCAGGAATGCCATCTGGTGACGGATGGCCTCGGTCGGCGAGGAAATCGTCACCGGCTTGCCGAACAGTTCGACCGTCCCGGAGCTTGGCGGCGTCACACCGAACAGCGTTTCGGCGACATTCGACCGTCCGGAGCCGACGAGACCGGCCACACCGAGAATCTCGCCGGCCCTGACCTCGAAGGAAACATTGCGAAAGACGCCTTTGAGACAGAGATCCTTGACGGAGAGCACGATCTCGCCGATCGGCACCTCTTCCTTCGGAAACATTTGAGTGATCTCGCGCCCGACCATCATGCGGATAATGTCGTCGCGGGTGACGTCAGTCGAGGCGTGCGTGCCGATATATCGGCCATCGCGGAAGACGGAAAACTCGTCAGCGATCTCGAAAAGCTCGTTCATCTTGTGGGTGATGTAGACGATGCCGATGCCCTGGGACCTGAGATCGCGGATGATGCGGAAAAGATGCTCGACCTCGCGCTCCGTCAGGGCCGAAGTAGGTTCGTCCATGATGAGGACATCGGAATTATAGGAAACCGCCTTGGCGATCTCGACCATCTGCCGGTTGGCGACCGAGAGGTGCCGGACTTCGATATCGGGATCGATATCAATATTAAGCCGGGCAAACAGCTCCTCGGTCATGCTGTGCATCACGCCATGGTCAATGAAACCGAAGCGGTTCTTCGGTTCGCGGCGGATCCAGATATTTTCGGCAACGGTCATGAACGGCATCAGGTTCAGCTCCTGATGGATCATGGCGATACCGTTCTCCAGCGCATCGAGCGGAGATTTCAGCTGGATCTCGACCCCTTTGAGGCGAATATCGCCTTTGTCGGGCGTATAGATGCCGGCAAGAATCTTCATCAATGTCGATTTGCCGGCGCCGTTTTCGCCC
The DNA here is from genome assembly GCF_000092045.1 of Rhizobium etli CFN 42. Lineage (NCBI taxonomy): Bacteria > Pseudomonadati > Pseudomonadota > Alphaproteobacteria > Hyphomicrobiales > Rhizobiaceae > Rhizobium > Rhizobium etli. The sequence goes on along the minus strand of NC_007761.1, from coordinate 4,213,105 downwards.
ATCAGCGCATGCACGGACGCGCGCTTCAGCCGGAACTGCACGTCATCGAGTGCGACGACGCCGGGAAACTCCTTGCGAACGCCCTCGGCGCTCAAGAGAAACTCCGCATTCGGAACGGCGCCGCTCGCACGCACGGCTGCCATGGTTGTCGGACTGACGGCCATATCATCTCCTCCGGATACGGACAGGCTGAAAGGATGCGGGCAGAACCCGCATCCTGCTTGGCACTTACCTCAGTTCTTGGTGACGAAGTCCTTGACGTTTTCGGGCGTGACGAGCTGGAAGGGAATGTAGACCTTCTTCTCGGTCTTTTCGCCCTTGGCGATCTTCAGCGCCGTATCGAGCGCGCCCTTGCCCTGGCCGGCCGCGTCCTGGAACACGGTGACGTCGAGGTCACCTGCCTGCATGGCGGCAAGCGCGTCCTGGGTGGCGTCGACGCCGCCGATAACGACCTTGCTCATATCCTTGCCGGCTGCCTTCAATGCCTGGATGGCGCCGATCGCCATTTCGTCGTTGTTGGAGATCACGGCGTCGAATTCGATGCCGCTGGAGAGCCAGTTGGTCATCAGGTCGGCCCCCTGAGTACGATCCCAGTTGGCCGTCTGCTCTTCGACGATTTCCAGACCCTTGCACTCATCGGTCTTGATGACGTCATGGACGTCCTGGGTGCGCATGCGCGCAGCCTGGTTGGAAAGCTCGCCCATGATGACCACGGCCTTGCCCTTGCCGCCGAGAATGCGGCAGATTTCCTTGGTTTCCAGCGTGCCGGATTCCTGCTCGTGGGAAGCAACGAAGGCCTGCTTTTCCGGCAGCGTGTCGACGTTGACCGGCTGGCGGTTGACGTAGACCAGCGGAATGCCGGCATCGGCAGCAAGCTTCGACATCGCCGTGGTCGCGTCGGTATCGACCGGGTTGACGATGATCGCATCGACCTTGGAGGCGATGAAATTCTGGATCTGGCTCTGCTGCTTGGAAACGTCGTTCTGCGCGTCTTCGACCTGCAGGGTGACGCCATTCAGCGTCTTTGCATAATCGGTCATGCCGTTACGAAGAACGGTCAGGAAGTTGTCGTCGAACTTGGCCATCGACACGCCGACCGTTTCTGCGTGGGCGGCCGTCGACATGACGAGCGCCATCGCAGTGCCCAGGATAAACTTTTTCATTTTTACTTCCTCCACAAAGCGGTGCCCGGCTGCACCCTCCTCACGCCGGAGCTCCAGGCATTCGCCCTGAAGCCGCAATTTGCGCGCCGCCTCTCCCGCGGCGTTCCGAAAACGGAACAAACAAACCGTAAAATCTGTTCTGCGGAATATTCATTCCATTTTCTGGAGACGGCGTCAAGCCTCTCTTTAGCGGCGACAGGATATTCGAGGGCGCGATGCATGGAATTGTAGAACCCGGCGCATCCTCCGGCGTTGTGCAAGGCAGGCCCAGCGCCCATTTATGGGAAGGTCGAAGACAGGCCCACCGCCGCAGGCCCTTCGACGTCCGCCGCGGCTGTTCATTTTGAAGATTTGGAGACAGGACTGATGTCCATTTCGATCTATCGCCTTACCGTTCCCATGTTCCAGCGCGGCCTCGCCAGCCTGAAGACCTATCTCGACAAGGCTGAAGCCTATGCGAAGGAAAAGAATATCGATCCCGCCATACTCGTCTCCGCCCGCCTTGCGCCCGACATGCTGCCGCTCGCCGGCCAATATCAGCGGGCCAGCGACAGCGCCAAGTTCACGCTCGCTCGCCTAACCGCAACCGACGCGCCGAAGTTCGAGGATAACGACACGACGATCGACCAGTTGCGCGAGCGCCTGGCAAAGACCGACGCCTATCTCGGCACCTTCTCGGCGCAAGCGCTGGAGGGCGCGGAAAGCCGCCAGATCACTCTGCCGGGCAAGAGCGGCATCGTGCTGCCGGGTGAGGAATATATCACCACCTTCGCCCTGCCGAACTTCTACTTTCACGTCGCCACCGCCCACGCCATCCTGCGCAACCAGGGCGCACCGATCGGCAAGCGCGACTATCTCGGTTGATTCAAGGCAAAAGCGCACAGCGGTTTTGCTGGGAATTGCCCAATAAAGAGCATTGCCGTCATTCGAAGAAGACGGAAATGCCCTACCGGGGTCGGCGCGTCACCGGCCCCTTTTCCGTCAGCTCGGTATAGGCAAGCGTCTGGTCGAGATGGCGGGCTCTCAGCGAGAGCAACTTCTCGGCATATTCAAGCCGGATCGCCGCATAGGCCGGATCAGCCGCAACATCGTCGAGTTCCATCGGATCATCGCTGAGATTGAAGAGCTGCGGCGGCAGTGCAGTAAAATGCACATATTTGAACCGATCGTCGCGGATAACGGCGAGATTGCATTCGTTCGACCTCAGCCCGAAATGCCGCTCCGCCTCACCCTTGGCAATGTCGCGGAAATCGAATTCCCAGAATATCGCGTCGCGCCAGCCTTCCGCGCGCCCGCCCATGATGAACGGCATCAGCGACCGGCCGTCGAGCCCGTTCTTTGGCTCGATGCCGAGCCTTGCGCACAGGGTGGGAAAAATATCCGCAGCGCTGGTGAAATCATCAACGATCCTGCCTGCCGCACCGTTTGCGGGATCGCGGATTATCAGCGGGATATGGTAGCTGCCATCGAAGAAGCCACCCTTGCCGAGCGTCCAGTGGTCTCCCGCCATCTCGGCGTGGTCCGAGGTGAAGACGACGAGCGTATCGTCCCAAGCGCCCGCATCCTTCAGTGCCTGCCAGATCCGGCCGAGCTGCGCGTCGACCTCTGAGATCATCCCGTAATAAATCGCCCGGATCGCCGCGAAGTCCTCGCTGCTCCAGGCGCTAAGCGGTCCTTGCGCCCCGTGAATGAAGCTGCCCTTGTCGGAGAGCGGCATGGCATAGGCGAGATAGGGATGAGCTTCCTGTTCCGCTTCGCGGTTTTCAGCACGCGCAAAGGCCGGCCCGTCGTCCGGCTTGTACATCCGGTTGAACGGCGCTGGCACTGAGAATGGCGGGTGCGGACGCAAGAAAGAGACATGCGCAAACCACGGCCGGTCCTGTTCGCCCATCCAGCGAATGAACTCGCCGGCCAGAAAGGCGGTCTGAGTCTCATCGCTGGAATAGGCTGGCGCCGCATCAGAAATTTCGCCGGCCTCAGCACCGACGGGGGTGTGGATGTCGCGGCGGACGGCATTTGCATGGCCACGTGACCTGAGCCATGAGAGCCATTGCCGCTCATGCTCGGGCAGGAGTTGGCGAGCGGTAAAACCCGGCAACACGCCTTCATAGGTGGTCAGATGCGGGTCAGCCGCATCCATGCCGCGCGGATCGGGCGCCGTGTCGGTATAGCCGAACAGCGTTGGGTCGTATCCCGCCCGCCGGGCGGCCAGAGCCAGATTGTCGAAGCGAGCGTCGAGCGGCGAACCATTGCGGCAGACGCGGTGGTTCATCTGATAAAGGCCGGTATAGAGCGTGGCCCGGGCCGGCGAGCAGGGGGCAGCCCCTGCATAATGCTGCCGGAAGAGCGTGCCTTCGCGCGCCAGCGCATCGATTTCAGGTGTTTTCACACAAGCGTGACCGACCGCCGATAGGCAGTCGCCACGCCATTGGTCCGCGGTGATCAGCAGAATATTGGGTCGGCGGGCCTTCTCAACGCTGATTGGCTCAATGCTGGTTGGATTTTGCATGCCAGTTCCAGGCGGAACTTATGATCTCGGACAGATCATACTGCGGTACCCAGCCGAGCACGTCGCGCGCCTTGTCGTTGTTGGCGACCAGCGTATGCGAATCCCCTTCGCGCCGGCCGATATATTCGACAGGGAAGGGCCGGTTCGACACGTCCTCGATCGCCCCCAGCAATTCCCTGACCGTCGTGCCCGTGCCGGTGCCGAGGTTGAGCGCGACGGAATCGCCGCCCTTCAGCAGATATTCGACGGCGCGCACGTGCGCGTCGGCAAGATCCAGCACATGGATGTAGTCACGCACGCAGGTGCCGTCGCGCGTCTCGTAGTCGCTGCCGAACACCTTGAAACCCTGGCGACGGCCGAGTGCGGCGTCGATCGCCAAGGGAATCGCATGCGTTTCCGGCTGGTGCCATTCGCCGATCCGACCTTCGAAATCAGCACCGGCCGCATTGAAATAGCGAAGAATCACCGAGCGCAGGCCCTTGTACTGGTCGTAATCGGCAAGCGCCTGTTCGACGATATATTTCGTCCGACCGTAGGGATTGATCGGCACCTGCCGGTGCGTCTCGTCGAGCGGCACGCTCTGCGGCAGGCCATAGGTGGCGCAGGTGGAGGAGAAGACGAAGGCGTTGATGCCGGCCGCCTGCGCTGCCGAAAGCAGCGTCAAAGTGCCTATCACATTGTTTTCATAGAAGGAAACCGGATCCTTGACCGATTCACCGACTTCGATCAGCGCCGCGAAGTGCAGGATGGCCGCCGGCTTGTGCTTGGCCAGCACCTCGTCCAGCCGGGCACGATCGCGAATGTCGCCCTCTTCCGCCGGCCCCCATTTGACGAACTCGCGATGGCCGTTTGAAAAATTATCGAAGACGACAGGCCTATAGCCCTTGTTCGCCAGGTCGAGGCACGTATGCGAGCCGATATAACCGGCGCCGCCGACCACAAGAACCGTTTCACCTGCCATGCACCACCCTTAATCATCAGTGAGAGATGGAAGAAACCTAGACGAGATACACGTCAATAAAAAGAAGGAACTGCAATCGCACGAGCGGACAATACGTCGAATGCCGAAAACCGGCGGTTTTGCAATTCGGCCGAACGGCGAAGTCGATCAATTATTCGCGTGATTTGCATGACCGCCCGATTTAAGCGGCTATCAACGATCCGCAGCAATCAGCCAGGGAGAACGAGAATGAGGAAGGCATTGATCGTCTGGGGCGGCTGGCACGGCCATGAGCCGGAACAATGCGCTCATATCGTCGCCGATCTCCTGCGCGAGGACGATTTTGCGGTGGAGGTGACCGGCGATCTCGGCATATTCGGCTCTCCGAGCCTGGCCAAAGCGGATCTGCTGGTGCCCATCATCACCGGCGGAACGCTGGAAAAGCCCCATGCCGCTGCCCTGGTCGAGGCCGTGCGCGGAGGTCTCGGACTTGCCGGCCATCACGGCGCGCTCGCCACCTCCTTCAAGGAAAGCGCGCCTTTCCGCTACGTCTCCGGCGTTACCTGGGTCGCTCATCCCGGCAACATCATCGACTTCCGCGTCGCTGTTACCCGCCAGGACGATCCGATCATGGAGGGCATTCCCGACTTCGACTACCATTCGGAGCAATATTATCTGCATTACGATCCCACGGTCGAAATCCTGGCGACCACCACCTTCACCGGCGCATATGATCCGGCGGCCCGCAATGTCGTGATGCCGGTCGTCTTCAAGCGCCATTTCGGCGCCGGCCGCATCTTCTATTCCGCTCTCGGCCATATCGCCGCCGAGTTCGACCATCCCTACATGCCGCTCATCCTGCGGCGCGGCCTCGGCTGGGCCGCCCGGCAGTAGCACCGGAACGACACATTGCTGCCTCCGGGCGGCTGAGTGTTTCGATCTTACAGGAAAAGGTTTTAACGCGCCGCTTTCAGCTGCTGGTCGTTCTCGGCCGCGGGGACCGGCCGGTCATAGACCCGCATCAGCCGCCCGGCCGCCTTCATCTTTTTGATAAGGTCGTTTCCGTCGGGCGAGGCTTTCGTCAATTCCAGCTGCTCGAATTCCTTGAGCGCCTGCATCCAGTGGCTTTCCCCGCGCCCCTCTGGCCTGCCTTCGGATTCCCACAGCGAATAAGCGCGCTGGCTGACCCAGGCGTCCCTATTGTGACTCATAACAAACCCCAGCGGAAAATTGCAGGCAAATATCGATAGGTTCAAGGTTGCCAAAACCGGCTTTAGGAGTGGTTACGAGGAAGCGTTATTTTTTGGCTAACGGGCAACACCGCTTCGGAGGCATCCTATATGGCACCTCGCGTCGCGCATGCGGCCGTCTGTGCATCCATCGCAAGAAGATCAACATCTCAATCGTCATGACCGGTCAGAAGCTCGGCTTCACGGAGCTCGACGGCCGCATTTGGCGCGTCAACTTCTTGCGCCACGATCTTGGATATATCGATTCGGAACAGAGGGCACTGCAAACCATCGACAAACCGTCCGGCACGAGGTTGTCACCCATGTCTTAGGGACAATCTGTTACCTATGTCTCAGGGTTAGACAGAGAGAAACTGGAGCGGGCGAAGGGATTCGAACCCTCGACCCCAACCTTGGCAAGGTTGTGCTCTACCCCTGAGCTACACCCGCTCAATCCGCATCAGTCCGGGGTAGTCGTTGGACCGTGGGCGCCGCCTCGTGGCGACGGGCGCTATATGGCCTAACGGATTTTCAAATGCAACAGGGAAATGACGGAGAAGCGAAGAAAAATTTCGGTGTTCGCAGAAGCGGCGCGGAAAGGCCGCAAAACGGGGGCAGAGCGTCGGTTGCGAAGATTGCCAAACATTGTGGACGGACTTAATCAGGACGCCTCGACTTTCCCTTACGCGCCGATGGATCGCCCAATGCCCGAAAATGCCCCCAAGACAAAAGAAGAATTGTTCGCCTTCCTCGACGGACTAGGGATCGCTTACAAGACGGTCGATCACGCGCCGGTCTTTACCGTGGCCGAATCGGTTGCGCTGCGCGACGAGATCCCCGGCGGCCACACCAAGAATCTCTTTATCAAGGACAAGAAGGACAGGTATTTTCTGCTGACCGTGGAGGAGAATGCCGAGGTCGACCTCAAGCAGGTTCACACAATCATCGGCGGCTCCGGCCGGGTTTCCTTCGGCAGGGCTGAGAAGCTCATGGAGTATCTCGGTGTCATTCCGGGCGCGGTCACCGCCTTCGGCGCGATCAACGATAGCGAAGCAAAGGTCACCTTCGTGCTCGATGCCGATCTGATGGAAGAGAAGATCGTCAACTGCCATCCGCTCACCAACGATGCGACGACATCGATTGCGAGCGGCGACCTCATTCGTTTCATGGAAGCGACGGGACATAAGCCGCTTGTCTTGAAAGTGACGTCCTGACATACGATTTTAGCGCTACAATGATGCCGGCAGGTTCGGCGCGGCGGGAGATACCTATGAGCGGCAGCAACAACCCCTATAACGGTTCCTTCGGAAATCAGATGTCGGCAACGGCGAGCTTCGGCGCTCAGCCTGAACCGGCGGCTGCGGCCGGCAGCTACATTACCGACACGACGACTGCAAATTTCGGCAAGGACGTTATCGAGGCGTCGCGCAATCAGCCGGTGCTGGTCGATTTCTGGGCGCCCTGGTGCGGTCCCTGCAAGCAACTGACGCCAGTCCTGGAGAAGGTGGTCAACGAGGCCAAGGGCCGCGTTCGGCTGGTCAAGATGAACATCGACGACCATCCCTCGATCGCCGGCCAGCTCGGAATCCAATCAATTCCTGCCGTCATTGCCTTCGTCAATGGCCGTCCGGCCGACGGCTTCATGGGCGCGGTGCCGGAGACCCAGATTCGCCAGTTCATCGACCGGATCGCCGGTCCGGCCGGCGCAGACGAGGCGGCCGAGATCGAGGCGGTGCTGACGGAAGCGACAGAGATGCTCGCCGCCGGCAATATCAACGAGGCCGCACAGCTTTACGGCGCCGTCATGCAGGCCGACCCCGAGAATGCCAAGGCGCTTGCCGGAATGGCTGAATGCATGATCGCCGCAGACCAGCATCAGCGGGCGCGCGAGACGCTGACTGATCTGCCGGAGGAGCTTGCGAAGGACGCCGGCATTCAGGCGGTGCTGAAGAAGCTCGATCAGATCGAGGAGGCGCGCAAGCTCGGCGATCCCGTTGCGCTCGAGCGGGAGCTGGCGACGAATCCCGATCATCACGAGGCGCGGCTGAAGCTCGCCAAAATCCTCAATGTCGAAGGCCGGCGCGAGGAAGCCGCCGAACATCTGCTTTTGATCATGCGCAAGGATCGCGGTTTCGACGATGACGGCGCCCGCCGGCAACTGCTGCAGTTCTTCGAGGTCTGGGGTTTCAAGGATCCGGCGACGGTTGCCGCCCGGCGCAAGCTTTCGGCGATGCTGTTCTCTTAAGATGAATATTCGCCCTTGCGTTTTCGGGCGAGGGCACCACATTCTCGTCAGGACGGGCATGCCCGTCCACCAGAATGCGGGACGGTTTCATGCAAGTCGGTAATGCCAGATACCTGAAGCCGGGCGATCTGCCTGATGCAATCGCCGTCTTCCCCCTGACCGGGGCCCTCCTCCTGCCCGCCGGGCAGCTTCCCCTCAATATCTTCGAGCCGCGTTATCTGGCGATGCTGGATGCAGCACTTGCCGGAAACCGGCTGATCGGCATGGTCCAGCCGGCACTCGGCGAACATGAGGACAAGGGCGGCGAGCACACTCTTGCCGCCGTCGGTTGCCTCGGTCGCATCACCTCCTTTGCCGAGACCGGCGACGGGCGCTATATCGTGTCGCTGACCGGCGTCTGCCGCTTCCGGCTGCTGGAGGAGAAGGTGACCAGCGATCCCTTCCGCACCTTCCGCATCGCGCCCTTCATTGCCGATCTCTCGGCTGAGAACGAAGAGGAGGCAGTCGACCGCACGTCGCTGCTGACCGCCTTCAAGGCCTATCTCGATGCCAATAAGCTGGAGGCCGACTGGGAGAGCGTCGAGCGGGCCAGCAACCTGACGCTCGTCAATTCACTTGCCATGATGTCGCCGTTCGGGCCGGCTGAAAAGCAGGCGCTCCTGGAGGCGCCGGACCTGAAGACACGGGCCGAGACGCTGATCGCCATTACCGAAATCGTGCTGGCGCGGGTCTTCGGTGACTCCGATACGGTTCTGCAGTAGACTGCGGCTATGGACGAAAAACTGAGCCGCGTCGATCCGAAACTGCTGGAACTCCTGGTCTGTCCGCTCTCCAAGGGCCGGCTTTCCTATGATCGCGAACATAATGAACTCGTCTCGGAAAAGGCGCAGCTTGCCTATCCGATCCGCGACGGCATTCCGATCATGCTGGTGTCCGAGGCCCGCCGGCTCGACGAATAGGCTCTCCGAATTCGGCTAAATCGTCTGGCCGGCGAGCAGCCGAGGATTATCCCTTGCCGCTGTTCCGGCCGCCTGGCTGATGAAGAAGGATTTGAGGCGCGGCAGCCGGTCGACGATGCCGAGACCGACATCGCGGGCGATACGGATCGGCATTGCGTCGTTGGAGAAGAGCCGGTTCAGCACGTCGGTCGTCACCCCCATACGGAAGGTGTCGAAGCGTCGCCAGGTCTGGTAGCGCTCGAGGATGTTTATCGAGCCGATGTCGAGGCCGAGGCGGTCGGCCTCGACGATCGTTTCGGCGAGCGCTGCCACGTCCTTGAAGCCGAGATTGAGGCCCTGTCCTGAAATCGGGTGGATACCGTGCGCTGCGTCGCCGGCCAGCGCCAAACGCGGAGCAACGAAGGAGCGGGCAAGTGTCAGGCCGAGCGGGAAGGCGCGTTTGTCGCCGATGACCTTCAGCGCCCCGAGCTTGTGGCCGAAGCGGCGTTCCAGTTCCTCCTCGAAGATCAGATCGTCGGCGGCAACCAGCCTGTCGGCATCATGCGTGCGTTCCGTCCAGACGAGCGAGGAGCGGTTGTTTCTGAGCGGCAGGATGGCAAACGGGCCGGCCGGCAGAAAATGCTCCTCGGCACAGCCGTCATGCGGCCGCTCATGTTCGACGGTCGCGACAATGCCGGACTGGCCGTAGTCCCAGGTGACGGTCCTGATGCCGGCGAGATCGCGCAGTCTCGAGCGCACGCCGTCGCAGGCAACCACCAGCCGGGATTCCAGGGTGCTGCCGTCCGAAAGCGTAACGCCGGCATGGCTGTCGTGGGTTTTGAGTTCCGTCGCGCCAAGTCCGTGGCGGATGTCGATGCCGAGCCGTTTGCAGACGCCGCGGAGTGCTGAGACCATGGCGACATTCGGAATCATGTGAGCGAAAGGCCGGCCTTCGGCCACTTCGCCGTCGAAGGTCAGGAAAACCGGGCGGACCGGATCGGATGTCCGGGAGTCGGTCACGATCATCTTGGTGATCGGCTGAGCTTCCGGCTCGATCTCGGCCCAGATGCCGAAGATTTCGAGCATCTTTGCGGCGGCAGCGATGACGGCGGAAGCGCGCTCATCGTTTTTCCAGACATGCTCGGGTGCGGCCTCGACCACCGAGACTTTCAGATGCGGTGCTGCCTGCTTGACCGCAACGGCAGCGGAAAGGCCGACATAGCCCCCGCCCACAACCAGCATATCAAGCATCACGCCGCTCCCGTACCTTGCGCCTCAGATGTGATCTATATAGATCATCGCCCCTTCACTTCCTACCGCCGGGAGGCATACAAAATGACGCGCGAAACAAACGGACCGTCGGCGATGGAGAGGCTGCTGGCGACGCTCGACCTGGAGCCGATCGAGGTTGATATCTTCCGCGGCCGCAGTCCGCAGGCCGGCTGGCAGCGGGTCTTCGGCGGCCAGGTAATCGGCCAGGCGCTGATGGCGGCGCAGCGCACCATCGAAGCCGAGCGCTTCGTCCATTCGCTGCACGCTTATTTCATGCGCCCCGGCGATCCCTCGGTGCCGATCATCTACCAGGTGGAGCGCATCCGAGACGGATCGAGCTTCAATACTCGGCGCGTCGTCGCGATCCAGCACGGCAAGGCGATCTTCGCGCTGTCGGCCTCTTTCCAGGTGGAGGAAGCGGGCTTCGACCACCAGATCGCCATGCCGGACGTGGCAATGCCCGAAGAGCTGCTCGGCGAGCAGCAGATCAAGCAGCAATATCTCGCGCACGCGCCGGAAGCGATCCGGAAATACTGGGAGCGCGAGCGGCCGATCGAGATCCGCCCCGTCTCGCTGACCCATTATTTTTCCGACAGGAAGCTCGACCCCCGGCAGGACGTCTGGGTACGCGCCACAGGGCAGGTTCCCGATGACCGGCTCTATCAGGCGGCGGTGCTTGCCTATCTCTCTGATATGACGCTGCTCGATACGTCGCTTTATGCGCATGGAACGTCCATCTTCGACCAGGGCCTGCAGGTGGCGAGTCTCGATCACTCCATGTGGTTCCACAGGCCCTGCAAGCTCGACGACTGGCTGCTCTATACGCAGGACAGCCCCTCGGCTTCGGGCGCCAGGGGGTTAACGCGCGGGAACCTGTTCACGCGAACAGGTGTGCTGATCGCCTCCGTCGCGCAAGAAGGATTGATTCGGAAAAAGGCAAATGAATAAATAACAGGCATATTTGCAAATTTGCGCATTATTTGTGCGCTTATTGCTCGGTCAATTGCCTGTTTATTGGCATCCCTAATTATAACATTTATTTTTCAATAAGTTAACTTCGGCTTCGAATCTGGCACGTCCTTTGAATGTATATCGCCGGTCGCTGTTCAGGAACGTCAGCGGCAAGGAGAGTCGGCTCCGCGCCGAGGATAACGAAGGATGGGAAACCAGATGAAAATTGTGATGGCTATTATCAAGCCGTTCAAGCTCGATGAGGTCCGCGAAGCCCTTACGGCGATCGGCATTCAGGGCCTGACTGTAACCGAAGTGAAGGGCTACGGGCGCCAGAAGGGACATACTGAAATCTATCGCGGCACCGAATATGCGGTCAGCTTCCTGCCGAAGCTCAAGATCGAAATCGCGGTTGCATCGGAACTTGTCGACAGGGCGGTCGAAGCCATCGCGGCGTCTGCCAAAACCGGCCAGATCGGTGACGGCAAGATTTTCGTCTATTCGATCGACCATGCCGTGCGCATCCGTACGGGCGAAACCGATTCAGAAGCGCTGTAAGAACGGCAGATCAAGGAGCCTTTTCCAATGTCAATCTCGAAGTTTTCTTCCACCTTTGCGCGGGTCGGCGCAGCATTGGCCGCGCTTCTTGCGCCGGCCGTCGCTTTTGCGCAGGAGACCGCTGCGCCAGCCGCTGCTGCCGCTGCTCCTGCTTTCACCATGGACAAGGGTGACAATACCTGGATGCTCGTCTCCTCGGCGCTCGTCCTGCTGATGACCATCCCCGGCCTTGCGCTTTTCTACGGCGGTCTCGTGCGCGCCAAAAACATGCTCTCCGTGCTGATGCAGGTGTTCATGATCACGGCCGTCGTGTCGCTGATCTGGGTGACCTACGGCTATTCGCTCGCCTTTACCGACGGGGGCTCGCTGAACAGCTTCATCGGCGGCTTCTCCAAAGCTTTCCTTGCCGGCGTCAACACATCGTCGCTCGCCGAGACATTCTCGAAGGGCGTCGCCATTCCGGAATACACCTTCATCGTCTTCCAGATGACCTTCGCCTGCATCACGCCCGGCCTGATCGTCGGCGCCTTCGCCGAACGCGTGAAGTTCTCGGCCGTCATGCTCTTCGTCGTCCTGTGGGTCACCTTCATCTACTTCCCGATGGCGCACATGGTCTGGTTCTGGGGCGGCCCGAGCTCCTACAGCGCGCCGGCCGGCCTGATCTTCTCTTACGGGGCAATCGATTTTGCCGGCGGCACGGTCGTTCACATCAATGCCGGTATCGCCGGCCTTGTCGGCGCCATCATGCTCGGCAAGCGCACGGGCTATAAGAAGGAAATCATGGCCCCGCATTCCATGACGCTGACCATGGTCGGTGCCTCGCTGCTCTGGGTCGGCTGGTTCGGCTTCAACGCTGGTTCCAACCTCGAAGCCAATGGCTACGCATCGCTTGCGATGATCAACACCTTCGTCGCGACGGCTGCCGCCGCCGTGTCCTGGTGCATCGTCGAAAGCCTGGCCCGTGGCAAGGCATCGATGCTGGGTGGTGCTTCCGGTGCTGTCGCCGGTCTCGTCGCCATCACGCCGGCGGCAGGTTTTGCCGGCCCGATGGGCTCGATCGTTCTCGGTCTCGTCGTCTCGCCGATCTGCTACTTCTTCGTCGACGTCGTGAAGAACAAGTTCAACTATGACGACAGCCTCGACGTCTTCGGCGTCCATTGCATCGGCGGCATCATCGGCGCTCTCGGCACCGGCATCCTCGTCAATCCGGCGCTGGGCGGTGCAGGCATCGTCGACTATTCGACGGCTGATTTCGCCGCTACCTATGCCGGAACGGCAACCCAGGTCCTGAACCAGGCGAAGGGCGTTCTCACGACCCTCCTGTGGTCGGGCATCGGTTCGGCGATCCTCTACAAGATCGTCGACGTCGTCATCGGCCTGCGCGTGAGCGTCGAAGCCGAGCGCGAAGGTCTCGACCTTTCGACCCACGGCGAAGCCGCCTACCACGCCTCCTGATCATAAAGTTTGCGGCGCCCGGCAGACGGGCGCCGCTTCACGGCCCGTCGCGGCCTATCTAACCATAAGCCGCATTTGGCCCGGACCTTCCAAGGTTCGGGCTTTTTTCTTTTCTGGGGCGGATGCGCCTCTCGGCACGCATGGTTAACATCGCTTTAACCCGGTTCTGGTTAGGTAGAGCGGACGCATTTTGGCATGGCGAAGCTTCGGTGATTCGCATGCCCTCAGGCAGTGGACGGGTTAGACACATGGCAAGAAGCACGTCGCCGGCGATAGATGGCCGTCCGGATCGGTTCTCCTTCTCGGCATTCATGCTGCGGCAGATCCAGGCGCTCATCGGCTTTGCGATCTTTCTGCTGCTGGCGTTCTGCGTCGCGGCGCTGGCGACCTGGAACGTCGCCGATCCGAGCTATTCCTACGCCACCGCCAACCTTCCGACGAATATCCTCGGCTACAGCGGCGCTGCCTTTGCGGATATCGTCATGCAGTTCCTCGGGCTTGCCAGCGTCGTGTCGATGCTGCCGATCGTCGCCTGGGCGCTGACGATGATCTCGGGCCGCAGCTTCAACCGCATTCCCGCCCGCATCGGCGCCTGGCTTGCCGGTTCGATTCTGTCTTCCGCCGTCATCGGCTGTTTCCCGCCGCCGCTCACCTGGCCGATCCCGAACGGCATCGGCGGCGTCGTCGGCGACATGATCCTGCGCTTTCCCGCACTCTTCGTCGGCGCTTATCCCACCGGCACCTTCGCCATGGCCGTTGGCTGCATTTTTGCTGTGCCGACCGCGTGGATGATGCTCTTCGCGTCAGGCCTCGTCGGCCGCAGTGACGCCGATGACGAAATCGAGGACGATTACGCCGAGACGATCAGCAAGGCGCGGGTGGTCGGAGACGAAGACGAGGACGAGGACGAATCGCGCTGGGTTGCGTTCAGCGGCGCCATGACGCATGCTTGGTTCATGAGCCAGGGCCGGCTGCGCCGGCTCTTCGGCATGGGACCGCGCCAGCGACGCCAGGGCGATTTCGAGTCGCCTTATGATTTCAACGACGATGAATTCGGCACGCTGAACGAACCGGTTCGCGCCAAAGCGCCGGCCGTCCGCGGCGAGCGCCTGGAGCCATCGATGGAGCCGTCAATGGCGGCAAGGGCGGCTTCGCCGCGGCGCGTCGTCGCTGCGCCGTCGCTTTCCATCGATGACGAGGATGAGGACGACGATCCGCCTTTCGATGCCGACATGCCGCCGCGTCCGGCCGACATTCTGCCCGACGACGATGACGACGACTGGATGATCCGTGCGCCGGCAAAAGCCACCGCCAAGCCGGAGCCTCGCGTTATCCCGGCGATTGCGCGTCCGAAGCCCGGTGCCCGTGTCGAGCGGGAAGCGCAGGGCTCGTTCATTCGTCCCGAGGGTTTCCAGCTTCCCTCGATGCACTTGCTCGCCGAGCCACGGAACGTGGTGCGCGATTCAACACTGTCGGCCGATGCGTTGGAGCAGAATGCCCGGATGCTCGAGGGTGTGCTGGAGGATTTCGGCGTCAAGGGTGAAATCATTCATGTCCGCCCGGGCCCCGTCGTCACGCTGTACGAACTGGAGCCGGCGCCCGGCATCAAATCGTCGCGCGTCATCGGCCTGGCCGACGATATCGCCCGCTCGATGAGCGCCATTGCCGCCCGCGTCGCCGTGGTGCCGGGCCGCAATGCGATCGGTATCGAACTGCCGAACCAAACGCGCGAGACCGTCTTTCTCCGCGAATTGATCGCGTCGCGGGATTTCGACGGCAGCAAGGCCAAGCTTGCCATGGCGCTCGGCAAGACGATCGGCGGCGAAGCCGTCATCGCCGACCTTGCCAAGATGCCGCATCTGCTCGTCGCCGGCACTACCGGTTCAGGCAAATCGGTCGCCATCAATACGATGATCTTGTCGCTGCTCTATCGCATGACGCCGGAACAGTGCCGGCTGATCATGATCGACCCGAAGATGCTCGAACTCTCCGTCTATGACGGAATTCCGCATCTGCTTTCGCCTGTTGTCACCGATCCGAAGAAGGCCGTCGTCGCGCTCAAATGGACCGTGCGCGAGATGGAAGAGCGCTACAAGAAGATGTCGAAGATCGGCGTGCGCAACATCGACGGCTTCAACACGCGCGTTGAACAGGCGCTGTCGAAGGGCGAGGTGATCTCGCGCACCGTGCAGACCGGCTTCGACCGCCATACCGGCGAAGCCATGTACGAGACCGAGGAATTCGACCTCAAGCCGATGCCCTATATCGTCGTCATCATCGACGAGATGGCCGATCTGATGATGGTCGCCGGCAAGGACATCGAAGGCGCGGTCCAGCGCCTGGCGCAGATGGCACGTGCGGCCGGCATCCACGTGATCATGGCGACGCAGCGTCCGTCGGTCGACGTCATCACCGGCACGATCAAGGCGAATTTCCCGACCCGCATCTCCTTCCAGGTCACCTCGAAGATCGACAGCCGCACCATCCTCGGCGAACAGGGCGCCGAACAGCTGCTCGGAATGGGCGACATGCTCTACATGGCGGGTGGCGGGCGTATCCAGCGCGTCCACGGCCCGTTCGTTTCGGATGTCGAGGTGGAAGAGATCGTCTCCTACCTGAAGACGCAGGGCTCGCCGCAATATCTCGATGCGATCACCGCCGACGACGACGAGGATGGCGATTATGGCGGCGGCGGTCCGACCGGCACGTCGAATCTTTCGGATTCCGAAGATCCCTATGATCAGGCCGTCGCCATCGTGCTGCGCGACGGCAAGGCTTCGACCTCTTACGTCCAACGCCGGCTTGGCATCGGCTACAACCGCGCCGCCTCGCTAATCGAGCGCATGGAGAAGGAAGGCATCATCGGGCCGGCCAACCATGCCGGAAAACGAGAAATCCTCGTTCCGACCGAGGGCGACATCCTCGACCGCTGAGACAAGCGCCATATATTTCTGATGTGGCCGCTTTGGTGGAAACGCGGAAGCATCAACGCCGTTGCTTTTGGCGCGCCGACTGCAACGCCTTGAAGACGCCGCCTTTCAGCGGCATGCAGATCGCATAAAGGAGATTTAGATGCGTAACTCCGATTCCTTCCTCTCCGGCTTGGCGATGACGCGCCGCGATCTTCTCAGCGTTTTCACTGTCGCTGCGATGGCGAGCGCCGTCCCCTTGAGCGCCATCGCACAGGCGGCGGCACCCGCTTCCGGCACGGCGCAGGCAATCGCCGATCATTTCTCCGGCGTCACGACGATGCAGGGCGAATTCGTCCAGTTCGGTCCGCGCGGTGAGCAGACCGGCGGCAAGTTCTTCATCCAGCGTCCCGGCAAGCTGCGCTTCAACTATGACGATCCGTCGCCCATGCGGGTAATCGCCGACGGCAAGAATGTCGCCATCGGCAATACCAAGCTCAAGACCTGGGATCTCTATCCACTATCGAAGACTCCGCTCAGCCTGCTCCTGGCGCAGCATATCGACCTTTCGGCCGGCATGGTGAAGGGTGTGAAGGAGGAGTCGGACCTGACGACGATCGCGCTCGGCAACAATACGGTGTTCGGAAACTCGACGATCACCATGATGTTCGATCCGAAGACGTATGATCTGCGCCAGTGGACGATCACCGACAATCAGGGCAAGGATACGTCGGTGATGATCTTCAACGTCAAGACGGGTGTGCAGTTCGATGACCGCGTCTTCCGGGTGCCCTACGAGAGCATTCCGGGCACGGCAGCTTCACGCGACTGAGCCTTTTCGGTTGATCTCCTGACGCTTTTGCACGCGGCCAGGTTCCCTCCGGTCCGCCTTTGTTCTAAAGCCCTTTCATGAAAGCGTGAAAGGGCTTGCCGCATGGGCTTTTCGATCACCACCTGGAACATCAACTCGGTGCGGCTGCGCATGCCGATCGTCGAGCAATTCGTTCTCAAACACAGGCCTGACATTCTCTGCCTGCAGGAAACAAAGGTCCCGAACGAGCTTTTTCCGGCGGCACCTTTGCGGGCGATGGGCTACGATCATATCATCATCCACGGCCAGAAGGGTTATCACGGGGTCGCAATCGCCTCTCGCATTCCGCTGATGGAGGATCACCGGCAGGATTATTGCGGCGTCGGCGATGCCCGCCACATATCGGCGGTGTTCGAGCGCGGCAACCGCCGTGTCCGGCTGCACAATTTCTACGTTCCGGCCGGCGGCGACGAGCCGGATCGCACGATCAATCCGAAATTCGGCCACAAGCTCGATTTCATCGAGGAGATGAAGCTCCTGAAAGCCAATGGCGAGGCGAATACTTCGGCCATCCTGGTCGGTGACCTCAACATCGCGCCGCTGGAGCACGATGTATGGTCGCACAAGCAGCTGCTGAAGATCGTCAGCCATACGCCTGTAGAAACCGACGGGCTGCTGGAGGTGATGAAGCGCGGCGCCTGGCTCGATCTCATGCGCCAGCACGTGCCGGCAAGCGAGAAGCTTTATACGTGGTGGAGCTACCGCGCCAAGGACTGGCAGGCGGCCGATCGCGGCCGCCGGCTCGACCACATCTGGTCGTCATCGGATCTCGGGCCGCATCTCCAGCGGATCGAGATCTTGAAGGAGGCGCGCGGCTGGGACCGGCCGTCGGACCATGTGCCGGTAACGGCGCATTTCGATTTCTGACGGCGATCAGCTGAAGCGGTGAAATTGGCTTGCCGCCTTGGCTGCAAGCTCGGCGAGGTTGTCGCGGATGCGGTTTTCGATCAGACGGGCCGCATCGGGATATTCCTCGAGCAGCCGATGGAAGAGGGCGCGGGTAATGCGGATGATGCTGGTGTCCTCGCGCGCGATCGCCGTGAATTTGCGCTCCACCAGGGTGACCAGCGCCAGCTCCGAAATCAGGGTTCCCGGTCCGGCAACCGCCTCCGCGCGCTGCATGCCGTCGCTGCTCGTCGTGCTGAGTTCCAGGCTGCCGCTCAAGACGACATAGGCGCTCTCGGCCGGCGAGCCTTGGCGGAACAGCATCTGGCCCGCGGCGATCATGCGCCGGTCGGCGCCGAAGGCGATCAGCCGCAGTTGGTCCTCGCTCATATCCTTGAACAGCGGAAGCTGGGAAAGCAGATGAATGTCGTCGGTCAGCGCCATGCCGGCTTTTTCGCCCTAGATCAATTCCAGCAAAAATGCCTGGCGTCTTTGCCAGGCAAAGCGTGAAACGCTTTTGCCGGGAATTGCGTGGAAACAAGAGATAGAACATCTCCGTGATCTGGAGAAAACGGAAATGCTCTAGGGTATGATCTTGTAGCCGCCGTTTTCCGTCACCAGAATTTCGGCGTTGGAGGGATCCCGCTCAATCTTCTGGCGCAGCCGGTAGACATGGGTTTCCAGCGTGTGCGTCGTCACGCCTGAGTTATAGCCCCAGACCTCTTCAAGAAGCACGTCGCGAGTGACGACCTTCTGTTCGGCGCGGTAGAGATAGCGGATGATCGCCGCCTCCTTTTCCGTCAGGCGGATCTTCTGGCCGTTGTCGGTGGTCAGCAGCTTCTGGCTCGGCTTGAAGAGGTAGGGGCCGACGGTAAAGGTCGCGTCTTCGCTCTGCTCGTGCTGGCGCAATTGCACGCGGATGCGCGCGAGCAGCACAGCGAAGCGGAAGGGCTTGGTGACGTAGTCGTTGGCGCCGGCTTCGAGGCCGAGGATCGTGTCCGAATCGGTATCGTGGCCGGTCAGCATGATGATCGGCGCCTTGAAGCCGCCCTTGCGCAGGAGCTTCACCGCTTCGCGGCCATCCATATCGGGCAGGCCGACATCCATGATCAAGAGGTCGACCGGCGTCGAACGGGCGGTCGCAACACCTTTGCCGGCGTTGGCTTCCTGCAGAACCGTGAATTCCTCATAAAGCGACAATTGCTCCGTCAGGGTCTGACGAAGGTCCTCGTCGTCATCCACCAGAAGAATGGTGCGTGCGGTCATGCCATTGCGTCCTCAAAGTTAAGTCCCCTAGTCCTACGCCAAATTGCAGCTTTGGCAAGGATCGGCCGGCGGGGCTGTTGCCGCGCAGCTTTTCATATGATTTCAATCAAGGCCTCAGGCAATGCAAGACATGCGAGAAAAATGGAAAAAGCAAGGCGGAGCCGGGGCATGCTGCCATCGACAATCGTGGTGCGCGCCGCTCCAGGGCGCAAGAGCCGCGCCATCGTCCGACTCGGCGCAATCATCATCCCTGCCGCGATCGGCCGTTCGGGCCGTACCATCCTCAAACGCGAGGGTGACGGCGCCACGCCGATCGCTGCGATGCGGCTGATTTCCGGTTTCCGGCGCGGTGAACGGAACGGCCAACTCATCACCTCGCTTCCCGTTCGCCGCATCCGCGCAGACATGCTCTGGTGCGACCAGCCCGGCAATGCCAACTACAACCGGCTCGTGCGCGCGCCATTCGGCGCAAGTCATGAGGAGATGCGGCGCAGCGACGGCCTCTACGATATCTGCCTGGTGATGGACTGGAACATTTCCTCGCGGGCGCGCCATCGCGGTTCGGCGATCTTCTTCCATCTCATCAAGCCGGGCTACGAGCCGACGGCCGGCTGCGTCGCTGTAAGTCTGCGTGACATGCGCCGCCTTCTGCCTCACCTTCGAAAGGGGACGATTGTCCGAGTCCTCTGATTGTCTTCAGGATGCCGCCACCTATATGGTTCCGGTGACCGGACGCTCCGGCTGAAATGCGTTCCGGGACGTCCGCAGGTGCGGGCGCAATTCATGCCTCGTCCAATTCTTCAAGCTCCCGGAGATATATTGTGACCGCACAACCCATCATCACTTTCCATGACGGACATTCCATTCCCCAGGTCGGTCTCGGTGTCTGGCAGACGCCGCAGGAGATTGCCGCGCCGACAGTACGCACTGCCATTGCCGCCGGCTATCGGCATATCGATACGGCTTCTGGTTACGACAATGAAGAGGGTGTCGGCGAAGGTATCCGCTCGTCCGGCCTCGACCGCAAGGATATCTTCGTCACCACCAAGCTCAGGAATACCGACCAGGGCTACGACAATGCGTTGCGCGCCTTCGACGGCAGCCTCAAGAAGCTTGGCTCCGACTATGTCGACCTCTATCTCATTCACTGGCCGTCGCCGCATCGCGGCCTCTACACCGAGACCTGGAAGGCATTCGTGCGCATCCGCGAAGAGGGCCGCGCCCGCTCGATCGGCGTATCGAATTTCTATCCCGAACATCTCGAGCGCATCATCGGCGAGACCGGCGTCGTTCCGGTCATCAATCAGATCGAGCTGCACCCCGACTTCCAGCAGAGGGCGGCCCAGGAAGCTCACAAGAAACTTGATATCATCACCGAATCCTGGAGCCCGCTTGGCCAGGGCAAATTCATCTCGAACGAGGTCATTGGGGCGATCGCCAACAAGCATCGGAAGACGCCGGCCCAGGTTATCATCCGCTGGCATATCGATACCGGCCTCGTCGTCATCCCGAAATCGGTCACGCCATCGCGCATCGAAGAGAACTTCCAGGTGTTCGATTTCAAGCTCGATGCCGACGACATGGCGGCGATCGCCAAGCTCGACACTGCCGGCGCCCGCATGGGGCCGGATCCAATGACAGCGGCTTTCTGATTGCCGTTGCTCAATAGCGTCGATCGGCTGTCGGCACTCCAATATAGAAACCGCCCGTTGCGCTGAGACGCATCGGACGGCTTTATCTTTCATTCCGCCGGAAGGGTCAGTTCCATTCGCGGATATCGACGAAGTGTCCGGCGATCGCGGCGGCGGCGGCCATGGTCGGCGACACGAGATGCGTGCGGCCCTTGAATCCCTGACGGCCTTCGAAATTGCGGTTCGAGGTTGAGGCGCAACGCTCGCCCGGCTTCAGGCGGTCGTCGTTCATGGCAAGGCACATGGAGCAGCCCGGCTCGCGCCAGTCGAAGCCGGCGGCCTTGAAGATCTTGTCGAGGCCTTCGGCTTCCGCCTGTTCCTTGACGAGGCCGGAGCCCGGAACGATCATCGCGTTGACAGTCGAGGCGACGGTCTTGCCCTCGACGACCTTGGCAGCGGCGCGCAGGTCTTCGATGCGGCCGTTGGTGCAGGAGCCGATGAAGACGCGATCGACAGCGATGTCGGTCATCTTCGTGCCCGGCTTCAGGCCCATATAATCAAGCGCACGCCACTTGGAGGCACGCTTCGTTTCGTCCTGGATTTCATCCGGATTCGGTACGATGCCCTGAACCGAGACGACGTCCTCAGGCGAGGAGCCCCAGGAGACGATCGGCGGCAGCTCGGCGGCGTTCAGTTTGACGATACGGTCGAAATGAGCGCCTTCGTCTGATTTCAGCGTCTTCCAGTAAGCGATCGCCTGTTCCAGCGCTTCGCCCTTCGGCGCGCGCGGCTTGCCCTTGATATATTCGAAGGTGATTTCGTCAGGGGCAATGAGGCCGGCACGGGCGCCGCCTTCGATTGACATGTTGCAGATCGTCATACGGCCCTCCATCGAAAGCGAACGGATCGCTTCGCCGGCATATTCGATGACGTAGCCGGTGCCGCCTGCGGTGCCGATCTCACCGATGATGGCCAGAACGATATCCTTGGCGGTGACGCCTGCCGGCAACTGGCCGTCGACCTGCACCAGCATGTTCTTGGCCTTCTTCTGGATCAGCGTCTGGGTGGCGAGCACGTGCTCGACCTCCGACGTGCCGATGCCGTGGGCGAGCGAGCCGAAGGCGCCATGGGTGGAGGTGTGGCTGTCGCCGCAGACGATCGTCATGCCCGGCAGGGTGAAGCCCTGTTCCGGCCCGATGATGTGGACGATGCCCTGGCGCTTATCGTTCTCGGAATAATATTCGACGTTGAACTCGGCAGCGTTCTTGGCGAGTTGCTCGACCTGGATGCGGCTTTCCTCGTTCTTGATGCCGAGATGACGATCCGGCGACGTCGGAACGTTGTGGTCGACGACGGCGAGCGTCTTTTCCGGCGCGCGAACCTTGCGGCCGCTCATGCGCAGTCCTTCGAAAGCCTGCGGCGAGGTGACTTCGTGGACCAGATGGCGGTCGATGTAGAGAAGACAGGTTCCGTCGGCCTGTTCGTCGACCAGATGGTCGTCCCAGATCTTGTCGTAGAGGGTGCGCGGTGCGCTCATGGCGGTAAGTCCGTTTTTGAAAGCTTTGGAAAATCGGAAAAAAGCGGATCAGGCTCCGCCGGCCGTCATTCGATCAACGAAGTCGGCTGTTGAGCGCACCGGAGACGCATGCGAAAAACCGCGCCGGCAGGCGATAATGATCCTGCAGCACGAAAATATGCGCGCCAGTGCATCTGAACTTGGATTCCATGGCGCTGGATATAGCGATTTTTGATCGAAACGGCAATTCGAATCGTAAGGCGGCTCAGCGCCGCGGCATCTGCTTCATCTTCTTTTCGATCCGCCGCAGAAAAAGCGACAGGCCGATCGTCAGGATCAGGTAGATATAGGTGACGATCGAATAGGTCTCGAAGAAGCGGAAGGAGCCGGAGGCGTAGACCTTGCCCATCTGGGTAATATCGGCCACCCCGAGGACGGAGACGAGCGATGAGTCCTTCACCATCGAGACGAAGTCGTTGGAAAGCGGCGGGAAGATAACCCGGATCGCCTGCGGGAAGACGACGAGCCGGAAGCGGCGGTAGCGCGACAGGCCGAGAGACTTGGCCGCTTCGATCTGGCCGATATCGACCGACTGGAAACCGGCACGGAAGATTTCGGCAATGAAGGAGGAATAGCCGATCATCAGCGCGATGATGGCGCGCCACATCAGGGACAGGTCGCGCACGAGGATCGGTTCAGCGACGCCGCTCTTCACCAAGGGCGTGATGACGAAGTTATAGGATGCAACAAAACCCGGTGCACCGACAAAGGCGACGTAGAAGAGCAGCACGAGCATCGGGATGCCGCGGATGATCTCAATGTAGAAACGGGCGATCTGGCGCAGCACGATGCTGTCGGCCAAGCCGAGCAGCGCGATACCGAGACCAAGCACCGTTGCCAGCATGAAGGCGACGAGCGTCACGAACACGGTGACGCCGACGCCGTTCACTACGGTTCGGAAGACCTGCGTGTAAATGTCGTTGGTGGTGATGACGACGGCGAGGAGGATGCCGATCAGGATAAGGACGCCCAGCCACCAGGGACGGTCGTCCTTCTCATGCCGCAGGAATGGTTGTGGCGCCATCTGCGATCGCTCGGCTTATTCGCCCATCTTGTAGTCGAGGAACCACTTCTTGTTCAGCGCATCGAAGGTGCCGTCCGCCTTCAGCTCTGCGATGGCAGCATTGATCGGACCGACGAGATCGGAACCCTTCGGGAAGATGAAGCCGAAGTCCTCGGTGCCAAGCGGTTCGCCGACCACTTTCAGCCCGCCATTCGAGGAATCGACATAGCCCTTGGCAGCGACGCTGTCGGTCAGGACGAGATCGACGTCGCCTGTTTTCAGCGCCTGCACGGTTGCGCCGAAGGTTTCGAAAAGCTTGATGCGCGGGTTCTGTTCGTTGCCATCGAGGATTTCATAGACGGCGGTATAAAAAGGCGAAGTGCCGGGCTGGGCGCCGATCAGACCGTCGTTGAAGGCGGCAAAGCTCTTGGCGTCGGTGAAACGCTTCTCGTCGCCGCGCACCAGCATGAACTGTTGCGAACGCATATAGGGATCGGAGAAGTCGACTTTCTGCTTGCGGTCGTCCTTGATGGTGATGCCGGTCATGCCGATGTTATACTGGCCGTCGGACACCGCCTGGATCATCGCGTCCCAGCTGGTGTTCTGATATTCGACCTTGAAGTTCAGCCGCTTGGCGATCTCGTTCATCGCATCATATTCCCAGCCGATCGCCTTGCCGGATTTCGGATCGACGAACTGGAGCGGCGGATAGGCATTCTCGGTGACGACGACGACGCTCTTGCCGCCGAGATCGGGCAGTTCGGCAGCCGATACGGCCAGGGGCGAAAGCGTAAGAGCGGCGAAGCTCGCAAGAACGGTGCGGCGAAACAGCATGGGATGGGCTCCAAAATTGACAGCGAAAATTGTCACGGATGATAGGTTCGAGGCAAGGCCGCCGGCTGCTCGGGCGCGCAAAAAAGAGAAAAGGCGATCCGAAGACCGCCTTTCCAGAAACAGAATTTTTCGCAGATCTTATTCTGCTGCCGTTTCAGCGGCTGCTGCTGCTTCAGCGGCGGCCTTGGCTTCCGCAGCTTCTGCCGCTGCCTTTTCGGCGGCGAGCGCCTGAGCGGCTGCAACCTTTTCAGCGTCGATGCGTGCCTTTTCCTCGGCAACGGCGGCGCGTTCGGCGTCGTTGAGCTTGCGGGCGCGAACGCCGGTGTCTTCAACGATACGAGCAGACTTGCCGCGACGGTCACGCAGGTAGTAGAGCTTGGCGCGACGGACCTTACCGCGGCGGACGACGTCGACGCTTTCGATCATCGGCGAGTAGACCGGGAATACGCGCTCGACGCCTTCGCCGTAGGAGATCTTGCGAACCGTGAAGTTTTCCTGCAGGCCGCCGCCGGAGCGGGCGATGCAGACGCCTTCATAGGCCTGAACGCGGGTACGATTGCCTTCCGTGACCTTCACGTTGACGCGGACGGTGTCGCCCGGGGAGAATTCGGGGAGGGTGCGCTTGGCTTCGATCTTGGCGGCCTGTTCGGCCTCGAGCTGCTGAATGATGTTCATCGTCTTAACCTTTGGTTCTTCTGAAACAGCCAGAGCGCTCGACACGGATCCTTTGGGCCAGCCTCAGGATTTTGCCCTTCAAGGGCGGGAGCGGATTCGCCATTCTTTGTTTGCTGGCAGACGGGGCTAACCCCATTTCCGCGTGCGCCAATACACGAAAGGCCGGAGCTTGTCATCCCTCGCACGACATTTTTGTGAAGAGGAGGGTGGAATCAGCCGTTTTTCTCTGATTCAACCTTTTCGAAGAGATCCGGCCGCCGCTCCCGCGTCAGCCGCACCGCCTCCTCGTGGCGCCACTTTTCGATGGCGCCGTGGTTGCCGGATGTCAGAATGGAGGGGATTTCCCGGCCTTCCCACTCCTGCGGCCTCGTATAATGCGGATGTTCCAGCAGTCCGCCTTCGAAGCTTTCATGCAGGCCGGAAAGATCGTTGCCCATCACGCCGGGCAGGATGCGGATGATCGCATCGAGCACGATCAGCGCCGCCGGCTCGCCGCCCGACAGCACGTAGTCGCCGACCGAGACCTCTTCCAGTCCGCGCGCTTCGATCACCCGCTGGTCGACGCCCTCGAAGCGGCCGCAGACGATAACGACGCCGTCACCCGCCGCAAGCTCGCGCACGCGCTGCTGCGTCAGCGGCCGGCCACGCGGGCTCATCAGCAGGCGCGGGCGGGGGTCATTTTCACCGGCACTGTCGATCGCGCGGGCGAGAACGTCAGCCTTCAGCACCATGCCGGCGCCGCCGCCGGCCGGCGTGTCATCGACGGTGCGGTGTCTGTCGGTGGCGAAATCGCGAATCTGCACCAGATCCAGCGACCATTGCCCACGCTCCATCGCCTTGCCGGCGAGCGAGAAGCCAAGATGCCCCGGAAACATTTCCGGATAAAGTGTCAGTACGCGCGCCCGGAAAGCCATTACTTCTTCTTTTTCGGCTTGCCCGCAGTGAACTGCGAAAGCTCGGGGTCGTCGACCAGTCCCGCCGCAAGCGGATCGATCAGGAGCGTGCCGGCTTCGAGATCGATTTCCAGCACAGAGGCTTCCGAGAAGGGAATGAGAACGGGGCGCTTGCCCGGTCCCTTGAGCTCCAGGAGATCGCCGGCGCCGAAATCGAAGACGCCGGTGACCGTTCCGTAGCTGACGCCCTTGTCATCAAGCGCTTCGAGCCCTTCGAGATCGGCATAATAGAATTCGTCGTCCTCGAGTTCCTCGTCCGGCAGGTTATCTCGCTCGATGTAGAGTTCAAGTCCGTTCAGCGCTTCGGCGGCGTTGCGGTCGTTGATGCCGCGGAAGCGGACGACGACGACGTTCTTCATCTCGCGGATTTCGAGGATTTCGAAGCTGCGTCCGTCCGTGCTGTGCAAAAGGCCGTAATCGCCGAGCGCGGTGGGATCGGCCGTGTAGGCCTTGGCGCGCACTTCGCCGCGCAGCCCCTGCGCGCCGCCGATCGTCGCCATCAGAACGGGGTTTTCAAGCTTTGTCATGGGTTCCTTCATGTGAAGCCGGAAAGACAGGTTTCTCATAAACGAAGTGCGGGTAATTGGAAATGAAAACGGGCGGCATGTCGCCATGCCGCCCGTTCGATTGGGGAAGCCCCCGATTATTCTGCGGCGTCGGCAGCAGCAGCGGCGTCAGCGGCCTTCTGAGCCTTTTCGGCGGCGCGTTCCTGGGCGCGCTTGCCGGGCTTTGCCTTGATCGGGTTGTTCTTGGCTTCGCGCTTGGCAACGCCGGCTTCATTGAGGAAGCGCAGAACGCGGTCGGTCGGCTGGGCACCGTTGTCGAGCCAGTGCTTGATGCGCTCGGCGTTCAGCTGAACGCGCTTCTCGTCGTCCTTGGCGAGCATCGGGTTCCAGGAACCGAGGTTTTCGAGAAAGCGGCCGTCACGCGGGCTGCGCGCATCGGCGAGAACGACGTGGTAGTACGGGCGCTTCTTGGAGCCACCGCGGGCGAGACGAATTTTCAGTGCCATGTTCTTTACTCCTTAGGCTTTTCTTGACCGCTTTGTGAGGCGGTAGGGTTATCGGGCTGCGGCGCTCTGTTCAGCGTGATCCGCAGCGATCTGCTCATGATGCCGGATGACTTCCTTGATGACGAAGTTCAGGAACTTCTCGGCGAAATCCGGATCCAGATTGGCGGCCTTCGCCAGCTGGCGAAGGCGTTCGATCTGGTATTCCTCGCGCGCCGGATCGGCCGGCGGCAGATTGTATTTGGCCTTCAGCACGCCGACCTCTTTAGTGCAGCGGAAGCGTTCGGCCAGCATGTGCACGAGAGCGGCATCGATGTTGTCGATCGACTGACGATAGCTCGCGAGCTGGGCTTTGACGTCTGGATCAATCATGGGGCAAGCGATCCTTTCACTTCTTCTTCGGCAAACCGGGCAATCCCGGGAAACCACCGCCGAGGCCCGGCAGCTTGGCGCCGCCGAGGCCAGGCAAACCACCCGGCAGACCGCCGAGACCGGGCATACCCCCACCCGGCTTTCCAAGCCCCGCCGCTTCGGCCTGCTTCTGCAGGGCTTCGAGCTGCCGGGGATCGATATTCGAGAGATCGGGCATGCCGCCACCCATGCCGCTGCCAAGCCCCATCTTGCCGGCAAGGCCGCTCATCATCTGCTTCATCATGCCGCCTTTGCCCTTGCCGCCCATCATCTTCATCATGTCGGCCATCTGGCGGTGCATCTTCAGAAGCTTGTTGATGGCGGCGGCATCGGTGCCGGAGCCGGCGGCGATGCGCTTCTTGCGCGAATGCTTGAGGAGGTCGGGATTGGCGCGCTCGGCCTTGGTCATCGACTGGATGATGGCAATCTGGCGGCCGAACAGCTTGTCGTCGAGGCCGGCGGCAGCCATCTTGTCCTTCATGCCCGCCATGCCGGGCATCATCCCCATGATGCCGCCCATGCCGCCCATCTTCTGCATCTGGCGCAACTGATCGGCGAGGTCGTCGAGATCGAACTTGCCCTTGGCCATCTTGGCGGCCATGGCGGCCGCCTTCTCGGCGTCGATGTTCTCAGCCGCGCGCTCGACGAGCGAGACGATGTCGCCCATGCCGAGGATGCGGTCGGCGATGCGGCGGGGATGGAATTCCTCGAGCTCGCTCATCTTCTCGCCGACGCCGATCAGCTTGATCGGCTTGCCGGTGACGGCGCGCATCGACAGGGCAGCACCGCCACGGCCGTCGCCGTCCATGCGGGTCAGCACCAGACCGGTGATGCCGACGCGTTCATCGAAGTTGCGGGCGAGGTTGACGGCATCCTGGCCGGTCAAGCTGTCGGCGACCAGCAGGATTTCATGCGGGTTCGAGCGCTTCTTGATGTCGGCCATCTCGACCATCAAGGGCTCGTCGATATGGGTGCGGCCGGCGGTATCGAGGATGACGACGTCATGGCCGCCGAGCTTGGCCGCCTGCACCGCACGGGCGGCGATATCGGTCGGCGACTGGCCAGTGATAACAGGCAGCGTGTCGATGCTGGCCTGGGCGCCGAGCTGGCGAAGCTGCTCCTGGGCTGCCGGACGGCGCGTGTCGAGCGACGCCATCAGCACTTTCTTCTTCTCGCGCGTCGACAGGCGATGGGCGATCTTGGCAGTTGTCGTCGTCTTGCCGGAGCCCTGCAGGCCGACCATCATCACGACCACGGGCGCGGGCGCATGCAGATCGATGCCGACACCTTCGCCGCCGAGCATCTCGATCAGTTCGTCATGGACGATCTTGACGACCATCTGGCCGGGCTTGATCGACTTCAGGATCTCGGCGCCGACAGCCTTTTCACGCACGCGGTCGGTGAAGGAGCGCACGACATCGAGCGCGACGTCTGCTTCGAGCAGCGCACGGCGAACCTCGCGCAGCGCTGCGGAGACATCGGCTTCCGAAAGCGCGCCACGGCCTGTCAGTCCATTCAGAATGGATCCAAGACGGTCCTGGAGGTTTTCAAACATCGGCTCTTCCTTGATACGTTTCGGGCGGGTTCGATCTGCCCGGAAACGTCGTGCTTTTCCTTGACGAAAACAAGACGCAAAGCCAAAAAGCACCCGAGGGCGCATCGCGCTGTCGGGTGTTGACCTCCGGGATCTCAGGTCCCGGTCGGCGGCTCGGAGTCATGCGGCTCGTCGCGGATTGGGCGCGATAAACAGGAAAGCGGCGGGAAAGTCAAGGCGAATGCGGGCGGATGATTCCACTGCAGGCTTTTCGGAAGCGGTGCCACGTAGGGGCGAGCGGTTAAATTCCCGCCCACAGTTCAAATTCGCTATTCAGGCGAGTTGCAAAATCTTCTGCTTGTGATTCTATTTTCTACTTAAGTGCGTCCTGTAAAATGATTCGTGAATATCCTTGATGCCGGATGATCCGGCGGAGATATCGAATGATCAATGCTGATATTGAAAGTTGGGCGCTGGCACGGGCCCATCATATTGTCCTCAACGAAGGCCTTAGTCTTGCAAAAGCGGCACAGGATCTGGATCGCAAACGGTCCCGCTCGCTGGTCTACGAGCTGAGAAAGGTCATCACCGCCGCTATCGTCGAGGCGCATGCGGCGTCGTTCGAGCCCGACGGCGGGCAGCGGTAGAAGCCGGACGGCCCGCAACCTCGGTCGGCTGCAACGCGCGCATGGCACTCACCCACTGGTAATTCCCTCGCGTTTCCGCCATATACAGCGGAAAGACGGACGGAATGATATCATGAGCGCAACGGTCGAATTCGCGAGGATGAACGGGCTTGGCAACAAGATCCTGGTCGTCGACATGCGCGGTCGGTCCGACAAGGTGACGCCGGCGGCGGCGGTCGCGCTCAATGCCGATCCGCAGACGGAGTTCGACCAGATCATGGCGATCCATGATCCGAAGGCGGACGGCACCGATGCTTTCATCGACATTTTGAATTCCGACGGCTCGAAGGCGCAGGCCTGCGGCAACGGTACGCGCTGCGTCGTGCAGGCGCTCGCCGCCGAGACCGGGCGAAAGGCCTTCACCTTCCAGACGGTCGCCGGGATCCTCAATGCCATCGAGCACGAGGACGGGACGATCTCCGTCGATATGGGCAAGCCGGTCTTCGATTGGGACAGAATCCCGCTCGCGGAAGAATTCCATGACACCAGCCGCATCGAGCTGCAGATCGGCCCGATCGACAATCCGCTGCTGCATTCGCCGTCGGCCATGTCGATGGGCAATCCGCATGCGATCTTCTGGGTGGACAAGGACGTGATGTCCTATGATCTCGCCCGCTTCGGGCCGCTGCTGGAAAACCATCCGATGTTTCCCGAGCGCGCCAATATCACGCTGGCGCAGGTGACCTCGCCGACAACGATGACAACGCGCACTTGGGAGCGCGGCGCCGGCCTGACGCTTGCCTGCGGTTCGGCCGCCTGTTCTGCCGCCGTCAGCGCCGCGCGCACCGGCCGCACCGGCCGCAAGGTAAAGATCAATGTGGCAAGCGCCAAGCCGCCGGCCATGCTTTCGATCGAGTGGCGCGAGCGCGACGACCACGTCATCATGACCGGCCCGGCCGAATGGGAGTGGTCGGGCAGGCTCGATCCTGCGACCGGTTGCTGGTCGCGAGATGATGCCCGAGAGGTCGAGGCGCAGTGAGCGGCATCGAGGTCATTACCTTCGGCTGCCGCCTCAACACATATGAATCCGAAGTGATGAAGGCGCAGGCCGAGAAGGCCGGGCTCAACAATGCCGTCCTGGTCAATACCTGTGCGGTGACCGGTGAGGCCGTGCGTCAGGCCCGCCAGGCGATCCGCCGGGCGCGGCGCGACAATCCGCATGCCCGCATCATCGTTACCGGTTGCGCCGCGCAGACTGAGAAAGAGACCTTCGCCGCCATGGCAGAGGTCGACGCCGTGCTTGGCAACGAGGAGAAGCTTTCGAGCGCCTCCTATCGCAGCCTGCCTGATTTTGGGGTTTCGGCCGAAGAGAAGCTGCGGGTCAACGATATCATGAGCGTGAAGACGACGGCGCCGCAGATGATCAGGCATATCGATGGCCATGTGCGCGCCTTCATTCAGGTGCAGAGTGGGTGCGACCATCGCTGCACCTTCTGCATCATCCCCTACGGTCGCGGCAATTCCCGCTCCGTGCCGATGGGAGCCGTCGTCGACCAGGCCCGCAGGCTCGCCGACAGCGGTTACCGCGAGATCGTCCTGACCGGGGTCGACGCCACCAGCTATGGCAGCGATCTGCCGGGAACCCCGACCCTCGGGCTTCTCGCCAAGACGCTCTTGAAGCAGATTCCGGATATCCGCCGCCTCAGGCTTTCCTCGATCGACAGCATCGAGGCCGACGCCCATCTGATGGATCTCATCGCCGAAGAACCGCGCTTCATGCCGCATCTGCATCTGTCGCTGCAGCATGGCGACGACATGATCCTCAAGCGGATGAAGCGCCGGCATTCGCGCGCCGATGCGCTGCGTTTCATTGAGGACGTACGCCGTCTTCGCCCGGAGATGAGCTTCGGCGCCGATATGATCGCCGGCTTCCCCACCGAAACCGAAGAGATGTTCGCCAATGCCGTGCGGCTAGCCGAAGAGGCCGGTATCGCGCATCTGCACGTTTTCCCCTACAGCCCGCGTCCCGGCACGCCGGCCGCCCGCATGCCGCAGCTCGACCGGTCGCTCGTCAAGGATCGAGCCGCGCGGCTCCGCGACACTGGACATAGGCTGCATCAATCCCATCTCGATGGCATGGTCGGAACCCGGCAGTGGCTGCTTGTCGAAAACAACGGCCTGGCGCATACGGAAAACTTCACGCTGGTCGCGGCCGCCGACCTTCGTCCCGGCGAACTTGTGCCGGTGACGATCACCGGCCACAATGGCAAGCATCTCGACATGCAATTGACGGCCGCAGCGGCCTGACTTTCACGGAATCCCCATGGCGCTCAGTTTCATCAAAAAGGTCTTCACCTTCGGCAAGCCGGCTGAAGAACCCGTGCCTGATGCCGTTGAAAGAGAGCTCGAGCCGCGCTCGCGCGACGAAGATCTGCCGATCGTGGACGATCCCGTTCTTCCCCAGGAAATGGATACGGCCGGCGGACCGGCAGCGGATGTCGGCGAGGGTGGGGCCGAGGAATCGGACCTCCCTGATGAGGCCTTGCCTTTGCCTCCCGCAGATCAGATGAGCGATTTCGGCTTGGTGCCGCTTTCACTGCTGGAAGCCGAGGCTGAAGCAGAAACGCCGGCAACTGCAGAGAGCGAGGTGGAAGAAACCCTCTCTGTCCCTTCGGGACATCTTCCCCACCAGCGGGTAGATCGTTCGCAGGCCGACGCGCCAGTTTCGATCGAAGAGACCGTTGAGGTAACAGAAGCGCTCTCGGAAGAAATTCCTGCTGAGATGGATGTGAAACAAGACATCTCCATTCAGCCGATCTCTCCCCCTTTGGGGGAGCTGCCCGGCAGGGCAGAGGACGGTATCTCCTCCGAACCTGCGGCGGAACAGCCAAAGCCGGAATCTCCCATCCTCCCCAAAGGTTTTGCCACTGGCCCGGCAATCATCGAACCGCAACCCATTGCCCCGCAGCCGAAACTCAGCTGGTTCCAGCGGCTGCGCAATGGGCTTGCGCGCACCTCCTCGCAGCTCACCAACCAGATCACCGCTCTCTTCACCAAGCGCAAGCTCGACGACGAAACGCTGCAGGATCTCGAAGACCTGTTGATCCAGGCCGATCTCGGCGTCGAGACGGCGCTGCGCGTCACCGACACACTCGCCTCCGAGCGCTACGGCAAGGACGTTACCGGCGAGGATGTCAGCCGCATCATGGCGTCCGAAATCGCCAAAGTCCTGAAGCCGGTCGCCAAGCCGCTGCAGCTCGACCTCTCGCACAAGCCGCATGTCATCCTCGTTGTCGGCGTCAACGGCACCGGCAAGACGACGACGATCGGCAAGCTGGCGGCGAAGCTTTCCGGTGCCGGGCTGAAGGTGATGCTGGCGGCCGGCGATACCTTCCGCGCGGCAGCGATCGAGCAGCTGAAGATCTGGGCCGAGCGGACGAACTCGGAATTCGTCGGCACCAAGCTTGGCGCCGATGCTGCCGGCCTTGCCTATGATGCCTTCGAACAGGCGAAAGCGAAAAAATGCGACGTGCTGATCGTCGATACCGCCGGCCGTCTGCAGAACAAGGCCGAGTTGATGGCGGAGCTCGAGAAGATCGTGCGCGTGCTCGGTAGGCTCGATCCCGATGCGCCGCACACCGTGCTGCAGACGCTCGACGCCACGACGGGCCAGAATGCCCTGAGCCAGGTCGAGATCTTCCGCAATGTCGCCGGCGTCAACGGGCTGATCATGACCAAGCTCGACGGCACGGCGCGTGGCGGCATTCTCGTCGCGATCTCCGCCAAGCACAAGCTGCCGGTCTATTTCATCGGTGTCGGCGAGGCCGTGGACGATCTGGAGCCCTTCGAGGCCGAGGATTTTGCCCGTGCCATTGCCGGGCTTCCCCAATGATGCCACAGATATGCCGCCGAAAGCCTGCAAGGGACGGTCGGGAATCAGGTTTTCAGGAATAGCAGGTTCGAAGAACGCATGACCACCGAAAGCGATATCACGCCGAGCGCGGCCGACCGCCATCATCCGATGCTGAAACTGGCGCTGGAACTCGGGCCGCTGTTGATCTTCTTCTTCGCCAATCTGCGTGGCCAATGGCTGGTGGAAAAATTTCCCGCCCTTTCCGAACTGGGCGGGCCGCTGTTCGTAGCGACCGGGCTTTTCATGGCGGCGACGGTGATTTCGCTTGTGGTTTCGAAGATCGTGCTAGGTCATCTGCCGATCATGCCTTTCGTGTCCGGCATCGTCGTGGTCATCTTCGGCTCTCTGTCGATCTGGCTTCAGAACGAGACCTTCATCAAGATGAAGCCGACTATCGTCAACACGCTCTTCGGGGTGGCGCTGCTCGGCGGCCTCGCCTTCGGCCGGTCGCTGCTCGGCTATGTCTTCAACGCCGCCTTCCAGCTCGATGCCGAAGGCTGGCGCAAACTCACCATTCGTTGGGGCGTCTTCTTTCTGTTCCTCGCTGTGCTGAACGAAGTCGTCTGGCGCAATTTTTCCGACGATACCTGGGTCGCATTCAAGGTCTGGGGCACGATGCCGATCACCATCATCTTCACGTTGGCGCAGATGCCGCTGGTGCTGAAACACAGCCTCAATCCCGAAATGGACGGCGAAAAGTGAGCGCTGCAGACGTCGAATATCGGGTCAGGCATCAGGCCTTCTGGTTCGTCGCGTGTCTTGCGGTCCTGGTCGCCCAGATCATCGCCGAATATCTGATGGGCCGCGTGCCGATCTGCGCCTGCGGTTACGTCAAGCTATGGGAAGGCGGGGTCAATACCAGCGGCAATTCGCAGCATCTTTCCGACTGGTATACGCCGTCGCATATCATTCACGGCTTCCTTTTTTACGGGCTTGGATATCTCATCCTGCGCCGCAAGCCGCTGGCGG
The DNA here is from genome assembly GCF_000092045.1 of Rhizobium etli CFN 42. Taxonomy (NCBI): domain Bacteria; kingdom Pseudomonadati; phylum Pseudomonadota; class Alphaproteobacteria; order Hyphomicrobiales; family Rhizobiaceae; genus Rhizobium; species Rhizobium etli. The sequence continues at coordinate 4,178,780 of NC_007761.1, read as the reverse complement.
CACGGCTGCTCTTGGCGCTGATGATCGAATCCGGCTGGGAGCTGCTGGAGAATTCGCCCCTAATCATCGACCGCTACCGCACGGCGACGATGGCGCTCGATTATTACGGCGACAGCATCCTGAATTCGGCGATGGACACCGTCTTCATGTGCCTCGGCTTCTTCTTTGCAGCGCGGGCGCCGGTGGCGCTGACGGTCGTGATCGCCATCTTCTTCGAGATTTTCACCGGCTATGTGATCCGCGATAATCTGACACTGAACGTGCTGATGTTGATCTGGCCGGTGGAGGCGATCAAGGTCTGGCAGGGTGGGCTATAGCCCGAACCCCTCCCCACAGGGGGGAGGGACTAACGAGTTGCGCCGACTGCGGCCACCAGCTGCCTTTCTGCGGATGAAAAGTTGAGATGGAAATTAAGTGGGAGCGGTATTCAAGCCCCTCCCCCTTGTGGAGAGGGGTTGGGGAGGGGCCTTAACCGAGATGAAATTTACGAAGCCGGCTTCGCCAGCGCCTTTTCGATTGCCGGAAACAGCCCTTCCTTCAGGCTGATATCGTCGAAGGGGCCGACGCGTTTGTAGAGGATCGTGCCGTCGGTTGCGACCAGGTAGCTTTCCGGTATGCCGTAGACGCCCCAATCGATCGCCGCCTTGCCGTTCGGATCGACGCCGATCGCCCGATAGGGATTTCCGAGTTCGCCGAGGAAGCGCAGGGCGTTGTCGTTCTTGTCCTTGTAGTTGATGGCGACGATGTTGAGCCGACCGTCCTTCGCCAGTTCCTTCAAGATCGGGTGTTCGTCGCGGCAGGGGATGCACCAGGAGGCGAAGACATTGACGAGGGTCAGCTTGCCCTTGATCGCCGCATCGGTCAGCGCCGGCAGGTTCGCGCCGTCGAGCGGCGGAAGGTTCAGTGCAGGCGCCTTGGTACCGATCAGGGCCGACGGGATTTCGGCGATGTTTTTGCCATGGAAATCCTGGTCGTAGAGCATCTTTGCGGCCGTCGCGGCAATGGCGCCGAAGACGATTAGCGGCAGAAGCGCCAGGGCGTAGCGGCTAAGTCCGCCCGGCTTGCCGGGGTTGCTTTCGGGTGTTCCGCTCATTCGCCGTCCCTCGCGGGCGCCGAGCGGCGGCGAATGCCGGCGGCTTCGAGGGCTGCGAGTTCACGCCGGCGCGCCCGGCCGTCGGCCCAGGTCCAGAGCGTGACCGCGATAGTCACGAGCGCCGCAAAGCCGTAGGAGGCGTAGACGTAGAAGGCATGCGTCATGATCTACTCCTCCCGGCTCGCCATCCGGGCGGCAATGCGGCGCTGTGCGGCGATGCGGCGGCGCCAGATCTCGTTCCTCATCGCCATGATGTGCAGGGTAAAGAAGAGGAGGGTGAAGGCGATTGCCATGACGAGCAGCGGGCGCAGGAATTCCGGGTCGATCGCCGGACCGCCTATCCTGAGCACGCTGGCCGACTGGTGCAGCGTGTTCCACCATTCGACCGAGAACTTGATTATCGGAATGTTGACGAAGCCGACGAGGATGAGCACGGCCGAGACTCGCGCCGCTCTCGACGGATCGCCGATGGCGCGGCTCAGCGCAAGCAGGCCGAGATACATCAGAAAGAGCACGAAGACCGAGGTCAGGCGCGCGTCCCACACCCACCAGGTACCCCACATCGGCTTGCCCCAGAGCGAACCGGTGACCAGCGCGAGCAAGGTGAAGGCGGCGCCGAGCGGGGCTGCGGCCTTGGCGGAGACGTCGGCCAGCGGATGGCGCCAGACCAGCGTGCCGATCGCCGAGATGCTCATGATCGTGTAGCACATCATCGAAAGCCAGGCCGCGGGCACATGGACATACATGATGCGCACGGTCTCGCCCTGCTGGTAGTCGCCTTCGGTGGAAAAGCTGAGATAGAGGCCGACCGCGAAACAGAGGGCGGTGATGCTGGCCAGCCACGGAATAACGCGCGCCGCCAGCGCCAGAAACCGCGTCGGGTTGGCGAGATCGCTGAATTTACTGATGGCAAGGCTCGGTTCGCTCATGACCGCTTCCTTATCTTGATCCGGCTTTTCCCGCAATCGAATGCCAATCAATCCGCCGTGTTTCGCAGCGCAAGGGCGGCGGCAGCCGGGCCAATGACGGCGAAGAACAGCGTGAGCGCGATAAGGATGAGAAAGGGCGGCAGGAACGGTGCGGGATCCTCCACCGCGGCATAGATGGCGCTGACGCCGAAGATCAGAACCGGGATGGTCAGCGGCAGGACCAGGATCGAGACCAGCAGGCCGCCGCGGGGGAGCGCCACGGCAACGGCGGCCCCGACGGCGCCGATGAAGGTGATGGCCGGCGAGCCGACAAGAAGCGTCAGCATGGTCGCGCCGATCGCCGCCTCGTCCATGTTCATGAAGAGGCCGAGCAGCGGCGAGGCGATGACCAATGGCAGGCCGGTGGCGGTCCAATGGGCGAAGCATTTGACCAGCACGGTGAGGACGAGCGGCGTTTCCTGCATCAGCATCAGGTCGAGGGATCCGTCGTCGCGCTCGGCCTGGAACAAGCGGTCGAGGCCGAGAAGGGCGGAAAGCAGCGCGCCGATCCAGACGATGGCGGGGCCGATGCGCGAGAGCAGCTTGAGATCGGGGCCGACGCCGAACGGGATGACGGCGACGACTGTCAGGAAGAACAGCACCCCGATCAGCGCGCCGCCGCCGGCGCGGATCGAGAGTTTGAGATCGCGGAGGAAGAGGGCGGTCATGCGGGGCGCTCCGTGTCGAGGCCCAAGTAAGACCCCGCCCCAACCCCTCCCCACAAGGGGGAGGGGCTAAACCGCGGCCCGCAATGGCCGCCAAAGGCAAAGGGTTCGCCGGCTGTTACCGTTCGGCCGACTGTGACGGTGAGGTTTGAGCGAGACAGCACGGCATTATAGCCCCTCCCCCTTGTTGGGAGGGGTTGGGGAGGGGTCTTAGATCCCTGTAAGTATCCGCAGACCATCATCCCCACACCCCCCGATCCACGCCGGCAAAGCCCGTCATCTTCAATTCCTGCGCATTCTTCAAGCCCAGCGGCTGATGCGTCGCCGCCAGGACGATGCCGCCTTTTGCCAGATGCGCTTCGATCAACCCGGCAAACAGCCGGTCGGCGCTGGCGTCGAGTGCGGCTGTGGGTTCGTCGAGAATCCAGACGGGGCGGTGGGCGACGAGCAGTTTGGCGAAGGCGAATCGGCGCTGCTGGCCGGCGGAGAGATAGCCAAAGGGAAGATGGGAAATTCCCGACAAGCCGACGGCCTCAGTGGCGTCCTCGACGGAGAGGTCGGCAGAGCTGCAGGTACTTCGGAGAAAGTGACGCCAGAAGTCCAGATTTTCTGCAACCGTAAGTTCATTTTTCATTGCGTTGCGATGGCCGAGGTAGTGGCTGACCTCGCCGGGATGCTGGCCTTCCGGGCTCTCTTTATCGCCGAAGATCACAGTGCCTTTTTCCGGCTTGAGAAGGCCGGCGACGACGCGCAGTAAAGTGGACTTTCCCGATCCATTTCTCCCCGTCAGCACAAGCGCCTCGCCAGCTGCCAAGTAAAAGGAAATGTTAATGAAAATCATATCCTCACCGCGCCTTGCGGCCAGATTTTCGGCGGTGAGATGCATGTATCGGTTCTTTCTTCGTTGCGGCTTCGGGCGGGCTCAAAAAATCTCGGATTTTGACTGTGCACGGGTATGGCAAGTTTTTAGGAAATTATCTATAAGACCTGCAACCACGCCAGCGGTCGGCGTGAATTTCATCCTTGCGCCGAACTTGGAGCATCTCTCCACGTGCGGACAGCGGAAATGGCCGTACCCGCATCCTGATGTGCATTAAGTGCATAGGCGTTCGCACGACTGTGTTGGCTATCAGAAACGGGGCCTCTCGTGTCTAAATCTCTTGACAGTTTCAATTGTCGTTCCACGCTTTCGGTGAACGGGAAGGATTATGTCTATTACAGCCTGCCCAAGGCTGAGGCAAACGGCCTGCCCGGCGTCTCGAAGCTTCCCTATTCGATGAAGGTGCTGCTCGAAAATCTGCTGCGCTTCGAAGACGGCCAGTCGGTCACCAAGGAACACATCCTGGCCGTCGCCGCGTGGCTGAACAACAAGGGTGCCGTCGAAAACGAAATCGCCTATCGCCCGGCGCGCGTGCTGATGCAGGACTTCACCGGCGTTCCCGCCGTCGTCGACCTTGCAGCGATGCGCGACGCGATGGTGTCGCTCGGCGGCGATCCCGAAAAGATCAACCCGCTCGTTCCCGTCGACCTCGTCATCGACCACTCCGTCATCGTCGATGAATTCGGCACGCCGCAGGCTTTCGCCAAGAACGTTGAGCTCGAATATCAGCGCAACGGCGAGCGTTACCGCTTCCTGAAGTGGGGCCAGCAGGCCTTCAAGAATTTCCGTGTCGTTCCTCCGGGCACCGGCATCTGTCACCAGGTCAATCTCGAATATCTCGGCCAGACCGTCTGGACGAAGGAAGAAGACGGCGAGACGATCGCCTATCCCGATACTTGCGTCGGCACCGACAGCCACACGACGATGATCAACGGTCTCGGCGTTCTCGGCTGGGGCGTGGGCGGCATCGAAGCGGAAGCGGCGATGCTCGGCCAGCCGGTCTCGATGCTGCTGCCGGAAGTCATCGGCTTCAAGCTGACCGGCAAGCTCAAGGAAGGCGTGACCGCGACCGACCTCGTTCTGACCGTCGTGCAGATGCTGCGCAAGAAGGGCGTCGTTTCAAAATTCGTCGAATTCTTCGGCCCCGGCATGGACAACATGCCGCTCGCCGACCGTGCGACGATCGGCAACATGGGTCCGGAATACGGCGCCACCTGCGGTTTCTTCCCGGTCGACGGCGAAACCATCAACTATCTCACCATGTCCGGCCGCACGCATGACCGGATCGCGCTGGTCGAAGCCTATTCGAAGGCCCAAGGCATGTGGCGTGAAGGCGACGGCTCCGATCTGGTCTTCACCGACACCCTGGAACTCGACCTCGGCGACGTTGTGCCGTCGATGGCCGGCCCGAAGCGTCCGGAAGGCCGCATCGCGCTCGAAAACATCGCTTCCGGTTTCGCCGGCTCGATGGATGCCGATTACAAGAAGCCCGGCCAGCTCAACAACCGCTATGCGGTCGAAGGCACGGATTTTGATCTCGGCCATGGCGACGTGGCGATTGCCGCCATCACCTCCTGCACCAACACCTCCAACCCGTCGGTGCTGATTGCCGCCGGCCTTCTCGCCCGCAATGCCGTTGCCAAGGGCCTGAAGACCAAGCCGTGGGTCAAGACCTCGCTGGCGCCGGGATCGCAGGTCGTCGGCGAATATCTCGCCAAGTCGGGCCTGCAGGCCGATCTCGACAAGCTTGGCTTCAATCTCGTCGGATTCGGCTGCACCACCTGCATCGGCAATTCCGGCCCGCTGCCGGCGCCGATCTCGAAGACGATCAACGACAAGGGCCTGATCGTATCGGGCGTGCTCTCCGGCAACCGTAACTTCGAAGGCCGCATCTCGCCGGACGTTCAAGCAAACTACCTCGCTTCGCCGCCGCTCGTCGTCGCCTACGCGCTTGCCGGCACGGTGCAGAAGGATTTGACGAAGGAGCCGATCGGTGAAGACCAGAACGGCAATCCAGTCTACCTCAGGGATATCTGGCCGACCTCGCACGAGGTGCAGGAGTTCATCCAGAAGTATGTGACCCGCGAGCTGTACGAATCCAAATATGCCGACGTCTTCAAGGGCGACGTCAACTGGCAGGCCGTTCAGGTCCCGCCGGGCCAGACCTATGCCTGGGACGACAATTCGACCTATGTTCAAAACCCGCCTTACTTCGTCGGCATGGGCAAGAAGGGCACCGGCGTCGCGGATATCAAGGGCGCCCGCGTCCTCGGTCTCTTCGGCGACAAGATCACTACCGACCATATTTCGCCGGCCGGTTCGATCAAGGCGGCATCGCCGGCAGGCGCCTACCTCATCGGCCATGACGTCGCGGTTGCCGACTTCAACCAGTACGGCACGCGCCGCGGCAACCACGAAGTGATGATGCGCGGCACCTTCGCCAACATCCGCATCCGCAACCACATGCTCGGACCGAACGGCAAGGAAGGCGGTTACACCATCCATTACCCGTCGAAGGAAGAGACCTCGATCTACGACGCCGCCATGCAGTACAAGACCGAAGGCGTGCCGCTCGTCATCTTCGCCGGGGTCGAATACGGCAACGGCTCGTCGCGCGACTGGGCGGCCAAGGGCACCAACCTGCTCGGCGTCAAGGCGGTGATCGCTCAGTCCTTCGAACGTATCCATCGCTCGAACCTCGTCGGCATGGGCGTTATTCCCTTCGTCTTCGAAGAGGGCACGACCTGGCAGAGCCTCGGTCTCAAGGGTGACGAGCTCGTCACCATCGAAGGGCTTGATAAGATCAAGCCACGCGAGAGGAAGATCGCCAAGATCACCTATGGCGACGGCACCGTGAAGGAAGTTCCGCTGCTGTCGCGCGTCGATACGCTCGACGAGGTGATCTACCTCAACAATGGCGGCATTCTGCAGACTGTTCTGCGCGATCTCGCTGCCTGATTTATAAGAGAGTTGATTGATAATGGCCGCCGGAGAGCAGTTTCCGGCGGCTTTTCTTTGCGGCGACAGTCTTTGCCGGAGGCTCACGATGATTTGTTTCAGCTGCGTTCCGGTCGAGCTGCGGTCTCACCCCTTCGTGATTTTTCGTTTGGACTGGGAAGGATTATTCGTACTCTGATATCTCAGAGCCTTCGGTTCCAAAACGCCGGCGCTGAAAAAGAGGTGCAGGTGAATGTCCCCCCGTTTCTTGATTTCGCTGATCGCCGGCGTTGCTTTTGCTGGCTCGCTGCATGCCGAAGACGGCAAGCCCAAAGGCGTCGTCGAGCTTTTCACGTCGCAAGGCTGCTCCTCCTGTCCTCCCGCTGATGCCGCCTTCCGCAAGCTGGTGAACCAAGGCGATGTTATTGCGCTCGCCTACCACATCGATTACTGGAATTATCTCGGCTGGGCCGATACGCTGAGCTCGAAGGAAAATACCGAGCGGCAATATGGCTATGCCAGGACGATGGGCCGCAGCAACGTCTATACGCCGCAAGCCATCGTCAACGGACGCGGCCATTTGGCCGGCGCCGATCTGAACGGCATCAACAGCAAGATCGACACTTACAGCAGCGAAGGCAACGGGCTGACCATCCCCGTCAGCGCGGCAATGCGCGGCGACGAGTTGGAGATCAAGATCGGCGCCGGGCAGGGCAAGGCCAATGTTGTGATGGTCTATTTCGACAAGGAAAAGACGATCGACGTCGAAAAAGGCGAAAACAGCGGCAAGAAAATCTCCTATCTGCACAGCGTCACCAATGTCGAAACCGTCGGCATGTGGGACGGCAAGGCGACCAGTCTGACGCTGCCGGCGAGCGTCCTGCAGCGACCGCAACTCGAGGGCTGCGCGATTCTGCTGCAGTCGGCGACGGCCGACGGCGATCCGGCAGCGATTCTCGGCGCAACCGTGGTGATGGCGGGAAAAAATATCTGATATTTCGCCCGATGACGGGTGAAATGCCGGGCGGCCCGGCCGAGCGTATTCGGGGCTGGGGTTAAGGTCGATACGCTCCGCCGGGCCCTTTGGCGCGCTGGCGCCAAACCGGGATGCATAAATCCCCTGCAAATGAGGCGCTGTTTTGACTGAAATGCGGCACAGGGGAGAAAGCATTGCTTGGTCCCCAACGAAGGTGCCTGGACGTGCGGCGCTGCGGTACGGCCAAATGTGAGGGGCCGCACTCTTGCAATTTGCGGCGGCTCGGGCAAACTGTCACTCTCCTGTCACAAGCGGAGGCCTTGGAGACCTGATGACAGATCAGCCGGATTTGCGACACGGCGAAAGCCGCTCCGTCGACAATAGTTCCTCGGTCGTCGTCGATCTCAGGGAGTACAAACAAAGCAAGGACCCGCTTCCGGTGACCTTCCAACGGCGTGAGCTGGACGCGATCCTCTGGATCTACGGCCGCATGGTCGGCGAGGGGGAATGGCGCGATTACGCCATCGACCATCTGAAGGACAGAGCAGTCTTTTCCGTCTTCAAGCGCTCCGGCGAGATGCCGCTCTTCCGGATCGAAAAGAACCCGAAGCTTGCCGCCAAACAGGGCGCCTATTCTGTCATCAACGTCAACGGCATGATCCTGAAGCGCGGGCACGAGCTGAATCAGGTCCTCAAGGTGTTCGACAAGGCCTTGAAACTCGTCGATAAATAGCTCTCATCAGCCCATAAACAGCGTACCGGGATAGGTAGAGGGATCCGGATCGGTCGTCATGCCCGCGCCGAGGCCGCGCTGCATCAGCATCGTGTCCAGCCAGCGGCCATGCTTGTAGCCGGTGCCCTTCATCAGGCCGACCTCCACAAAACCTGCCTTCAGATGGAGCGCGATCGAGGCCGGGCTCGCGCCGCCGATGACGGCTACCATCTGACGAAAGCCAAGCGCGGTGCAGCGGTCGATCAGCTCGGCCATCAGTGCCTTGCCGACGCCACGGCCGCGGGCTTCGGGCGCCAGGTAGATCGAATCCTCCACCATCCAGCGATAGGCGGGGCGGGTGCGGAAGGCCGACGCATAAGCGTAGCCCAGGAGTTTCCCGTCAGCATCGGTTGCGGCGACATAGGGATATTGCTGGCTGACGATCGCGGAAAAACGCTGGGCCATTTCGGCCTCGTAGGGCGGCGCAATCTCGTAGCTTGCAACGCCATTCAAGACCGAGTCACGATAGATCTCCGTAATGGCGGGGATGTCGGCTTGGGAGGCGTCGCGCAGGAGGAAGGACATCGGGCGGCAGGTCCATCGAAAGAGCAGGCTCCTCTAAAATCACTCCCGCGAAACCGGCGCAACAAAAAAGGCGGCCGAAGCCGCCTTTTCGATCTCAATGCGCCTGTTATCTGCGGTTGCCCATGAACTGCAGCAGGAACATGAAGAGGTTGAGGAAGTCGAGATAGAGCGTCAGTGCGCCCATGATCGCCTTGCGACCGGCGACAGCGACGTCATCGGCTTCATAATAGAGTTCCTTGATCCGCTGCGTGTCGTAGGCGGTGAGGCCTGCGAAGATCAGCACGCCGATCACGGAGATCGCGAACTGCAGCGCGGACGACGCCAGGAAGATGTTGACGAGCGAGGCGATGATCAGGCCGAAGAGACCCATGATCAGGAACGAACCCATCGCCGATAGGTCGCGCTTCGTCGTATAGCCGTAAAGCGACAGCGCGCCGAAGGAGGCGGCGGTGACGAAGAAGGTCTGAACGACGCTCTGGCCCGTATACACCAGGAAGATCGACGAGAGCGACAGCCCCACCAGGGCGGCGTAGATCCAGAAGGTGGTCTGGGCGGCGGACACGCTCATCTGATGAATGCGGAAGCTCAGGAAGAAGACGACCGCAAGGGGGGCAAGGATGACGACCCAGCGCAACGGCGACTGGAACAGAAGCACGCCGAACTGGGTGAGCTGGCCGTCCTGGACCGCGAAGTTGAAGCCGAGATATGCGGCCACGCCGGTGATCGCCAGGCCCAGCGCCATCAGGTTGTAGACCTTGAGCATATAAGCGCGCAGGCCTTGATCAATCATCTCGCCGGTCTGGACGCGGCTTTGATAGTTACGAAGATCAGCCATAGTTTCCTCTTACAAGCTCCGAAGGAGATACGGTGTCGGGGTTCTCGACCCGGGCGCCGCTGCGGAGCTCCAGCATGCCTGCAGACAATATGAGGCTTTCGCGCGGGGCAAACAAGGGGTTTGCAAGGGCTCGGCCGGTTAAATCGCCGTAAGGTGAATGCTGTTTGGCGGCGCTATCTACCTAAAGCTCACGAAGGACAGGCGCCGCCTTCTGACCGAGGATGCGCCAGGTGCCGATGAGGCCGATGCCGACGGTGAGGACGAGTGCCGTCACCAGCGTCAACCCTGCCACATCAGGCAGGAAGGTGGACGGCAGCCGCATGATGCGGGCGACGATAAACCAGGCGGCGATACCGCCGGCAATAAGCGCGAAGATCGCAGTCGCCAGCCCGAGGATCAGATATTCGTAGCTGAAGGCACGAATCAGCATCGCGCGGGTGGCGCCCAGCGTCTTCAGCACCACCGCGTCGTGGGTGCGCGCCCTGTTGCCGGCGGCGAGCGCCCCGGCAAGGACAAGAATCGAGGCGATCAGGGCCACCGATGCTGCGGCACGGATCGCGGTCGCAAGCTGCGCAACGAGCTGGTTGACGATATCGATCGCGTCCTTGACGCGCACGCTGGTGATCGTCGGATAGGTGTTGGTGACGGATTTGAGGATCGCCGCATCTTCGGCCGGCGTCGAGGCAGGATCGGTCAGGGTTGCGAGCCAGGCATGCGGGGCGCCGCGGAAGGTATTCGGCGAGAAGACCATAACGAAATTGATCGACAGTGATTCCCACTGGACGCGACGCAGATTGGCGATCTTCGCCGTGATGTTGCGTCCGAGCACGTTGACGGTGACGGTATCGCCGATCTTGAGGCCGAGCTCGTGCGCCTCTTCCGAGGAGAAGGAGACGAGCGGCTCGCCGCTGTAATCCTTGTCCCACCAGCTGCCTTCGGTGAGCGCGGCATTTTCCGGCAGCGTGTCGGCGTAGGTGATGCCGCGATCGCCGTTCAGCACCCAACGGCCGGCAGCCGGCACGTTCATCTTGGTGACGTCCTCGCCGTTGAAGGCGACGATGCGGCCGCGCAGCATCGGCACCTGCATGAGCTTGCCCTTCGGCGCTTGCGCCTGGACGAGGTTGCGGAAGGCGTCGACCTCGGCGCTCTGAATATCGACGAAGAAGAAGTTCGGCGCTCCCTCGTTCATCCGGCCGGTCAGCTGCTGGCGCAGGTTTCCGTCAATCAAGGTCAGGGTCACCAGTAATGCCAGGCCGAGGCCGAGCGACAGCACGACTGATGGCGTCAGCGCGCCCGGGCGGTGGATGTTGCCGATCGCAAGCCTGAGCGCCGGCGAGTTGACGCGCGGACTGCGGCGCGCGAGCCAGGCGATCAGAGCGGCGACGAGGCGCAGCACGACAAAGGCGAAGACGATCGCGCCGACGAAGACGATGGCGATGAAACGATCATAGGCGGTGAGGACGGCAAGGCCGGCAAGTGTTGCCATGAAAAGGGCGGCCAGCAGGATATAGGGCCAGGACGGCAGGCGGCGGGCCTCGAAGCCCTGCTCGCGGAAGAGCGCCGTCGCCGGCACTTCGCGGGCATGGCCGAGCGGCAGGATGGCGAAGGCGAGCGTCGTCAGGATGCCGAAGAGCGCCGCAAGCAGCAGGGCGCCGGGATAGAGCGTCGGCGCTGTGGACACCGGCAGGAATTGCGCCAGGAACTGCGCGGCGAAGATCGGCGAAAGGGCGCCGACGACGAGGCCGATCATGACGCCGCCAAGGGCGATGATGCTGATCTGGAAGAGATAGATCAGCACGACGACGGCGGCCGGCGCACCGAGGCATTTGAAGCTGGCGATGGTGGTGCGCTTGGAATCGAGGAAGGCACGCACCGCGTTGGCGACGCCGACCCCGCCAACGATCAGCGCGGTGAGACCGACCAGCGTCAGGAATTGCGAGAAACGGGTGATGTTTTCGGTAAGCGAGGGGGCCGCCCGGTCGCTGGTGCGAATCGCCCAGCCGGCGGAAGGGAATTCCCTGGATGCGCGCGCCTGAATGCCGGACATCGCGCTCTTGTCTTCCAGCCGGATCTTGTAAGCATGTTCGACGAGGCTTCCGGTCTGGATCAGCCCCGAAGCCTCGAGTGCCCGGCGGCTGACGAGCAGGCGCGGCGCAAAGCCGAAGCCCTCGGAGAGGGCGTCCGGCTCGGTCTTGACGGTGCCGGTGATGCTGAGTTTGACATTGCCGAGCAGCAATTCGTCGCCCACCGCAAGGCCAAGCCGATCGAGAAGCAGCGGGGCTGCGACCGCGCCATAGGTGCCGCTTTGGGCCGAAAGCAGGGCTGCAAGCGGATAAGCCGGCTCAGCCGCGAAGCTGCCATAGAGAGGGTAAGCGTCGTCGACCGCCTTGACCTCGACCAGCGCTTGGTCGGAACCATCAGGCTTGCGGGCCATCGACCGCAGACCTGTCGACACCGAGACGGTGCCGAGACTTTCGAGGAACCGCATTTCCTGCGGTGTGGTCTCGCGGTTGTTGAGCTCGAAGCGGACGTCGCCGGCCAAGAGCTCCTGCCCCTGCGAGGCGATCGTGTCGGTGATCGACTGCGAAACCGAATTGACGGCGGCAATCGCGCCTGTGCCGAGCGCGATGCAGGCGAGGAAAATGTAAAAGCCGCGAATGCCGCCGCGCAGCTCACGGAGCGCCAGGCGAAAAGCAAGCGCGGTGCGCGGCGCGATCATCCTCATGCGATTGCCGCCTCGCTGCGGCGGGCGGCGCTGTCGCCTTCGATCCGGCCGGAGCGAACGCGGATCTGGCGCGAGCAGCGGTTCGCAAGCGAGACGTCGTGAGTGACGAGCAGCAGGGTCATGCCGCGTTCGGCCTGTTTGGCGAAGAGAAGGTCGGCGATCTGGCGGCCGGTCTCGGTATCGAGATTGCCGGTGGGCTCGTCGGCGATCAGCAAAGCGGGCGAGGGGGCCAGCGCCCTTGCGATCGCCACGCGCTGCTGTTCGCCGCCGGAAAGTTGGCCCGGATAGTGGTTCAACCGTTCGCCCAGGCCGACGGAATTCAGCTCGCGATGGGCGATTTCGAAGGCGTTGCTGATATTGGCGAGTTCCAGCGGCACGGCGACGTTTTCCAGCGCCGTCATATTGGCAATCAGGTGGAAGGACTGGAAGACGATGCCGATGTTGCGGCCGCGGAAATCGGCGACCTCGTCCTCGCTGAGCGCATGGAGCGGCGTGTCGTTGATGTTGATTTCACCGCTGTCGAGCTTCTCCAATCCAGCAAGCACCATCAGCAGGGTGGACTTGCCGGAACCCGATGGGCCGACAATGCCGACGGATTCGCCGGCTAATATATCGAGGTCGATGCCCTTCAGCACATGGACGGAAGCGGCGGCACTGCCAAGGGTCAGATCGGCGCTCTTCAACTCGATGATGGTTTTTGCCAACGGAAATCGCCCTATATTAATCTCTAAGCGAATGGCCGCATGACGGCACCTCGCCAATCTAGGGAAGCCAGAATGAGATTTAAAGTTGCCGCCCTTCAATTCACCGTCATCGCCGTCTCGCTGATTTTTGCAAGTGCCGCCGCTGCCCGAACGATCAATCTCGTCGGGTTGGGGGACAGCCTGATGGCCGGCTATCAGCTGGCGCCCGGCGAAGGTTTCCCCGAAAAGCTGCAGGCGGCCCTGAAGGCGAAGGGGCTCGATGTTGCCATCGCGAATGCCGGCGTGTCGGGCGACACGACGACAGGGGGGCTTGCCCGCATCGACTGGTCGGTGCCTGACGGGACCGACGGCGTCATCCTGGAGCTCGGCGCCAACGATGCGCTGCGCGGCATTCCGCCCGAAGAGAGCGAGAAGAACCTCGACCGTATGATTAGTCGCCTGAAGGAGCGCGGTATCGCTGTGCTCCTCGTCGGCATGATGGCGCCGCCGAACATGGGTGCGGACTATGCGGAGCGCTTCAATCCAATTTATCGGAAACTTTCGGAGAAATACGAAGTTCGGCTGTATCCCTTCTTCCTCGATGGGGTGGCGCTCGATGCGGGGCTGAAACTCGATGACGGGATGCATCCAAATGCGAGAGGTATCGACGTCATGGTCGAAAAGATGGAAGCCGATGTCACAAATTTCGTCGGGACGATTTCTAGTGTGAAGAAATAGGGGCTTGCGCGCTCATTGATTGCGTGATTCCGTGTAAGCACCTGCAAAAGATTCGGGGAGTGCTCGTTATGCCGAGACTGTTTACCGCCCTCGAAATTCCGCGCAATGCGGCGATGAGTCTTTCATTGCTGCGCGGTGGCCTCCCCGGAGCACGATGGATTGATGTGGAAAATTACCACATCACGCTGCGCTTCATCGGTGATGTCGACGGCCGCACGGCCGATGAAATCGTCGAACGCCTCGACCGGATCGACCGGCCTGAATTCCAGTTCCGCCTCGAAGGCATCGGTTCCTTCGGCTCGAAGAAACCGCATTCGGTCTGGGCCGGCGTCTCGCAATCACCTGAGATGTACGCCCTGCAGGGTGAGATCGAGCGCATCTGCCAGCGGATCGGCCTGCCGCCGGATGCGCGCAAATTCATGCCGCATGTGACGCTGGCACGGCTCAAATCCTCGCGGCTCGACGATGTCGTGCAATATCTGGCCGGACGCGGCAACTTCCACACCGCGACCTTCACGGCGCCACGATTCGTGCTGCTTTCGTCGCGCGAATCGGTTGGCGGCGGACCCTACCTGACAGAGGAAGTGTTCCCGCTGCATGAGGCACGTTCGACGCCAAGCGCTTCGAGCAGGCTGCTGCAGCCGGTCAAGAGCCTGGTATAGACCAGCTCGAAACCATCAGGGCCGCCATAATAGGGGTCGGGAATATCCTCTCCCGTTCCTAGCGCGGCATCGCCGAAGAGTCGGATATTCGCCTCCGGCGGCGCGATCTTGCCAAGCGTCGCCAGATTGTCGCGGTCCATGGCGAGGATCAGATCGAAACCGTTGAAATCAGTTGGCCTGATGCGGCGCGCGCGCTGCCCCGCTATGTCGATGCCATGGCTTTGCGCGGTGGCGATCGAACGCCGGTCGGGTGGCTCGCCTTCATGCCAGCCGCCGGTGCCGGCGGAATCGACGGTGAAGCGGCCGGTGAGGCCAGCCTCGGTGACGAGATGACGAAAAATTCCCTCGGCGAGCGGAGAACGGCATATATTGCCCATGCAAACGAAGAGGATACTGATAGGCGTCATCGGTAGACCTGTCGGAAGAACGAGAGGAACATGGCATGAAATCGGAAAGACTGGAACGGACAGCAGTCGAGGCAGAGCTGGCGGGGCTTGCTGGCTGGGCGCTCAATGACGCGGCCTCCTCGATCTCGAAGACATTCAAGTTTTCGAATTTCATCGAGGCCTTCGGCTTCATGACGGAGGCAGCGATCACGGCTGAGAAGCTCAACCATCATCCCGAATGGTTCAACGTCTATTCCAGGGTGGATGTGACGTTGAATACGCATGATGCCGGCGGGCTGACGGAGCTGGATTTCAAGCTCGCCAGGGCGATGGAGAAGGCGGCGGCGCGACGTCTGCGCTGAAGGCGAACCTCGGGGTCGATTGGACGATTGAAAGCCTGGGCGCCATCACCATATGTTCGCAGGGACGAAAGGATGTCAGGGATGGACGAGGTCAAATTCGGGGAAATCCTGCTGCCGGGCGACGAAGACACCCAGAGCCGGCGGGAGAAGACGGTGCGGCAGAAGTTCTGGCCGACTTTCCGCCGGGCCGTGCGGCAGATCCCGTTCTCGCGCGACGTCGTCGCCGGCTTCTACTGCGCGCTCGATCCGCAAACGCCGACCAAGGTGCGCGGTGTGCTGCTCGCAGCACTCGCCTATTTCGTCATGCCGGTCGACATCATCCCGGATATTTTCGCCGTCATCGGCTTTTCTGACGACGTCGCCGTGCTATCCGCCGCCTTCGCCATGGTGCGTGGACATATCCGGTCAGGCCATTATGACGCGGCGGACCGCGTCCTCGCCGACCCACCTGCGGATACGATGAAAACGATTTGAAGGGCCGGCGCGGTTCAGCCGAGTTCCTGCTCCAGCACCTGGCGGAGTTTGCCGAAGGCAAGCCGGATACGCGATTTCACCGTGCCGAGCGGCAGCCCGGTCGTTTCAGCGATCTCGGCGTGCGATTGGCCGAGAAAAAAGGCGGCACGCAGCATGTCGCGCTGTTCCTCCGGCAGTTGGCCGACGGCGACACGGATCTTGGCGTCGCGATCTTCGTTGACGATGATTTCCTCGGCGCCGATGTCGGCCGGCGGCTGCAGAGCCGGGTCCGTTTCGTCGAAGATGCGGGTGTTGGCGCGGCGCTGCAGGTCGATGCGGCGGTTGCGGGCAATGCGAAAGAGCCAGGTCGAGAGTGAAGACCGCGTGGCGTCGTAGAGATAGGCTTTGTGCCAGAGCACGATCATGATTTCCTGAACCAGCTCCTCGGCCTCGCCTGATGTCATCTTCCGGCCCATCAGCCAGGTCTTCAGACGCGGGGCGAAATAGTCGAACAGGATGGAGAAGGCCTGCTGGTCGCGATCGTCTGCGACAGCCTTTGCGAGAGCTGCGAAACGCCGTCTTTCCTCGGCATCCATGTCGTCTCACAAGCCCCCTGCAGCGAATTTCGTCCCGGATTTCCAAAGTCTTAATGAGGTGCAACGGATTTTTGAAAGGTCAAACTCTTGCCTGAATCTTTGTGTCTTAGATTCACCCGAACGGCCGGCCGGTGCCATCGGCGCACCGGCATCGCAGCCGATTTCAGCAAGGGGCAAGAATCGTGGTCGAGCTGAAATGACACAGGCACATACAAATCGCAGCTATTGTTGACCATTTGGTAACCTGAATTAAGTCAAAATAAAGCAGATCGTGATTATGCGCCGCCCGCTATGATCGCTTCGGGCCTTGAATCGCAAGAACCGGCAGGAATCCATGTTTGTAAAAAGTATCGTATCCGCCCTCGCACTCACCCTTGGTATGGCCGGAGTTGCGACAGCGCAGCAAGCCGCGCCGACCCGCATTCAGCAGTTTCAGGCATGGGGCGCCTATTCCTACAAGTCGGGCGCCAGCACCGTCTGCTACGTGCTGTCCGTGCCGACGGCAAAGCAGCCGGCAAGCGTTGACCACGGCGACAACTTCTTCATCGTCTCGCAGCGCCCTGGCCAGAACATTTCGTACGAACCGCAGGCGATGATGGGCTATACTGTGAAGGAAAATTCGAAGATCAATGTCGTCATCGACAACAAGACCTTCGTGATGTTCACCAAGGACAAGGCCGGCTGGGTCGAGAACGCGGCTCAGGAGCCGGCCCTCGTCGCGGCCATGAAGACCGGTCATTCGATGACGGTCAACGCGGTCTCGCGCAAGGGCACGGGCACGTCCTACAGCTATTCGCTTTCGGGCATCTCGGCGGCGCTGAAGCAGATCGAAAGCTGCAAGTAGGCGGGACTTCCAGTCACAAAGTCTCAAGAGCCGGCCTTGTGCCGGCTCTTGCCATTTCCATCTATAGTGACGCGCGGGCAAAATGATGCTAAAGGCCGCGCAAACAGCGGACAGATCGCGATATCAGTCGCCGTCCGCCATCAATTTCTGCCAATGTGCCGTCATGCCTCCGCAAGTCTTCCGGATCAAATCCTGAAGTCCGCGGCTTGCGGAACGGTTACGTGTTTGAATTCGAGGTCAGAAGCCTATGTCCGTCATGGATGCGATCGTCGTCAAAAAACCTCAGGCCGCGCGCCCCTCTTCCGGCGCCGAGAAGCCGTCGTTGATCGGGCTCTCCCGCGAGGAAATGGCGGCGGCGCTCCGGGAAAAAGGTGTACCCGAAAAGCAGATCAAGATGCGCGTCTCGCAGCTCTGGAACTGGATCTATGTGCGCGGCGTCTCCGATTTCGACCATATGACCAATGTCGCCAAGGACATGCGCGAAATGCTGAAGCAGCATTTCACCATTGCGCGTCCCGAGATCGTCGAGGAGCAGGTCTCCAACGACGGCACCCGCAAATGGCTGCTGCGCTTTCCCGCGCGCGGTGCCGGCCGGCCGGTCGAGATCGAAGCCGTCTATATTCCGGAAGAGGGCCGCGGCACGCTCTGCATTTCCAGCCAGGTCGGCTGCACGCTCACCTGTTCGTTCTGTCATACCGGCACGCAGCGGCTGGTGCGCAACCTGACGGCCGAGGAAATTCTGTCGCAGCTGCTGCTCGCCCGCGACCGGCTCGGCGATTTCCCCGATCGCGAAGCGCCGCAGGGCACGATCATGCCGGCCGAGGGCCGCAAGGTCAGCAATATCGTGATGATGGGCATGGGCGAGCCGCTCTATAATTTCGATGCCGTCAAGCAGGCCCTGCTGATCGCCACCGATGGCGACGGCCTGTCGCTGTCCAAACGTCGCGTGACGCTCTCCACCTCCGGCGTCGTGCCTGAGATCTTCCGCACCGGCGAGGAGATCGGCGTCATGCTGGCGATCTCGCTGCATGCTGTGCGCGACGACCTGCGCGATATCCTCGTGCCGATCAACAAGAAGTACCCGCTGAAGGAGCTGATCGACGCCTGCAAGGCATATCCGGGCCTTTCCAATGCGCGGCGCATCACCTTCGAATATGTGATGCTGAAGGATGTCAACGACAGCCTCGAAGACGCGAAGGGTTTGATCAAGCTCCTGAAGGGCGTGCCGGCGAAGATCAACCTCATTCCGTTCAATCCCTGGCCCGGCACCAATTACCAGTGTTCGGATTGGGAGCAGATCGAGAAATTCGCCGATTTCATCAATTCGGCGGGTTACGCTTCGCCGATCCGCACCCCGCGCGGCCGCGATATTCTTGCCGCCTGCGGCCAGCTGAAATCGGAATCCGAACGCATGCGTAAGACCGAGCGCCTGGCCTTCGAGGCGATGATGATCGCCAATCACGGTGCCGACGACTGATCAGCAAGTTTGATCTTCGCTACAATTCTCCTGCATTGATTTAAGCATGCGCTTTTCCTAATAGTGCCGCCAAAATCATTCAGGAGGACACCCATGCGCCCGATTTTGCTCGCTCTTGCCGCCACTTTGGCCTTTTCCCTGCCCGCAAAGGCTGACGACGTGACGGTTGCCGTGACGGCGATCGTCGAGCATCCGGCGCTGGATGCCGCCCGCAAGGGGGTTCTCGACGTGCTGACGGCCGCCGGCTACAAGGAAGGCGAGAACCTGAAATTCGTGTTCGAATCGGCGCAGGGCAATCCGGCCACGGCGGCTCAGATCGCCCGCCAGTTCGCCGGCGATGAGCCCAATGTCATCGTTCCGATCTCCACGCCGTCGGCTCAGGCCGTCGTCTCCGCTACGCATGACATTCCTGTCGTCTTCACCGCCGTCTCGGACCCGCTCGGCGCCCAGCTCGTCAAGAACATGGAAAAGCCCGGCGGCAATGTCACCGGCCTTTCCGACATGTCTCCCGTCGCCGAACATCTGGCGCTGATCAAGGAAATTGTACCGAAGGTCAAAACAATCGGTTACCTTTACAATTCTGGTGAGGCGAATTCGGTTTCGCTGCTCGCAGTGTTGAAGGCCGAAGCCGAAAAGGCCGGCTTGACGGTCGTCGAATCAGCGGCCACCAAATCGGCCGAGGTTCAGGGTGCTGCGCGCGCCCTCGTTGGCCGCGCCGATGCGATCTACATCCCGACCGACAACACCATCATCTCCGCGCTCGAAGGCGCCGTCGCGGTTGCCGAAGAAAGCAAGCTGCCGCTCTTCACCGCCGATACGGATTCAGTATCGCGCGGTTCGATCGCCGCCCTCGGCTTCAACTATTACGATGTCGGCAAGCAGACGGGCGAGATCGTCGTCCGTGTGCTGAAGGGCGAGAACCCGGGCGATATCGCGGTCAAGACCGCCGCCGGCAGTGATCTGGTGGTCAACAAGGCTGCCGCGGCCAAGATGGGCGTCACCCTGCCCGAGAGCGTGCTTTCGCGCGCCAACAAAGTCATCGAATAAGCGCTCATCGTTACATCGACCATTCACATTCAGCCGCTCCCGTTTGCACGGGGGCGGCTGAAGTATTAAAAGGCTGCGGTTTCGTGACGGGCGAAACGGAAACAAAAAGGGGCTGAAAGCCTTGAGCCAAATCGCATTCTGGGGGGCCGTCGAGCTCGGCCTGGTCTATTCCTTCGTCGCTCTCGGCGTCTATCTCGCCTTCCGCGTCCTCGATTTTCCTGACCTGACGGTCGACGGTTCCTTTCCGCTCGGCGCGGCGGTGACGGCGGTCTTGATCATTGCCGGCGTCAATGCCTGGCTCGCGGCGCTGGTCGCGATGGCCGCGGGTGCGACGGCTGGCTTGGTCACGGCGCTGCTCAATGTGCGCTTCAAGATCCTCAACCTGCTCGCCTCGATACTGACGATGATCGCGCTGTTTTCGGTGAATCTGAGGGTGATGGGCAAACCCAATGTCGCCCTCATCAATGCCGACACGATGATCAGCCCGTTCTTCGGCCATGGCCTTCGCGATTTCTACGTGCGGCCGCTCTTCGTCGGCGTTCTCGTCATCGTCGCGCTCGTCTTGGTGTGGCGGTTCCTCGAAAGCGATGCCGGGCTTGCCATGCGCGCGACCGGCGCCAATGCGCGCATGGCCCGCGCCCAGGGCGTCGATACCAGCCGGCAGATCTATCTCGGCATGGCGATCTCGAATGCGCTGGTGGCTTTCGGCGGCGCCTTGTTTGCCCAGACCAACGGCTTTGCCGACGTCACTTCGGGCGTCGGCACGATCGTCGTCGGTCTTGCCGCCGTCATCATCGGCGAGACGCTGCTCGGACGCCGGGGTCTGCTGATCGCGCTCGTCGGCTGCGTGCTCGGCTCGATCCTGTATCGCATCGCCATCCAGCTGGCGCTGTCGAGCGACGTCATCGGCCTGCAGGCCTCCGACCTCAATTTCGTCACCGCAGTTCTCGTGACCTTCGCACTCATTCTTCCCCGTCTTCGCCGAGGTGCCGCATCGTGATCAGCGTCAAGGACATCAAGGTCGTCTTCGGACGCGGCACGCCGCTGCAGAAGCAGGCGCTGAACGGCGTCAGCCTGACCATCGAACAAGGCTCCTTCGTTACCGTCATCGGCTCCAATGGCGCCGGCAAATCGACGCTGCTCGGCGTGCTCGCCGGCGATGTCATTCCGACCGAAGGGCAGGTGCTGATCGGCAAGAGCGAGGTGACGCGCAAATCGACGGCGGCGCGCGCCGGCCTGGTGGCGCGCGTCTTCCAGGATCCGCTGACGGGCAGCTGCGGTTCGCTGTCGATCGAGGAAAACCTTGCTCTGGCCGCACGCCGCGGTGAAAAGCGCGGGCTCGTACCGGCGCTCGGCGGCAAGCGCCGCGACTATTTCAAGGAGCGGATCGCCGAGCTCAATCTCGGACTGGAAAACCGGCTAAAGGATCGCATGGACCTGCTTTCGGGCGGGCAGCGGCAGGCCGTTTCGCTCGTCATGGCCACTCTTGCCGGCTCGGAAGTGCTGCTGCTCGACGAACATACGGCAGCACTCGATCCTGGGATGGCCGAGTTCGTGATGAACCTCACGCAGAAGATCGTCGCCGAGCGCAAGCTGACGACGATGATGGTCACGCATTCCATGCGCCAGGCACTGGATTACGGCCATCGCACGATCATGCTGCATGGCGGCGAGATCGTCCTCGACGTAGCAGGCGACAACCGAAAGAACCTGCAGGTCGAGGACCTGATCGCCATGTTCCGCAAGATGCGCGGTCAGACGCTGGATGACGACGCTTTGCTGATTGGCTGAGCCAACAGTGTGATCGATCAACCCGTGGCGAGTTTTACCGGTCCGCCCGCGGGCGGATCGGCTAGCGCCGACCGCGATTATTTCGCCTGGGTGAGCAGGATCTTGGCTGCGAAGACCGAGAAGACGCCGGCGAAGGTATAGTCCATGCCGCGCAGCACCTTCTTGTTGTTCTGCAGCCAGGAGGCCAGCCAGTCGGCAGCGAAGATGACGCTGGCATTGACGGGCATGCCAATCAGGATGAAGCACAGCCCGAGGAAAAGCAGTTTCTGGGTGACAGCCGGATCGCCGGCGCTGACGAATTGCGGCAGAAAGGTCATGAAGAAAATGATGACCTTCGGGTTCAGAAGATTGACCCAAAAACCCGACGAGATGTTCGAAAGGGCTGTACCCTTCTGTTCCTCGACCCTGGCGACAGTGAGCTTAGAGCCGTAGCGGATTGCCTGCACCGCGAGCCAGAACAGGTAAGCGCCGCCGCCGGTCTTCAGGATCAGGAAGGCGGTCGGCGAGGCAGTGATCAGCGCCGAAATGCCAAATGCAACCAGCATCGTATGGACGACAATGCCGAGGCTGGTGCCGACGACCACGAAGAGAGCGGGCTTCTTACCCTGCGCAAGCGCCCGGCTGATCGACAGCGTCATGTCAGGCCCCGGCGTTGCCGCGAGCAGCAGCGTGGCGGCAGCGAAGGCCAGAAGGGTCGGCAGGCTGGGCAGGAAATCCATGGGCATACTCTGAAGCCGGAAGACCCGACGATCTTTATCCGGCTTTCAGAAAATTACCAATCAAACCTTCTCATGCGTGTTGCATTAAACTTGATTCATGCGACGCGCATTTGCTGTTTGGTCTATGCATGTCGTATCCCGGAACCGCTGGACACTTTCGGGCGACAGGCATCAGAGCCGATCACTTCTGATCCAGGAAGGCCTTGAACTTGTCGGCATAATCCTTGTGCCAGCGCGACAACGGCGGACGGTTTTCGATGATATCGCCCATCGCCCAGGCCATGCGGCGTTCGTCGACCGGACGGGCAACGTCGTTATCGGGGCAGAGGATATAGAAATCGCCGCGCTCCAGGCTCTGCACCATGAAATCGACCGTCTGCTCCGGCGTCCAGGCGCCGGCCGGTTTTTCCGCGCGGTCGCCCTTGGTGAGGCCCGTGAAGACGAAGCCGGGGATCAAGAGATGCGCGGAGATCTTCCCGCCTTCGATGTTACGAAGCTCGTGTTCCAAGGCCTCGGTAAAGACCTTCACGCCCGATTTGGAGATATTGTAGGCGGGATTGCCGGGCGGCGTAGTGATGCCCTGCTTGGAGCCGGTGTTAATGATCAGGCCGGGTTCGCCGTGCGATAGCATCTTCGGGCCGAAGGTGCGTGTGCCGTTGATGACGCCCATCAGGTTGACGGCGAAGATGTGATCCCAGTTCGCTTGCGCGCTGAAGATCGAGGTCTCCGGACCTATCCCGGCATTGTTCATCAGCACATGGACGCGGCCGAAACGCTGGAGCACGGCGCGTTCGAGCGCCTCCAGAGAGTCCCGGCTGGCCACGTCGGTCTCGACAGCCATCACGTCTTCTTCCCCGGCGATGGCCTTGAGTTCCTCGGCGGCAGCGGCTAGCCGGTCGCCGCCGAGATCGGCGATGACGACGCTCATGCCGCGTCCGGCGAAATATTTCGCGGCAGCAAAGCCGATGCCGGAGGCGCCGCCGGTGACGACCGCGACGTTGGATTTCTTGAAAATCTCTTGAATATTCGTCACGGGGAGCCCCTCCTTGATCATTGTTCGGACGTTGGCGAATATGGGCTCCGCTTTGGCGCTGTCAAACGCTATCGGCGCTGGCGGCCTCGCACTTGCCCTTGCGTCACGCGCCAATCTCGCTAAAAGTGCCGCGACACCGGGTTTTCGCCGGCCTTTTATGCAACGGACCTCATCACCATGGCATCATATAAAGACGTGAAGAAAGTCGTGCTCGCCTATTCCGGCGGCCTCGACACCTCGATCATCCTGAAGTGGCTGCAGACGGAGCTCGGCGCCGAAGTCGTCACCTTCACCGCCGATCTCGGCCAGGGCGAAGAGCTGGAGCCGGCGCGCAAAAAGGCCGAGATGCTTGGCATCAAGGAGATCTACATCGAGGATGTGCGCGAGGAATTCGTGCGCGATTTCGTCTTCCCGATGTTCCGTGCCAATGCTGTCTATGAGGGCGTCTATCTCCTCGGCACCTCGATCGCCCGTCCTCTGATTTCCAAGCATCTGATCGATATCGCCCGCAAGACCGGCGCCGATGCGATCGCCCACGGCGCGACCGGCAAGGGCAACGACCAGGTCCGTTTCGAACTCTCCGCCTATGCCCTGAACCCCGACATCAAGATCATCGCGCCCTGGCGCGACTGGGCGTTCAAGAGCCGCACGGAACTGCTGGCCTTTGCCGAACAGCACCAGATCCCTGTCGCCAAGGACAAGAAGGGCGAAGCGCCGTTCTCCGTCGACGCCAACCTGCTGCATTCCTCTTCCGAGGGCAAGGTTCTTGAGGACCCCGCCCAGGAAGCGCCGGAATATGTACATATGCGCACCATCTCCCCGGAAGCCGCGCCGGACAAGGCGACAGTGATCAAGGTCGGCTTTCGCAAGGGCGACGCCGTCTCGATCAACGGCGTCGAGATGTCGCCCGCGACGCTGCTGGCCACACTCAACACCTATGGCCGCGACAACGGCATCGGCCGTCTCGACCTCGTCGAGAACCGCTTCGTCGGCATGAAATCGCGCGGCGTCTATGAAACGCCCGGCGGCACGATCCTGCTGTCGGCCCATCGCGCCATCGAATCGATCACGCTCGACCGGGGTGCGGCCCATCTCAAGGATGAGATCATGCCGCGTTACGCGGAGCTCATCTATTATGGCTTTTGGTTCTCGCCGGAGCGCGAGATGCTGCAAGCCCTCATCGACAAGAGCCAGGAATATGTCGAAGGCGAAGTGACGTTGAAGCTCTACAAGGGCAATGTCATGGTCATCGGCCGCGAAAGCGAAAAGTCGCTCTATTCCGACAAGCTCGTCACTTTCGAGGACGATCAAGGCGCCTACGACCAGAAGGACGCAGCCGGCTTCATCAAGCTCAACGCGCTGCGCCTGCGCACGCTCGGCAAGCGGAACCTCGCGAAGTAATCGCGTTTCGCTTTCGAACAGAGATGAGCCCGCCGGCATCGCCGCGCGGGCTTTTTCGTGTCTCCTGAGAGCATTCGAGATGACCGCAGAGCTCACTCCTGCGCAAGCAATGTCCTTCCCGATGCAAATTGACGATCGTAGAAAATTCGCACCGACAGAACGACACCGGCGATCAGGACCGTCACCCCAGCGATTTCGATTGGGGTCGGCCAGCGGGCATGCACGACAAGTCCTCCGATGACGCCGAAGGCTGTTTCAGAAACGATCAATTGCGCGGCCAAGGCGACGGGCAGGCTTCGTGACGCAATGTTCCAGGCCCAGACGCCGCCTACGGTTGCCAGCAGCGCCAAAGATGTACCCCAAACATACAAGCTGCCGGCGGAACTCCAGCCGAATCCCAATGCGGGGAGCTTGAAGAGGTCCATCGCGGCACCGAGGGGATAGAAGGCCAGCATCAAGACGCCACCGCCCACCAGTATCAGCGCCGACCACACGCCTGAGGGCACCTCCGGTCAGGCGGCGAGTGCAGCCTGATTGGCAAGGGCGAACAAGACCCAAAGTCCTACGGCGGCGAGCGCCAGCGGTACGCCGACCCAAAAGGACTTGACCGAATTCAGTCCTTCAGCCGTGAATGCCGTGCCATTCACCAGAACAAGGCCGATCAGCACCAGCGCCAAAGGCGGCATAAGGGACCGCCACGGCAAGGATCCCTGGCGCTGATTTCCAATGACCATCAAGACGATCGGTACCAAGCCGAGGAAGGCCGGCGCAATGACGGGGCCGGCAAAGATGGCCGCTCCCGTTACCGTCAGGAAGTAACCGACATCCCACGAAGGCGAGCCAAAGGGCCTGCTGAACGTTCCGGAGGGTGAGATGGCGCGCGACGTGCTTCTCCGAAAATAGGATGAACATGCCGACCAAGGCCGAGACGAGATGACGAATGAGAGCGAAATCGAAGGTGGAATAGTCGCCGATGATAAAGGGCACGATAAAGTTGAGCGAAAAGGCAAAGGCCGCAAAGAGAGCGGCCGACACGCCGACATAGAAGGATCAGTCAATAATCTTCACCCCTTTGACGTTGCGCGCGCCCCGAGCTTTTACCTCCGTGAGCCCGAACGAATTTGATCGAGTAGCCGAGTTTACTGGCCGAGAGCCTTGGCCGGTACTCGGTGAAAATGAGAGCCACCCTCTCGATGCTCATCGGTTTCTTGAGGTTGTGCGCAACGCCCGAGCGGCCATAGCGTCGCTGAGACGACTGTATCGCCTATTCAGCAGAACCGATTTTTCATATCCTCCGACATCGCGGCTTCTAATTGTCGGGGCGTTATGGATCGGCTTGATGCAATGCGGGTTCTGCTTGCGGTGGTGGACGCCGGGAGCTTGTCGGCGGGCAGCCGGAAGCTGAACGCACCGCTGCCGAGCGTCAGCCGCAAGGTCGCCGATCTGGAGCGATACCTCGGCACGAACCTCATCATCCGAACGAGCCGCAACCTGCAGCTCACGGATGCCGGTCGCGACTATGTCGAGGCGGCGCGGAAGATTATCGCCGATCTGGAGGAGGTCGAACGCAGGGCGTCGGGCGAATATCAGATGCCGCGGGGACTGCTGAACATCACGATGCCGATCGAATTCGGTCACCGCTATGTTCTGCCGATCGCACTCGACTTCGTGAACAGGCATCCGGAGGTCATGCTGAATATTCTTTCACTCGACCGCTCCGTTCATCTGGTCAACGAGCAGGTCGATGTCGCCATCCGGCTTGGTGAGTTGATCGATAGTTCGCTCTACGCCGTCAAGGCCGGCGAGTTCCGTCTGCTGACCTGCGCAAGCCCGGCCTATCTGGAACGGCATGGCATTCCGCAGCATCCCACCGAGCTCGTGAATCACGATGGGATCATGTTTCACAAGCGGTCGTTCTTTTGGAGTTTCGAAATGGAGGGGAAGCGTCTCGAGGTCATGCCACGCAGCCGGATCGAGGTGAACACGGCGGCCAATTGCGTTGCCGCCGCACTGAATGGGGTCGGAATCGCCCGCCTGTTCGACTACCAAGTTCCGGAGGAGGTGTCCTCGGGCGCGCTCGTGCAGATCTTGAAGGGCTATGACGGCGAGCCCAAGCCGATCCACATTGTCTATTCGCGTCAGGGCTTGCTCGCTCTGAAAGTGCGCGCCTTCATCGATTGGGCGCTCCCCCGCCTTCGCGCGGCGTGCGGCAGCTATGGCGATGTGCCGTCACCGAAATGAAGCGCCTAATTCTTTGACGATGGCCGCGGCGAAGCGTGGCCATCGTCACCTTGATGGTTGCTCTTCCACGTCGCGGACAACGCGATCGATCTGCGCCTGAAGGCGAGGACCGATCAGCAGGATGGCGGGGATGACAATGAGATAGGCGATGCTCCACGAGCGGAGCCATGTCAGAACGAACCCCTTCGAGAAGCCCAGATTGAGCGCGAGCAGCGTGAAAGAGATCAGCCCTGTCGTCACGACGCCCATCGACAGAGCGAAGACGATCTTGCGTTTGAAATGCGTGTTCATGTCGGTCTCCCGGACGGATGTGAAAGCGGGATCGCTTCAGCGGTCGCGATTTCGGTTTGGTGCCCTAAAGATCGCGTAACCCCGGCGGCGGCTGTAGCGAGAGAAAATGAGAGGCTCACTCTCGCTTCTGCTCGCTACCGGAGTGCTCTTCCGAGGCTCATCTTCCCATCATCGCAGTCCAACACCCATTGATCCTGGGTGCGCAAGTCGGCCGCCGCAACATCGCCGGCTGAAATCCAGCAAGGAGTATCCGAATGTCGACAGTCATCTACACAGGCAAAACCAGCACCACCGGCGGGCGTGACGGCGCGTCGCGCAGCTCCGACGGACGTCTCGACGTGACATTGTCCCCGCCCGGTTCCTCGGGCGCCGGCACCAATCCTGAGCAGCTCTTCGCTGCGGGTTGGTCCGCCTGTTTCCTCGGCGCCATCGGAAGGGCGGCCGCGGAGCGCCAGCTCCGCGTGTCTGCCGACGCTGCCATCAATGCCGAGATCGATCTGGTCTCGAATGACGGCGGCTATGTGCTGCAGGCGCGGCTAAACGCGAAGCTGCCGGGCATCGAGATGGATCTCGCCAGGTCTCTGATCGAGCGTGCGCACCAGCTCTGCCCTTATTCCAAAGCAACCCGCGGCAATATCGCCGTCGAACTCAACGTCGCCTGATCGGTCTCCGATCAAGGCCTTCCAAATCCGATATCGCGCCGGCGTTCCGACATATGTCGGCCATGACCGGCGCGACAACCAGAGGATTTTGTCATGATCACGATCGCAAAAGTCATCGCAACGGCAGCTTTGCTGCTTGCCGCCGGCAGACCCATCCACGCGGAAACGACGACGCAGTTCCTTCCCATCAAGAACGAGCCCGCACCCAAACTCGTCGTGGATCAGCCCCTTGCGGGACCGCTCGCGAGCCGAGCGGTGGCCATTATTCCCTATCGAACCGAGAATTTCCGCATCCTGCCAATCTTCGGCGCGAGCGCCAGCGACGTCTCGCCGAGGGCCGGTCACCTTCATGTCAGCATCGACGAGCAGCCTTGGCGGTGGGCCGATGCGGGCGGCACCGGCGCTATCGTCCTCACCGCTCTGCCGTCAGGCGAGCATAGGGTGCTCATCGAAATGGCCACGCCGGAACATGAAGTGCTGGGCGGAAAAGTCGTGAAGTTTACCGTACCGGCAATCAACAGCGCGCACCATTAGAGGCGAATTCGGCGGTGGCTGCCTGAGCCGGGAGCCGCCGCCATGCCCTTGACGCATGCCGGGGATGACTTACTCTGCCGCGGTCACCCTCGGAGCTTTTCCATGACGCAGTCCCTGCTCTTCGGCGCCTTCCTGGCGGCGCTTTTCTACGTGCTCATTCCCGGGCCCGCCTTCCTGCAACTGCTCGGCATCGGCGCCGGGCAGGGGCGCAAGGCCGGCGCGTTGTTTATGATGGGGCATCTCGTCGGAGACATCATCTGGTCGTCGCTGGCCCTGATCGCGATCGTCGGAGCGAAGACGATCGGAACCTTCGTCTTCGATCTGCTCGGCCTTGCGTGCGGCTTCTACCTCGCCTGGATCGGCTGGAGCGCCGTCAATGCCAAGCCGAAAGCGGATGGGCAGGCGCTTGTCATGGTCGAGCGTCCGTTTCGCCGCGGTCTGACTTTCGGCGTCACCAATCCGAAGGGTTATCCGGTCGCTCTCGCCACCTTCACTGCACTGGTCGCCGGTTCGGCCGGCGCACTCGATTTCGAGGCGCTGCCGGTGCTTCTTGCCGCGTCCTTCCTGGGTTTCGTTACCGCCGACGTTATCCTCGTCGGCATCATCGGCGCCGGTGCGGTGCGCCGCTTCTATCGCGCACATGAGCGGCTGATCGTGCGCACATCCGGCGTGCTCTTCATGGGGTTTGCCGTCCAGGCGCTCTGGCACGCGACGCCGGGCCTGCTTGGCTGGCGCCGCGCCTGATTTAGCTATCCAGGAAATTGACGATCGATTTCAGGGTCTGGACTTCATGAGGGTCGCCGATCGACATGGCGATCTGCAGCTGGTTTCGGTAATAATCGAGGAAATTGAAGCTCGTGCCGTCGGTGACGCTGGAGAGATCGATGAGATTGCCGAGCGGATCCATCGCGTGCATCGGCAGCGGTTCGGAAATCGCGGCATAGGTATTCTGGTCGATCAGGCCGCTGTCAAAGCTTTGGCGCGCGTAGTTGCGCAATTGTCCGGGGCTGACCGCGGTGAAGTCGGGGCCCTCGTCGACATTGCCTTCAATATGAAAGGAGGCCGGCGCCGGAGCTCTGGTCTCGATTTGAATATCCGTGGTCTTCGAATTTTTTGCGTTATTGGGATTGTTTTTAAATAGCAAACTCTGAGAAGACCGCACAGAAAAAATTTCCATGGCGCATGTCCCCTGAACAAGAAGATCACCGGGAAACTAGCGCTTGCGCGTGATTCGCGTCAATCGTTAACAAATGGTTAATTTCCATGCGTCAAATTTTGTCCACCAGATTTATCTGATGTCCACCGCTTTTGCCGCTGAGGCAAAAGGCCCCGCCGGCGACATACCAATTCTGCGGCCGCTCTCCTATATTGACGATCCATTCGCATGCCAAAGAGGATTCTCCGATGCCTTCTCCCCATGATTTCAATCCGGCGCTCACCAACTGGGACGGCCTTCACGGCCTTCCGCGTTTCGATGCCTTGAACGACGGCGATTTTGCCGCCGCCTTCGAGGCCGCGCTTGCCGAGCATGAAAGGGAGATCGACGAGATCGCCGGAAACGGCGATGCGCCGACATTCGAGAATACGATCGTCGCGCTCGAGATCGCCGGCGATGCGCTGTCGCGCGTTTCGGCGCTGTTCTGGAACAAGGCGGGCGCGGATACCAATGACATGATCCAGGTGCTGGAGCGCGAGATCTCACCGAAGATGTCGCGCCACTATTCGAAGATAGGCATGAACGCCGCGCTGTTTGCTCGTATCGATACGCTCTGGGAGAATCGTGAGAGCCTTGGGCTGACGCTGGAACAGACGCGCGTGCTGGAACGCCATTGGAAGGGCTTCGTCAAGTCGGGCGTCAAGCTTGGTAAGGCCGAGCAGGAGCAGCTCGCCGCGATCAACGAGAAGCTCGCCGGTCTCAGCACGCAGTTCGGCCAGAACGTGCTGGCTGACGAGAAGGCCTGGGCACTGGTGCTTTCTGAGGGCGCCGAGCTCGATGGGCTTCCCGAATTCCTGCGCGACGCGATGGCGGCGGCGGCGAGCGAACGCGGCGAGGAGGGCAAATATGCAGTGACGCTGTCGCGCTCGATCATCGAGCCATTCCTGACCTTTTCGGAGCGCCGGGATCTGCGCGAGCAGGCGTTCAGGGCTTGGGTGGCGCGCGGGGCAAACGGCGGGGAAACCGACAACCGCGCCGTCATCAAGGAAACGCTGGCGCTGCGCCAAGAGGTGGCGAAGCTGCTCGGCTACGGCAATTTCGCCGAGCTGAAACTCGACAATACGATGGCGAAGACGGCAGATGCGGTGAACGGCCTGTTGAGGGCCGTCTGGGCGCGGGCGGTCAAGCGCGCCGGCGAGGAAGAGGTCGACATCGCGGCGCTGATCGCCGAGGAGGGCCGGAACCACGAGGTCATGCCCTGGGACTGGCGCCACTACGCCGAAAAGATTCGAGCCCGGAAGTTCGATTTCTCCGAGGCTGAACTGAAGCCCTATCTGCAGCTCGAGAAGATCATCGACGCCTGCTTCGACGTGGCGGAAAGGCTGTTCGGCATCCGTGCGGTCGAAAAGAAAGGCGTACCGGCCTATCACCCCGACGTCAGAGTTTTCGAAATCTGGGACCGCGACGACAGGCTGGTCGCCCTTTTCCTCGGCGATTATTTCGCCCGCGGTTCGAAACGATCAGGCGCCTGGATGAGCTCGCTGCAATCGCAGCACAAGCTGGAACTGAAGAACGGCCGCCACGGCGAATTGCCGATCATCTACAACGTCTGCAATTTCGCCAAGCCGGCCGAGGGCAAGCCGGCACTGCTGTCGCTCGACGATGCCCGCACGCTGTTCCACGAATTCGGCCATGCGCTACACGGCATGCTTTCCAACGTCACCTATCCCTCGGTTTCCGGCACCGGCGTCTCGCGCGATTTCGTCGAATTGCCGTCGCAGCTCTATGAGCACTGGCTAACTGTTCCCGCCATCCTCAAGAAATATGCCGTGCATTTCGAGACAGGTGAGCCGATGCCGCAGGCGCTGCTCGACAAGGTGCTCGCCGCCCGCACCTTCAACGCCGGCTTCAACACCGTCGAATTCACCTCGTCGGCGCTGGTCGACATGGCGTTCCATACGCGGGAGGCCGTCGAGGACCCGATGGCGGTGCAGGCGGAGGTGCTGGCCGAGATCGGCATGCCGAAATCGATCGTCATGCGCCATGCGACACCGCACTTCCAACACGTCTTCTCCGGCGGCTATTCGGCCGGTTATTATTCCTACATGTGGTCCGAAGTTCTCGACGCCGACGCCTTTGCGGCCTTCGAGGAGACCGGGGACGCCTTCAACGGCGAAATGGCGCGCAAGCTCAAGGAGCATATCTATTCCACCGGCGGTTCGGTCGATCCTGAAGATGCCTATAAGGCCTTCCGCGGCAAGCTGCCGAGGCCGGATGCGATGCTCGTCAAGAAGGGGCTTGCGACCTTCGAGGAATTGACAGGCAGCGACGCTTAAGACAGTTTGATGACAGAGAACCGAGCGGCATGGCGGCAGCCATGCCGCAGCTTTCGCGCGCGACCCCCTTTCGCAATGGCGAAAAAACCGGTATGAGCGCGCCAAACGTAAATGGCGCGTCCACTTGGCGTAGCGCCCCAGCCTCAGAGATTATGACATATGGCACTTCGCAACATCGCGATCATCGCGCACGTTGACCATGGCAAGACCACCCTTGTTGACGAGCTTCTGAAACAGTCCGGCTCGTTCCGCGAGAACCAGCGCGTCATGGAACGCGTGATGGACTCCAACGACATCGAAAAAGAGCGCGGCATCACCATTCTCGCCAAGGCGACCTCCATCGAATGGAAGGACACGCGCATCAACATCGTCGACACGCCCGGCCACGCCGACTTCGGCGGTGAAGTCGAGCGCATTCTGTCGATGGTGGACGGCGCGATCGTTCTCGTCGACGCGGCCGAGGGCCCGATGCCGCAGACCAAGTTCGTCGTCGGCAAGGCCCTTAAGGTCGGCCTGCGCCCGATCGTTGCCATCAACAAGATCGACCGTCCTGATGCGCGCGCCGACGAAGTGGTCAACGAAGTCTTCGACCTCTTCGCCGCCCTCGATGCGACCGATGAGCAGCTCGACTTTCCGATCCTCTACGGTTCCGGCCGGGCCGGCTGGATGAACTACGATCCGGCAGGCCCGACCGATCAAGGCCTGGCCCCGCTGCTCGACCTCGTCGTCAAGCACGTGCCCGAGCCGAAGGTCGAGGAGGGTCCGTTCCGCATGATCGGCACGATCCTCGAAGCCAACAACTTCCTCGGCCGCATCATCACCGGCCGTATCGCGTCCGGTTCGATCAAGCCGAACCAGGCCGTCAAGGTTCTCGGCCAGGACGGCAAGCTGATCGAACAGGGCCGCATTTCCAAGATCCTCGCCTTCCGCGGCATCGAACGCCAGCCGATCGAAGAGGCGCATGCGGGCGACATCGTCGCGATCGCCGGCCTTTCCAAGGGCACGGTCGCCGATACCTTCTGCGATCCGGCGGTGACGGAAGCGCTGAAGGCGCAGCCGATCGACCCGCCGACGGTCACCATGTCCTTCATCGTCAACGACTCGCCGCTGGCCGGCACCGAAGGCGACAAGGTCACCAGCCGCGTCATCCGTGACCGCCTGTTCAAGGAAGCCGAAGGCAACGTTGCGCTGAAGATCGAGGAAAGCGCCGACAAGGATAGTTTCTTCGTCTCCGGCCGCGGCGAACTCCAGCTTGCCGTTCTGATCGAAAACATGCGCCGCGAAGGCTTCGAGCTTGCTGTCTCGCGTCCGCGCGTCGTCATGCACAAGGACGAAAGCGGCCAGCTTCTGGAGCCGATCGAAGAAGTCCTGATCGACGTCGACGAAGAACATTCCGGCGTCGTCGTGCAGAAGATGTCGGAGCGCAAGGCCGAAATGGTCGAACTTCGCCCGTCCGGCGGCAATCGCGTCCGTCTGGTTTTCTACGCGCCGACCCGCGGCCTGATCGGCTACCAGTCGGAACTGCTGACGGATACGCGCGGCACGGCGATCATGAATCGCCTGTTCCACAGCTACCAGCCCTACAAGGGTGAAATCGGCGGCCGCGTCAACGGCGTGCTGCTCGCCAATGAAGCCGGCGAAGCCGTTGCCTACGCCTTGTTCAACCTGGAAGACCGCGGCCCGATGATCATCGATGCCGGCGAAAAGGTCTATATGGGCATGATCATCGGCATCCATACGCGCGACAACGACCTCGAGGTCAACGTGCTGAAGGGCAAGAAGCTGACCAACATCCGCGCCGCCGGCAAGGACGAAGCCGTCAAGCTGACCCCACCTATCCGTATGACGCTGGAGCGCGCGCTCTCCTGGATCCAGGAAGACGAGTTGGTCGAGGTCACGCCGAAGTCCATCCGCCTGCGCAAGATGTATCTCGACGCCAACGACCGCAAGCGGTTCGAAAAGACGAAGGCGGCTCTCTAAACCGCTGCAGTTACGCTTTAAAACCCCGGCCTCCGCGCCGGGGTTTTTTATTGTGCGCTGCGTCGATTCCGACTTGTGACAATCGTTAAAAAAGCGTTAAATTTTGACTGTCGTCCACATGTTAAGTCTGTGGGCAATCGAGCCGAATGCGTCATTGCGTATGGTTAATTGCCCCCGACAGGACCAGAGTAAACGTTATGAAGACGTTGTCGATCGATGTCCGGCGGGCCGAACCGCACGATGCCCGAGCCATTTCGGAAACCCACAGGCTCGCCTGGCAGCACACCTATGCGGGGATTATTCCGCATCGCGCGCTGACGCAGATGATTGAGCGGCGCGGCGAAAACTGGTGGCGCAAGGCAACGCGCGGACCTGCGACATTGCTGGTTCTCGACGTTGCAGGGACGGTCGCCGGTTATGCGACGCTCGGCCTCAACCGCGCCCGTGCCCTGCCGCAGGAAGGCGAAATCTACGAGCTCTATCTTCGCCCCGAATATCAGGGCATCGGTCTCGGCCACATGCTGTTCGGCGAGGCGCGCCGCTTGTTGAAGTCGCTCGGCTGCAACGGGCTGGTCGTCTGGTGCCTTGAAGAAAACGAGGCCGCCAGCCGCTTCTACCGCCATCACGGCGGGACCGATTTCTGCGAAGGTATGGAAAATTTCGACCACAAGCAGTTGAAGAAGATCGGTTTCATCTGGAACTGACTATTCCGGTCGCCCCCGCTCATTTGCTCCTTGAAAAGTTTTGGCCTCATAGCGCCGGCGTCATCACGCATTGGTGATCTCAAATGTTGCGTTGCGACATGAAACTGATTATTTGGCTTCGAGCAATTCAACCCCGCGGGAGTATCCTATGCGCATCGACGCCATTTCAATCGGTAAGAATCCACCTGAAGACGTCAACGTTATCGTCGAGGTTCCTGTTGGCGGCCATCCGATCAAGTATGAAATGGACAAGGAGGCCGGCACCCTGGTCGTCGATCGCTTCCTCTATACGCCGATGACCTATCCGGGCAATTACGGTTTCGTACCGCACACGCTGTCTGAAGATGGCGACCCGATCGACGTTCTGATCGCCAGCACCCGCCCGCTGGTGCCGGGCTGCGTCATCAACGTGCGGCCGATCGGCGTCCTGAAAATGGAAGACAATTCGGGCAAGGACGAGAAGATCATCGCCGTGCCGTCGCCGAAGCTGACGCTACGCTATGAGAAGGTGAAGGACTTCACCGATCTCCCGGAGATCACCTTGAAGCAGATCGAGCACTTCTTCGAGCACTACAAGGATCTGGAGCCCGGCAAGTGGGTGAAGATCTTCGGCTGGGGCGACTCCAAGGAAGCCGGCCAACTCATCATCGAAGCCGTCGAGCGCGCCAAGAAGGCGAAGGGCTGATCGTTCACTCAAGAAAAACTTCGAGTTTTCTTGCCAAATCCTCCGGGTCGCCTTCGATCCGGAGGATTTTTTTGCGTGCGGTCTCGCCGGAGATGACGCTGACGCTGGACTTGGCAACGCCGACCGATTTGGAAACGAGCGCGATCAGGGCCTTATTGGCCTTTCCTTTTTCCGGAACGGCGGTGACGCGCGCCCCCAGATAAGTCTCGCCTTCGCTGTCCGTATCAATGCCGTCGAACGCGTCTCGCCCGCCATTCGGCGTCAGCCGAACAGTCAGGCGCAGATGATCAGCGAAGAGCTTCCAGGGAGGGCTCAAGCGACCAGCGGGTAGAGGGTGGTCCAAAGGAAGGTGCGCAGGAAGAAGATGATCACCAGCAGGATGATCGGCGAAATGTCGATGCCGCCGAGGTTGGGCAACAGACGACGGATCGGCTTCAGCGCCGGTTCGGTGACATTATAGAGGAACATGCCGACCGAATTGACGAACTGGTTGCTGGAATTGATCACGTTGAACGCATAGAGCCAGGAGAAAACGGCGCTGGCAATCAGGATCCACGTATAAATATTCAAAACCAAATCAATGGTTTGAAACAAGGCAAACATCATCGTCTCCAATTGGTTGTTGACAGACATGTAGACATTGGCAACTAAACGAGCAAGTGCCGTGTGGGAACGCAGGGCAAATCATGTTTAACGGGCGGCCCCGCAACCATTCCGGCTTCCGCTTCCTCGGACAATGCTCATGTCGTTCTCACCCACCGGAGACCGTTTTGCCGCGTTCAGGCATTCGTCTTACACCCGCTTCTTCTTCGCGCGTTTTCTGCTTTCCTTCTCGCAACAGATCGTCAGCGTCGCAGTCGGCTGGCAGATGTACGATCAGACGGGCAAGGCGATCTATCTCGGGCTGATCGGGCTGGTACAGTTCCTGCCGTCACTGCTGCTCATCCTCGTTACCGGTTCGGTGGCCGATCGGCACAATCGCCGGGCCATCGCAGCGCTGTGCTCGCTGGTCAGCGCGCTGTGCACGCTGGCGCTGCTCGTCATGACGGCGACGGATACTTTCGCGCCCTGGCCGGTCTTTGCAGTGCTTCTGATCTTCGGCATCGAACGCGCCTTCATGTCGCCGGCGGTGCAGTCTCTCGCGCCCAATCTCGTGCCGGAGCATGCACTTTCGAATGCGATCGCCTGGAATTCATCGTCCTGGCAGCTTGCGGCGATCACCGGGCCGGTGATCGGCGGCCTGCTCTATGGTGTCAGCGCGACGACCGCCTATACGGTGGCGGTGATCTTTTCCATTCTCGGCGCGGGCCTTCTCTTCATGATCCCGAAGCCGGAGCAGAAGACGGTGGGTGAGGCGAAGAGCTGGGCGATGATCCTCGGCGGCTTCAGTTTCATCCGCGGCGAAAAGGTGGTGCTCGGCGCGATTTCGCTCGACCTCTTTGCCGTCCTGCTCGGCGGCGCCACGGCGCTGATGCCGATCTTTGCCCGTGATATTCTCACGCTTGGCCCCTGGGGCCTAGGATTGTTGCGTGCGGCACCGGGGCTTGGCGCCATCGTCATGGCGATTTTTCTGGCCGCCTATCCGCTGAAACATCGTGCCGGCATCTACATGTTCATCGGCGTCGCCCTGTTCGGTCTGGGAACCATCATCTTCGGGGTCTCGACCAACACCGAAGTCTCGATCGCCGCCCTGGCGCTGATGGGGGCGGCAGACATGGTGTCGGTCTATGTGCGCGAGAGCCTGATTGCGCTGTGGACGCCGGATCACCTGCGTGGCCGCGTCAATGCGGTCAATATGGTCTTCGTCGGCGCCTCGAACGAGCTCGGGGAATTCAGGGCGGGCACAATGGCCTCGATCTTCGGCGCGGTGCCGGCGGTCGTCATCGGCGGCATCGGAACCCTGGTCGTCGCCACGATCTGGGCTTCGAGCTTCCCGAAACTGCGCAGGATCGACACGCTCGACGCTCCGGCATGACGTGAGCACGCTGCCGGGAGCGCGCCTCTATACTGGAAGCGTGATCGAGTGCGCCGCTTTTGCGATCTTTCCCTCGAAGACGAGATCGAGGAATTCGGTCAGCCATGCTCGCAGCGGCGCGTCGAACAGCATGCGGCCTTCGAGATGTTCGCGGCCCTGCTGGGCATTCGGCAGGATGAAGCGATGGGCGCCATGCACGACCCAGCGATGCATCATCACCCGGGTGAGCTCGGCATGGAACTGCAGGCCCCAGGCGCCGCCGTCATAGCGGAAGGCTTGGTTCGGATAGGCATCGCCTTCGGCCAGGAGATCGGCGCCGTGCGGCAGCTCGAAGCCCTCGCGGTGGAAATGATAGACCATCTTCGGCCAATGCATCAGCAGCCGGCCCTTCTCCGTCGGGCGCAGCGGATACCAGCCGATCTCGGTCGAGCCGTCGTTATTCGCCTGCACCTTGCCGCCGAGATGACGCACCAGCATCTGGGCACCGAGGCAGATACCGAGAAAAGGGCGTTTTTCCCTTAGCGGGACCTCGATCCAGTCGATCTCCTTCTTGACGAAGTCATCCGGATCATTGGCGCTCATCGGCCCGCCGAAGACGACGGCGCCGGCATGGTCTGCGAGCGTCGTCGGAAGCGGGTCGCCGAGGACCGGGCGACGGATATCGAGGCAATAGCCCTTTTCGACGAGCAACTGACCGACGCGGCCGGGGCTCGATCGCTCCTGATGCAAGACGATAAGGATCGGGCGCCGGTCGCGGTCCGGATTTTGCTCAGTCGGCATCATCTTGTGCAACCTGGATGTCCGTGACCCTGGCGGCGGCCTCCTGCCGCTTCTGAATGCGTTCGCGTGAGGAGACCCCGAGCAGATCGGCGATACGCCAGATGACATGGTCTTCCATCTCGCTGCGCTCGCCATCGGCATAAACGATGTCCCAGAGAACGCCGATCAGCTCCAGCCGTTGCTCGATATCGAGATGGCGTTTCAGGTCGGCGGTGAAGCGATAGTAGTCGACGGCGGAGCTTTCGGCTTCGAGGCCGGCGGCCATCAAAGCATCGAGCTGCTTGCCGTCGAGCGCATACTGCTCCTTCAGGAGCTTGCGCAGCCGCTTCTTTTCACTGGCCTTAATCTGACCGTCGGCCTCCATGACCTGCATGCAGAGTGCTGCCACTGCGATGCGCGGGTCATCGGGGGCAAAGCCTTTCTTCGGACGATCGGCGGTGAGATTCTGGAAGAATGCCTGAAAGCGTTCGAACATGCGGGTTTCGTTCCGTGTCAGAAAAGGCGAAGCCGGGTCTTGGGTTCCGGTTCCGTCCTGGGATCGCGAACGCCGGGATCATCCGGCAGTCCGCCGAAAAAGGGCTTTGCTTCGTTCGGTGCTGGCGCTTTGTCGCTGGCGGTGGATTCGACGGATTTCGGCTTTGCCGGTGCCGGCGCCGGGCGCACAGCCTCGGCAATCGTCGCGGCGCGTTCCAGCTCGATGATGCGGTGATCGTTGACCGGGCTTTCCGGCCTGACGTCCCGCAGCGGCGGCAGGGTCTTCAGGGCAGTTTCGATCGCGGCGGGCGCCGAACCGTCTTCGAGCGGACCCTCGATCTGGCCGAAAGGCGCCTTCCATTCGAAGGCGTCAATACGGCCCGTCACCGGCGATACCGGCAGCCATTTGTCGGAGACGAAGCCGTCCGCCACCCAAGCCGGATCGCGCGGGGCTTTCAACGCCTGGGCCAGCCAGTGGCGCACGCGGCCCTGGTCGCCGGTCTCGGCCTCCTCGATGTCGGCGAGCAGCAGGAAGGCGGCTTCACGCGGCTCGATGCGCGCCGCCGCTTCCGCCTTGGAGCGCGCCTTGGCGAATTCCTGCGCGTCGAGCGCGGCCTGGGCGACGACGAGGAGGGATTCGACATTGTTCGGCCGCAACGCTTCCAGCCGCTCGGCGCGCTTCAGCCGGTCGAGTGTGGAATCACCGCTGCGGGCTCTGACATAGGTCTGGCCGATCTCGGGATGCGGCGCTGATTTCCATGCCTGTTCGAGGATCGAAGCGGCTTTGCGCAAGCCGCCTTCGCGGAACAAGGCCTTGGCGGCAATGAGGGCGGCCGGAACAAGATCGACGGCGAGCTTCAGCGCCTGCAGCGCGTCGTCGCGGGCGCCGGCCGGATTGCCCTCGAGCTTCTCGGCGGCGCGCGCCGTCAACAGGACCGCGAGCAGACGGTTGGCTTCGGCCTTCTCGACGACGCGCGCGGCCTTCTGCTGTTCGAGAAGGCGGATCGCATCGTCCCAACGGCCGGCCTGGCTGCGATATTCGAGCGTCGCCTGGGCGGCCCAGGGCAGATAAGGCGCGTTGTCGGCGGCCTTTTCAGCATATTGGCGTGCTGCCTCGTTGGCGCCGAGACGGCGAGCTTCGAGATAGAGGCCGCGCAGGCCGAGCTCGCGCGTTTCCGGATCGTTGGCCATGGCTTCGAACTTGGCGCGCGCCTCATCATGGCGGCCTTCGATAAGGGCAGCCTGAGCCTCGAGCAGGTTGATCAGCGGCTCCTGATCGGCGCGGATGAGACCGCGCGAGCGCGCCGCCATCTTGCGGGCGAGGAGCGCATTGCCGGCGCCGGCAGCGATCAGACCGGTCGACAGCGCCTGATAGCCGCGGTCGCGCTTTCGGGCGCGGAAATAACGCGTCACCGAATGCGGCGAGGTCCAGATCAGGCGAACAAACCACCAGACGATCATCACGGCGGCGATCAGAGCGATGATTGCGCTGACCGCGACGATCAGCTTCGTCTGGTAGATCTGACCTTCCCAGATCAGCGAGAGATCGCCGGGACGATCGGCGAACCAGGAGAAGCCGTAGGCGAGAAGCAATACGAACAGGGCGAAGACGACGAGTCTGATCATGGTCTCACCCCTCCTTGGCGGTACCGCTGACCGCTTTCGACAGCGCCCCGCCGACCAGCTCTTCGACGCGGATGCGCGCCTCCAGCGACTGCTTGAAGGCAGCGGACGCCTGCTTTCCGAGAGCCGGCAGAGCATTCCATTCGGCGGAAGCACCGGACAGGTCGCCGTTCTTCACCTTGTCCTCCATGCGGGCGGCGATGGCCTCGACGCTTTCGCCCTCGATATTGCCGACGGGACGGACGGTCACCAGCGATTTGGCGCTCGCCATCAGCCGATCCGACCAGCTCTGGTTCGGATCCGGCTGGTTGACGGCCTCGACGATCGCGGTCGCAACGTCGGGAACCTGACGCACGAGCTCGGCGCGCGAGGGAATGCCGGTCTCGGCAAAGCTGCGCAGGTCGGCGACGGCAGGATCGTCGGGCGCGACGCCGGCGAAGGTGTCGAGTTCCGCGAGGAACGGGCCGCCGCGATCGATCGCCGCCTTGAGGGCGGCTGCCGCGATCGCCCGGGCGACGGCGACATCCTGGCGCGGTTCGTTCAGCTTCTTTTCGGCCTCGTCGAGGCGCTTGGCAATATCGGCGCCATTGCTCGTCTGCTGCTCGGAGGACTGGGCAAGCGTCGAACGCAGCTGCTCGACCTGGCCGCTCAGCTCCGCAATCTTCTGGTTGAGCGCCTCGACATTTGCCTGCTTCGCAGTCGTTTCCAGCGCCGCGACGCGCGTCCCAAGCGCGCTGTCACCGGTGCTTGCGGGATTGGCGGCGAGATTGGCGACCGTCTGTTTCAAGCCGTCGATCTCGCCCGAGAGATCGGCGATCTCAGACGAGGCCGTCTGCGGCGCCGAGGAGCTCGGGAGGTATCCAGCATATTGGATGGCGCCTGCGCCAAGCAGCGCCACGAGACCGCCGAAGATGCCGGCGGCGATCAGACCGGAGGTGCCGGCGCCCTTTGGCGCGGGCTGGTCGGTACGAGGGGGGAAGGAAGGTTCGGTGGCTGCCGGCGTCTCCTCCGCTGCTGCCGCTTCTGCCTCGCTTTCCTGTTCGGGCTGCGACACCGCTTCGCTTTCGGGCGGCAGATCGGCACCGGTGGTGGTGCTCTCGGTCTCGCCGGCGTCAGTGTCCACCGGCTTTTCGGTATCGGCTACGGAAGCGAAATCCTGAGAATCGAGGTCGATCGTAACTGGCTCGTCGGCGCTCTTGGAATGGCGTGGCGGGGTTCCCGATACCATGAGGTCCTCTTTATCCTGCATTGCAACGAAACTAGACAGTGATGCCAGTTAAGGGAAGAGGTTAGATCAAATTTGGGCGGCTAGAGCATTCAAAGCAGCGACAAAAGGCTTATCTCATCCGGCATCGACGAA
Organism: Rhizobium etli CFN 42; assembly: GCF_000092045.1. Classification (NCBI taxonomy): domain Bacteria; kingdom Pseudomonadati; phylum Pseudomonadota; class Alphaproteobacteria; order Hyphomicrobiales; family Rhizobiaceae; genus Rhizobium; species Rhizobium etli. Next base: position 4,137,411 of record NC_007761.1, on the reverse strand, counting down.
ATCGCCACGGTCTCTTTCAGGAAGGTCGGAATGGCCTGCGCTACCGCCTCGCTCAGGCAGAGAAGGCGGATTCCGCCCTGTTCCGACAGGGCCGATCGCAGCTCTGCCACCTGAAAGAAATCCTCCGCTGTTTGCCGGGAATAGAAAAGCACGGCATCCGGGCGATGGCCGGAAAAAATCGACTCGATGTCGGCCGGGCCGGGAGCGACCGGCAGCATGCGATAACATTCGGCGACGGAAAAGCGGATCCCGAGTTCGCGCAATCTCCCTTCGAAGATTTCGGCGCGCGGCCTGCCGGCGAGGTAAAGCAGGTCTTCCACCCTCTGCGCGCCGACGAGATCGGCGAGATCGCGGCCGTTGCCCGAAGATGCGGTGACCGACCGGAAGCCAAGCCGCTGCGCCGCTTGCGCCGTCCTCTCGCCGACCGCGAAAACCGGGCGGTCAAGGTGCGGAGGAAGTGTCTCGCCGAGAGCCGACAGCACCCTGGCGGCTTCGCCGCTGGTTACCGCGATCGCGCCGTGCGTGGCTGCAAGCGCACCGGCGGCAGCGGCACTGTCATGTTGTGGTCGACGCAGCGGCAGCAGCAGAGGCTCGTGACCCATATCGCGCAGACGTTGTGCTGTTCTTGTCGCCGAATGCGCGGGGCGGGTGACGAGCACACGCATGGCCGCTTCAATGCCAGTCGTCAAAGAAGGCGCTGCCGGCCCTGGCGCGCACATCCTGGCCGGCACGGGTGCCGAGTGCGGCGGCATCGCGGCGGTGACCGTCGGTGGTCACCGCGTGCTGGCTGCGGCCGTCGGGCGTAATGATCAGGCCGGAGAATCGAATCAGGTCGCCCTCGCAGACGGCATAGCCGCCGATCGGCGTGCGGCAGGAGCCGTCGAGAGCAGCGAGGAAGGCGCGCTCGCAAGAGACGGAGTCGAAGGTCGTGGCATCGTTGACCGCCGCCAGCAGGTCATCGATTTTTGTGTCGCCGACGCGGCTTTCGATGCAGATCGCCCCCTGCGCCGGCGCGGGCGGGAAGGTGTCGGGGTCGAGGACATCGGTGATCACCTCGACCTTGCCGAGGCGTTTCAGGCCGGCGAGCGCCAGCAGGGTCGCGTCAACCTGACCCTCATCGAGCTTGCGCAGGCGGGTTTCGACCGAGCCGCGGAAGGTGATGACGTTGATGTCTGGCCGCATGCGGCGGATCAGCGCCTGGCGGCGCAGCGATGAGGAGCCGACGGTGGCGCCATGCGGCAGGTCGATCAGCTTGGGCGCGGTGCGGCCGACGACGGCGTCGCGAATATCCTCGCGCGGCAGATAGGCAGAGAGGTGAAGGCCGTCCGGCAGGTGCGTCGGCATGTCCTTGGCGGAGTGCACGGCAAAATCCAGTTCGCCCGACACGAGTTTCTGCTCGAGCTCCTCGGTGAAGAGGCCCTTGCCGCCGATCTCGGCCAGCGGTCGATCGGTGATGCGGTCGCCCTTGGTGGTCAGCACGACGATCTCGAACATCTCTTCAGACAGGTTATGCGCCGCCATCAACCTGTCGCGGGCCTCATGCGCCTGGGCTAGCGCCAGCGGGCTGCCCCGCGTGCCAATCCGGAAAGGTTTTGTTTGCATCCGCTCTGTTCCGTTGTTACCGGAATTCTCGTAAACGGGTTTCCGTTCCATCGCAATGAATGAACAGGCCACATGGTTCCCTTTATGCGCATCCTCGGCATCGAAACAAGCTGCGACGAGACCGCCGCAGCCGTTGTCGAGCGCAATGCGGAGGGTCATTGCAACGTCTTGTCGGATGTCGTGCTTTCCCAGCTCGACGAGCACAGCGCCTATGGCGGCGTGGTGCCGGAGATCGCCGCGCGCGCCCATGTCGAGGCGCTGGATGAGCTGATCGAGCAGGCGCTGAAGCGCGCCAATGTGTCGCTGGCCGATGTCGATGCCATCGCCGCCACTTCAGGCCCGGGTCTGATCGGCGGGCTGCTTGTGGGATTGATGACCGGCAAGGCGATCGCGAGGGCCGCCGGCAAACCGCTCTATGCGATCAACCATCTCGAGGGCCATGCGCTGACGGCGCGGCTGACCCATGGGCTCTCCTTTCCCTATCTGGTGCTGCTCGTCTCCGGCGGCCATACCCAGCTGATCCTGGTGCGGGGTGTCGGACAGTATGAACGTTGGGGCACGACAATCGACGATGCGCTCGGCGAAGCTTTCGACAAGACGGCAAAGCTGCTCGGCCTGCCCTATCCCGGCGGTCCGGCGGTGGAGCGGATGGCGCGCGACGGCAATGCCGATCGGTTCGATTTTCCGCGCCCGCTCGTCGGCGAGGCGCGGCTCGACTTCTCCTTCTCCGGCCTGAAGACGGCGGTGCGGCAGGCGGCGCAGGATATCGCGCCGCTCAGCGATCAGGACGTGGCTGATATTTGCGCCTCGTTCCAGCGGGCGATTTCGCGCACGCTGAAGGACCGCATCGGCCGCGGCCTGCAGCGGTTCAAGAGGGAGTTCCCGGCGACCGGCGAGAAGCCGGCGCTGGTCGTTGCCGGCGGTGTCGCCGCCAATCTCGAACTGCGGGCGACGCTGCAGGCGCTCTGCGACAAGAACGGCTTCCGTTTCATTGCGCCGCCGCTCAGCCTCTGCACCGACAATGCGGTGATGATCGCCTGGGCGGGGCTCGAGCGCATGGCGACGGGCGTCGCGCCTGATACACTCGACGTGCAGCCGCGTTCGCGCTGGCCGCTCGATGCCAATGCCGAAACGCTCATCGGCTTTGGAAAGAGAGGAGCCAAGGCATGAGCGAAAAGATCGCCGTCATCGGATCGGGCGCTTTCGGGACCGCGCTTGCCGCCGTCATCGCCCTTGCCGGTCGCAGCGCCGTGACGCTCGTTGGACGCAACCCATCGCTGATGGCCGATCTGAAGAGCGAACGGCTGCATGATGCCGTGCTGCCCGGCATTGTCCTGCCGGAATCGCTTGAATTCTCCGCCGAGGCGGAGGCGGTCGCCGGCGCCTCCATCGTGCTTTTTGCGATGCCCTCGCAGGCGCAGGCCGATGCGGTGCGGCAATATGGTCTCTATCTGTCGAAGGATGCCGTCGTCGTCACCTGCGCCAAGGGCATCGAGCGGACAACCGGCAATCTTTTGACCGACATGCTGGAGCGGGAACTGCCGGATCATCCGGTCGCGGTTCTCTCCGGTCCGGGATTTGCCGCCGATATCGCCAAAGGGTTGCCGACGGCGATGGCGATTGCGGCTGATGGCATGGAGACGGCCGAGCGGCTCGCTCAGGCGATCTCCGGGCGGACCTTCCGGCTCTATGCCTCCACCGACCGCATCGGGGTGCAGCTCGGCGGCGCGCTCAAGAATGTGCTGGCGATCGCCTGCGGCATCGTCGAAGGCCGCGGCATCGGCGAATCCGCTCGTGCGGCATTGATTGCCCGTGGCCTCGCGGAAATGTCGCGTTTCGTCGTGGCCAAAGGCGGTCAGGCCGACACGGTGCGCGGACTTTCCGGTCTCGGCGACCTGGTGCTGACGGCGACGAGCCATCAATCGCGAAACCTGCGTTTCGGCATTGCGCTCGGGCGCGGCGAAAAGACCGATCCCGCGCACGGCGCGCTGGTGGAGGGTGCGTTTGCCGCTTCCGTCGCCTCCCGGCTTGCTGCGGAGCTTTCGATCAGCATGCCGATCACCGATGCCGTTTCCGCCATCATCGACGGCAGGCTCGATATATCGGACGCCATCGAGCAGTTGATGACGCGTCCAATCACCACCGAATAGGAGAATAGACATGCTTTTCGCCCTGCTCTGCAAGGACAAGCCGGGACATCTGAACGTCCGCATAGAGACGCGGCCGACGCATCTTGCCTATCTCGACAAGCTCAATGCCGAAGGCAAGCTCTCCATGGCCGGCCCTTTCCTTGACGACGAGGGCAAAGCCTGCGGCAGTCTGGTGCTCGTCAAGGCGGAGACGGCACAAGAGGCAAAGGCGCTCGCCGATGCCGACCCTTACGCCGTAGCCGGTTTGTTCGAAAGCGTCGACATCAAGCCCTTCAACTGGGTCTTCAACAAGCCGGAGGCGTGAGCATGGCGCATTGGCTCTATAAATCCGAACCCGCCTCCTGGTCCTGGGAGCAGCAGAAGGCCGCCGGCGACAAGGGTACGGAATGGACCGGGGTGCGCAACTATCTGGCGCGCAACAACATGCGGGCAATGCAGGTCGGCGAAAAAGGGTTCTTCTACCATTCCAATGACGGGCTGGAGATCGTCGGCATCGTCGAAGTCGCAGCGCTGTCGCATCCGGACTCCACCGCCAAGGGCGATCCGAAGTGGGATTGCGTCGATATCCGCGCCGTCATGGACATGCCGAAGCCGGTGACGTTGAAGGACGTCAAGGCAAATGCGAAGCTCGCCAAGATGTCGCTCGTCACTTCCATGCGCCTTTCCGTGCAGCCGGTGACGGATGACGAATGGGCTGAAGTCTGCCGCATGGGCGGGCTAGACAATCCGCCGCGCTGACGACCTTTGAAGACCGATCCGGAAGCCTTCATTTGCGGCAATACCAGTCTGATGGCGCCGCCGCATGTGCCGGAGATTTCGCTCTATCTGGCGAGCGAGGCGCATGAGCTCTGGCTGAAGACGGAGGAGGAGCTGGAAGCGATCGGCCTGCCGCCGCCCTTCTGGGCTTTTGCCTGGGCGGGCGGGCAGGGGCTGGCGCGCTACATCCTCGATCAGCCGGAGATGGTGCGCGGCAAGCGCGTGCTGGATTTTGCCAGCGGCTCCGGCCTCGTCGGCATTGCCGCGATGATGGCCGGTGCGCGTGAGGTGACGGCCGCCGATATCGATCCCTGGGCGGAGACGGCGATCCGGCTGAATGCCAAGGCCAACGGCGTTTTTCTCGGATTTATCGGCGCCGATCTGATCGGACAGGATATCGACGCCGATATCGTGCTTGCCGGCGACGTCTTTTACGACCGTGCCTTCGCCGATGCGCTCGTTCCCTGGCTGACGAGGCTGACAGGGCAAGGCATACTGGTTGTGGTCGGCGATCCCGGAAGAAGCTATCTGCCACGGGATCAGCTGGAATTCTGTGCTGCCTATCAAGTGCCGGTGACGCGGGCGCTGGAGGACAGCGAAATCAAGAAGACGACGGTCTGGCGCTTCGGCTTAAGGTCTTAGGGCCGGATCACGCAGACATTGGCCTCATAGCTGCAGGGATCGTCCTGGACAGCCACGTCGATGACCTTCGCTTTCGGCGCCTGGGGCGCGAGCCGTGCGGCCGGATAATACCCGTAGCCGTTGCCGCCGACATAGGTCCCGCCATCGATCTGATAGGCGTAAGAGCCGGCATAGGTGTCGCCGATGTCGACACCCGGCGGCTGGGGCGCGAAGATGACCAGGCTGCTGCGGGCGACGCGATTTGTCGCGGGGGACGAAAACTGCTTCAGGAACGGCATCCGCTCCCTGCCGTGTCGGCGAACAAAGGCGCTGTCGAAACGGATGCCGCGATCGCGCCAGCCGAGACGTTGGCCGAGAAGCAATCCGCTGTGCAAGGTATGGCGATGGCCAAGAAATCGATGATCGGCGAAGCGATTATCGAGACGGCGCTCGCCGGCTGCGGCAGGCAAGGCGACAAGCGCGGCGAGCGCAAGCAGGGCGACTGCAGACAGACTGCGAAACATGGATGCCGGCCTCCGGAATTCCCGATCGTTAACAAATCGTTAATGCCAGATTGCGCCAAAAGCCGCAGCTTGTCCATGTGCCTGGGAAGAACGGCATGAATATTGAGCCGAAAAGACCAGTTTCGTTGGGGCGGTTCCGCTTCTCGCCGAAGCGCAGAACGGCTCTAACCTTTTGTTCTTACGCAATTCCGGGCGGAAAACCGCTTCGCAGCTTTTCTGGAGCTTGTGTCGACCGCAAACTTCGCGGTAACCCGAATCGATTAAATTATAAGCTGACAGCGATTGTGCTTGTCGTCGGGCTTTCCGGTGAGTAAACGTCGCAATTGATGCAACGCACACAGAGAATTTTGTCATTCGTGTAGTTGACTGAGCATGCTCCGAAATCCGGGAGCGCAGAGAAGCCGCCGCGAGGTTCTGATGGCGAACGTGACAAATAACCGGCCCCTGTCGCCGCATTTGCAAGTCTATAAACTTATTCCCACCATGGTTATGTCCATCGTTCACCGCATTACCGGCGGTGCGCTCTACGTCGGCACGCTGCTCGTCGCCTGGTGGCTGATTGCGGCGGCAAGCGGCCAAGCGTCCTATGATTGGGCCAACTGGGTGCTCGGCAGCCTTCTCGGCAAGCTCGTGCTGCTCGGTTATACCTGGGCATTGCTGCACCACATGCTCGGCGGCTTCCGCCATCTCATGTGGGATCTCGGTTATGGCTTCGAGAAGGAAGTCTCGACCAAGCTCGCCATCGCCAACATCATCGGGTCGCTCTGTCTGACCGTACTGGTCTGGGTGATCGGCTTCCTCATTCGCTTCTGAAGGTCCTCTCATGGATATGCGCACCCCCCTCGGCAAGGTTCGCGGGCTCGGCTCCGCCAAGGAAGGCACGAGCCATTTCTGGCGTCAGCGGCTGACCGCCGTCTCGAACATTCCGTTGATCCTGTTCTTCGTCATCTTCATGATCGCCTATGCCGGCGCGCCCTATGCGGATGTCGTCCGCGCGCTGTCCAACCCTTTCGTCGCCGTGGTCATGGGGCTGATGGTGATCTCAGGCGTCATCCACATGAAGCTCGGCATGCAGGTCATCATCGAGGACTACGTGCATGGCGAGTTCGGCAAGATCGCTCTCTTGATGCTGAACACGTTCTTCGCGATCGTGATCGCCAGCCTCTGTCTCTTCTCCATTCTGAAAATCGCATTCGTAGGATAAGCTCGCTATGGCACCGACTTCACCCGTTCAGAATGGCAAGGCCTACAAATATGTCGATCACTCCTATGACGTGATCGTCGTCGGCGCCGGCGGCGCGGGCTTGCGCGCGACGCTCGGTATGGCCGAGCAGGGTTTCCGCACCGCCTGCATCACCAAGGTTTTCCCGACCCGGTCGCATACGGTTGCTGCCCAGGGCGGCATCGCCGCCTCGCTGCGCAACATGACGCCGGATAGCTGGCAGTGGCATCTCTATGATACCGTCAAGGGTTCCGACTGGCTCGGCGACGTCGACGCCATGCAGTATCTGACCATGGAAGCGCCGAAGGCAGTCTATGAGCTCGAGCATTACGGCGTGCCGTTCTCGCGTAACGAGGAAGGCAAGATCTACCAGCGCCCTTTCGGCGGCCACATGCAGAATTACGGCGAAGGTCCGCCGGTGCAGCGCACCTGCGCCGTTGCCGACCGCACCGGCCATGCCATCCTGCATACGCTCTACGGCCAGTCGCTGCGCAATAACGCCGAATTCTTCATCGAATATTTCGCGCTCGACCTGATCATGTCTGAGGACGGCAGCCGCTGCACCGGTGTCGTCGCCTGGTGCCTCGATGACGGTACGATCCATCGTTTCGCCGCCAAGATGGTGGTGCTGGCGACCGGCGGCTACGGCCGTGCCTATTTCTCGGCGACCTCAGCCCATACCTGCACCGGCGACGGCGGCGGCATGGTGGCGCGCGCCGGCCTGCCGCTGCAGGACATGGAATTCGTCCAGTTCCACCCGACCGGCATCTACGGTTCGGGCTGTCTGATCACCGAAGGCGCGCGCGGCGAAGGTGGCTACCTCGTCAACTCCGAGGGCGAGCGCTTCATGGAGCGTTATGCGCCTTCGGCCAAGGATCTTGCCTCGCGCGATGTCGTTTCGCGCTGTATGACGCTTGAGATCCGCGAAGGCCGGGGCGTCGGCAAGAACAAGGACCACATCTTCCTGCATCTCGACCATCTCGATCCGGCCGTGCTGCATGAGCGCCTGCCGGGGATTTCCGAGAGCGCCAAGATCTTCGCCGGCGTCGACGTCACGCGCGAGCCGATCCCGGTTCTGCCGACCGTTCATTACAATATGGGCGGCATTCCCACCAATTATTGGGGCGAGGTGCTGAACGCCGACGGTGCCAATCCGGAGCGGATCATTCCCGGCCTTATGGCTGTGGGTGAAGCCGGCTGCGCCTCGGTGCACGGCGCCAACCGCCTCGGCTCAAACTCGCTGATCGACCTCGTGGTCTTCGGCCGCGCCGCTGCGATCCGTGCCGGCGAGGTGATCGACCGCGCAGCGCCGATCCCGCATCTCAATGTTGCGGCCTGCGACAAGATCATGGACCGCTTCGACGGTCTGCGCCACGCCAGCGGCGGCACGCCGACGGCTGACCTGCGCGAGAAGATGCAGCGCGCCATGCAGGAAGACGCCGCCGTCTTCCGCACGCAGGAATCGCTGGAATCCGGTTGCCGGCGCATTTCGGCGATCTGGCAGGAAATGCGCGACATCAAGGTCACGGACCGATCGATGGTCTGGAACTCGGATCTGGTGGAAACGCTGGAGCTGCAGAACCTGATGGCCAACGCCATCACGACGATCTACGGCGCCGAGGCCCGCAAAGAGAGCCGCGGTTCGCATGCCCGCGAGGATTATACCGAGGGCGCATTCGCCGGCCGCGACGACGTCAACTGGCGCAAGCATACGCTTGCCTGGGTTAACGAGGCAGGCGACGTCAAGCTCGATTACCGGCCGGTTCACACCGAGCTGATCGCCGAGGGCATCGATCCGCACAAGATCGAGCCAAAAGCTCGCGTCTACTGATCTCAAGAGGAACCTGGCATGGTTGAACTCGCTCTCCCCAAAAACTCGCAGATGCGCGAAGGCAAGGTCTGGCCGAAGCCGGCCGGTGCGACCAACACGCGCGAATTCCGCGTCTACCGCTGGAGCCCCGATGACGGCCAGAATCCGTCGATCGACACCTTCTACATCGATGTCGACGATTGCGGCCCGATGGTGCTCGACGGCCTGCTCTACATCAAGAACAAGATCGACCCGACGCTGACGCTGCGCCGTTCCTGTCGTGAAGGCATCTGCGGCTCCTGCGCGATGAACATCGACGGCACCAACACGCTTGCCTGCACCAAGGGCCTCGACGATATCACCGGCGCGGTGAAGATCTATCCGCTGCCGCATCTGCCCGTCGTAAAGGACCTGGTGCCCGATCTCAGTAATTTCTACGCCCAGCATCGCTCGATCGAGCCTTGGCTGAAGACGGTGTCGCCGACGCCGGCCAAGGAATGGAAGCAGAGCCATGAGGACCGGCAGAAGCTCGACGGTCTTTATGAATGTATCCTTTGCGCCTGTTGCTCGACCTCCTGTCCGAGCTACTGGTGGAACGGCGACCGTTATCTTGGTCCGGCCGTTCTGCTGCAGGCCTATCGTTGGCTGATCGATTCCAGAGACGAGGCGACCGGCGAACGTCTCGACAATCTCGAGGACCCGTTCCGCCTCTACCGCTGCCATACGATCATGAACTGCGCGCAGACCTGCCCAAAGGGCCTCAATCCGGCCAAGGCGATCGCCGAGATCAAGAAGATGATGGTCGAGCGCCGGGTTTGACCGGCGCGCATGCCGATCATGCGATGGACGGCTTCGATCCGAAGCCGTCGCGGCTGCGGTACGATCTTTTCAGGACATTGCGGGAGTTCGGCAGGGATCCTTGCCGAGATGAACCGCACAACACCTTGCTGACAAATTCTATGTGCAGGAAGTTTTGCAGCGGGACAGTTGAACTGTATCGTTTTTCGATTGGGTGTTGTCACGGGCAATTTATGCAGTCCGACTTGATTAACCAAAGCGAATTACGGTAATCGAACTTGTCTCACGCCCTTTTCTCTGCGGCGACAGCCGAATTCAGGAGTATGATGATGCAGTTGCGATATGCGATGACAGGTTTGGTAGTGACTCTCGCGCTAGCCGGTTGTCAGCGTACGGCATATGATTACAGCTCCAACTCTCCCAGTGCCGCGCCGGCGCCACTGACGGCGCAGCCAGTTCCTTCCGTGCAAGGCGGGCAGCTTCCGCCCCCGAGCGGCAGCTCGCAGTTCCCGGCCGCGCCGGCGTCGGCTTCCTCGATGCCGGGTGCGCAGCCGGCTGTTGCCGCGAATGCGCTCGACGTCACGAAGGAATCGATGGTCGGAAGCTGGCGCGTCAACGGCAGCTGCGACATGTTCCTGACGCTCACCAATCTCGGCAGCGGTTCGCGCGGCGGTACGCGCGGCTGCGTCGGCGAGCTGACGGCGATGGGTTCCTGGGAGGTCGCTGGCAAGCAGGTTCTGCTCAAGGACCGCTCGGGCAACGCGATCGGCAGCGTCTACAAGACGGCCGACAATCGCTTCCAGGGCCAGACGAATACAGGTCAGCCGATCAGCCTCAGTCGGTAAGGGAACCGGTGCTGTAACCGATCCGGCGGCGCCCCGCCGATGACTGACAGGCGGACATGCCCTCATGCAGCCAATGCCAGATTATGCGCTCAGCGTCTGCGAACAGCTTAAAACGCTGACGCTTTCCGGTGCCTTGCAAGTTGATTCAGCCCAGATGGAAGTGGCCAAAAGCCTGGATCGGGTGCTCGCTGGTTTGAAGCAGCAACGACCGGCGGCGAAATCGAGCGCGCTCGGTTGGCTGTTTGCCTCAAAGAAGAAGGCCGCCGGCGGCATCAAGGGGCTCTATATTCATGGCAGCGTCGGGCGCGGCAAGACCATGCTGATGGACATGTTCTTCTCGATGGCGCCGTGCAGGAAAAAGCGGCGGGCGCATTTTCACGAATTCATGGCCGACGTTCACAATCGCATCGCCGCGCACCGGCTGAAGCTCAAGAACGGCGAGACGAAGCAAGCCGATCCGATGCCGCCGGTTGCCGCAGCGCTTTACGAGGAAGCGGAACTGCTCTGCTTCGATGAGTTCACCGTCACCGACATCGCCGATGCGATGATCCTGTCACGGCTGTTTTCCGAGCTCTTTGCGCGAGGATGCGTGCTAGTCGCAACGTCGAATGTAGAGCCCGACAGTCTCTACAGGGACGGTCTCAATCGCGGCCTGTTTCTGCCCTTCGTCGCTCTGCTGAAACAGCATGTCGATATCGTCACACTGGATTCGCCGACCGATTACCGGATGGAGAAGCTGAACAGCCAGCCCGTCTATCTCGTTCCGATCAACGAACATAACGATATGGCGATGGAGGCATCCTGGACGCAGGCGCTGCATGGGCGCAAGGCGCAGCCGCTCGACATCCCGATGAAGGGGCGATCCATCCACGTGCCGCTTGCCGCCGACCGCATGGCCCGGTTCTCCTTCGCCGATCTGTGCGAGAAGCCGCATGGAGCGGCCGATTTCCTCGCCATCGCCGAACGCTTCGATACGATCTTTCTCGATCACGTTCCCTTGCTCGGGCCGGAGAAACGGAACCAGATCAAGCGTTTCATCATTCTGGTCGATACGCTCTACGATCAGGCCGTGCGGCTTTATATATCTGCGGCGGCGATGCCGGAGGAGCTGCTCGTTCATCGCAGGGGCACGGAAGGCTTCGAATTCGACCGTACGGCATCGCGCCTGTTCGAAATGCGGAGCGCGGAATATCTTGCGCTGCACCATGATAAACGCGCCGCCGAGTAGCTATACGGTGACAAAATGTCTTACGTTTACGTAAGAGTTTTTGCATCTAAACGATTGAAAATGCTACATCAAAATTAATCGATTGCCATTTTTAGGCTTTGGGTCTATGCGATTGCGTCATTGAGCGGTGCCTCAGCGTCGTTCGACGAATTTGATCGCAAAGGAAACAGCGAAATGGCGCGTAATAAGATCGCACTCATTGGTTCTGGCATGATTGGTGGCACGCTGGCGCATCTCGCCGGCTTGAAGGAGTTGGGCGACATCGTCCTCTTCGACATTGCCGACGGCATTCCCCAGGGCAAGGGCCTCGATATCGCACAGTCCTCCCCGGTCGAAGGCTTCGATGCCAACCTGACAGGCGCAAGCGATTATTCGGCAATCGAAGGTGCCGATGTCTGCATCGTCACCGCCGGCGTTCCGCGCAAGCCCGGCATGAGCCGCGACGACCTTCTCGGCATCAACCTCAAGGTCATGGAACAGGTGGGTGCCGGCATCAAGAAGTATGCGCCGAACGCCTTCGTGATCTGCATCACCAACCCGCTCGACGCCATGGTCTGGGCACTGCAGAAGTTTTCCGGGCTTCCGGCCAACAAGGTCGTCGGCATGGCCGGCGTTCTCGACTCTTCGCGTTTCCGCCTCTTCCTCGCCAAGGAATTCAACGTCTCCGTCCAGGACGTGACGGCCTTCGTTCTCGGCGGCCACGGAGACACGATGGTGCCGCTCGCCCGCTATTCGACGGTCGGTGGCATTCCGCTCACCGATCTCGTCACCATGGGGTGGGTCACCAAGGAGCGCCTGGAAGAGATCATCCAGCGCACCCGTGACGGCGGCGCCGAAATCGTAGGCCTGCTGAAGACCGGTTCGGCCTACTACGCGCCGGCCGCCTCGGCCATCGAGATGGCCGAATCCTACCTCAAGGACAAAAAGCGCGTCCTGCCCTGCGCGGCCCATCTCACCGGTCAGTACGGCGTCAAGGACATGTATGTCGGCGTTCCCACGGTTATCGGCGCCGGCGGCGTCGAGCGCGTCATCGAGATCGACCTTAACAAGACCGAGAAGGAGGCCTTCGACAAGTCGGTGGCTGCCGTTGCCGGTCTCTGCGAGGCCTGCATCAACATCGCGCCTGCCCTCAAGTAATCGGCGCTGAAGCAATCCAAACAGGGATAGACCCATGAACATTCATGAATATCAGGCCAAGGCTCTGCTCAAGGGCTATGGCGCGCCGGTCGCCGAAGGTGTGGCTATTCTCAAGGCCGAAGAGGCCGAGGCCGCCGCCAAGTCGCTTCCCGGCCCGCTCTACGTGGTCAAGAGCCAGATCCATGCGGGCGGCCGCGGCAAAGGCAAGTTCAAGGAACTGTCGCCCGAAGCCAAGGGCGGCGTACGTCTCGCCAAGTCGATCGAGGATGTCGTTGCCAACGCCAAGGAAATGCTCGGCAACACGCTGGTGACCGCGCAGACCGGCGAAGCCGGCAAGCAGGTCAACCGCCTCTACATCGAGGACGGCGCCGACATCGACCGCGAGCTCTATTGCTCGCTGCTGGTCGACCGCTCAGTCGGCAAGGTCGCCTTCGTCGTCTCCACCGAGGGCGGCATGGACATCGAGGCCGTCGCTCACGACACGCCCGAGAAGATCCAGACGATCGCCATCGATCCTGAGACCGGCGTGACGGCTGCCGACGTCGCCAAGATCTCTGCCGCTCTCAAGCTCGAAGGTGCTGCCGCAGAAGACGCCAAGTCGCTCTTCCCGCTGCTCTACAGGGCCTTCAACGAGAAGGACATGTCGCTTCTCGAAATCAATCCGCTGATCGTCATGAAGAATGGCCACCTGCGCGTCCTCGACGCCAAGATGTCGTTCGACGGCAATGCGCTCTTCCGTCACGATGACGTCCGGGCGCTGCGCGACGAGACCGAAGAAGACGCCAAGGAAATCGAGGCCTCCAAGTGGGACCTCGCCTATGTTGCGCTCGACGGCAATATCGGCTGCATGGTCAACGGCGCGGGCCTCGCCATGGCGACGATGGACATCATCAAGCTGTACGGCAAGGAGCCGGCCAACTTCTGCGACGTCGGTGGCGGCGCCGGCAAGGAGAAGGTCGCTGCGGCATTCAAGATCATCACCGCAGACCCGAAGGTCGAGGGCATTCTCGTCAACATCTTCGGCGGCATCATGAAGTGCGACGTCATCGCTGAAGGCGTCATTGCCGCGGTCAAGGAAGTCGGTCTCAAGGTTCCGCTCGTCGTGCGCCTTGAAGGCACCAATGTCGAGCTCGGCAAGAAGATCCTGAACGAGTCGGGTCTCGCGATCACGGCGGCTGACGACTTGGACGATGCGGCCAAGAAGATCGTCGCGGCGATCAACGGCTAATTTGAGGGATCGGAAAGAATGTCTATTCTCGTCAATAAAGACACCAAGGTCCTTGTTCAGGGTCTGACCGGCAAGACCGGCACCTTCCACACCGAACAGGCGCTTGCTTATTACGGCACCCAGATGGTCGGTGGTATTCACCCGAAGAAGGGTGGCGAAACCTGGACCGGCTCGAAGGGCGAAAGCCTGCCGATCTTTGCAACCGTTGCCGAGGGCAAGGAAAAGACCGGCGCCGATGCGACCGTCATCTACGTTCCGCCGGCCGGTGCTGCCGACGCAATCATCGAGGCGATCGACGCCGAGATTCCGTTCATCACCTGCATCACCGAGGGCATTCCAGTCATGGACATGGTGCGTGTCAAGGCTCGCCTCGACCGCTCCAAGTCACGCCTGCTTGGGCCCAACTGCCCGGGCATCCTGACGCCGGAAGAATGCAAGATCGGCATCATGCCGGGCTCGATCTTCCGCAAGGGTTCAGTCGGCATCGTCTCCCGCTCGGGCACGCTGACCTATGAAGCCGTCTTCCAGACCTCGAACGAAGGCCTCGGCCAGACGACGGCCGTCGGCATCGGCGGCGACCCGGTCAAGGGCACCGAGTTCATCGACGTGCTCGAGATGTTCCTCGCCGACGAAGCCACCCAGTCGATCATCATGATCGGCGAAATCGGCGGCTCTGCTGAAGAAGACGCGGCTCAGTTCCTGAAGGACGAAGCCAAGAAGGGCCGCAAGAAGCCGATGGCCGGCTTCATCGCCGGCCGCACGGCGCCGAAGGGCCGTACCATGGGCCATGCCGGTGCCGTGGTATCCGGCGGCAAGGGCGACGCGGAATCGAAGATCGCGGCGATGGAATCGGCTGGCATCAAGGTGTCTCCGTCTCCGGCCCGTCTCGGCAAGACGCTGGTTGAAGTCCTGAGGGGCTGAAGCCACCTGTAGACCGGGCGGAGGAACGGCATCTGCGCCTTCCGCCCGGCTCGCATACGAGAGCAGCAGATGCGCCGTGGACAGGCGGCGATCGGAATGCGGCAGCCGGCGATCGATCCGGCAAAATCATCAAGTCAGGAGGCGGACCGAAGCGTCCGCATATCACCATGGCACGGCAAGAAGCCAACGAGCAGTTTCAGATCACCTCGTTTCTGGATGGCGCCAACGCCGCCTATATCGAGCAGCTCTATGCGCGCTACGAAGAGGATCCGGCGTCGGTTGATGATCAATGGCGCGCCTTCTTCAAGGCGCTGGAAGACGATCCTGCCGATGTGAAAAAGGCGGCCAAGGGAGCTTCCTGGCGTAGGAAGAACTGGCCTCTGGCTGCCGGCGGCGATCTGGTGTCGGCGCTCGACGGCAATTGGGGCATCGTCGAAAAGGCGATCGAAACGAAGGTGAAGGCCAAGGCCGCAGCCGAGGGCAAGCCTGCCGACAGCACCGACGTGCTGCAGGCGACGCGCGATTCCGTGCGCGCCATCATGATGATCCGCGCCTACCGCATGCGCGGCCACCTGCATGCAAAGCTCGATCCGCTCGGAATCGCCGCCGCCGTCGACGATTATCGCGAGCTGTCGCCGGAAAATTACGGCTTCACATCAGCCGATTACGACCGCAAGATCTTCATCGACAACGTTCTCGGCCTGGAATACGCGACCATCCGCGAGATGATCGACATCCTCGAGCGCACCTACTGCTCAACGCTCGGCGTCGAATTCATGCATATCTCCAACCCGGAAGAGAAAGCATGGATCCAGGAACGCATCGAAGGCCCCGACAAGGGCGTGGCCTTCACGCCTGAGGGCAAGAAGGCCATCCTTTCCAAACTCGTCGAGGCCGAAGGCTACGAACAGTTCCTCGACGTCAAGTTCAAGGGCACCAAGCGCTTCGGCCTCGACGGCGGCGAATCACTGATCCCGGCTCTGGAGCAGATCCTGAAGCGCGGCGGCCATCTCGGCCTCAAGGAAGCGGTCTTCGGCATGGCCCATCGCGGCCGCCTGAACGTGCTCTCCCAGGTCATGGGCAAGCCGCACCGCGCCATCTTCCACGAGTTCAAGGGCGGATCCTACGCACCCGACGAAGTCGAAGGCTCGGGCGACGTCAAGTACCATCTCGGCGCTTCCTCCGACCGCGAATTCGACGGCAACAAGGTGCACGTGTCGCTGACGGCGAACCCGTCGCATCTCGAAATCGTCGATCCCGTGGTCATGGGCAAGGCCCGCGCCAAGCAGGACATGAGCGCCACCGTCTGGGAAGGCGACATCATTCCGCTGTCTGAACGCGCCAAGGTGCTGCCGCTGCTGATCCACGGCGACGCGGCCTTCGCGGGCCAGGGCGTCATTGCCGAAATCCTCGGTCTGTCCGGTCTGCGCGGCCACCGCGTCGCCGGCACCATGCACGTCATCATCAACAACCAGATTGGTTTCACCACGAACCCGGCCTTTTCGCGCTCGTCGCCCTATCCGTCTGACGTCGCCAAGATGATTGAAGCACCGATCCTGCACGTCAACGGTGACGATCCGGAAGCGGTCGTCTACGCAGCCAAGATCGCGACCGAATTCCGCATGAAGTTCCACAAGCCTGTGGTGCTCGACATGTTCTGCTATCGCCGCTACGGCCATAATGAAGGCGACGAGCCGTCCTTCACGCAGCCGAAGATGTACAAGGTCATTCGCGGCCACAAGACCGTGCTGCAGCTCTATGCGGCGCGCCTCGTCGCCGAGGGCCTGCTCACCGAAGGCGAAGTCGAGAAGATGAAGGCCGACTGGCGCGCGCATCTCGAGCAGGAGTTCGACGCCGGCCAGCACTACAAGCCGAACAAGGCCGACTGGCTGGACGGCGAGTGGTCGGGCCTGCGCACGGCCGACAATGCCGACGAACAGCGCCGCGGCAAGACTGCGGTGCCGATGAAGACGCTGAAGGAGATCGGCCGCAAGCTTGCGGAAATCCCGGCGGGCTTCAATGCGCACCGCACGATCCAGCGTTTCATGGAAAACCGGGCCAACATGATTGCCACGGGGGAGGGCCTCGACTGGGCGATGGCCGAAGCGCTCGCTTTCGGCGCGCTCTGCCTCGAAGGCCACAAGATCCGCCTGTCCGGTCAGGATTGCGAACGCGGCACCTTCTCGCAGCGCCACTCGGTTCTCTACGATCAGGAGACCGAGGAACGCTACATTCCGCTCGCCAATCTTTCGCCGACGCAGGCCCGTTACGAAGTCATCAACTCGATGCTTTCGGAAGAGGCCGTGCTCGGCTTCGAATATGGCTACTCGCTGGCCCGCCCGAATGCGCTCACCCTCTGGGAAGCGCAGTTCGGCGATTTCGCCAACGGTGCGCAGGTGGTCTTCGACCAGTTCATCTCGTCGGGTGAGCGCAAGTGGCTGCGCATGTCCGGCCTCGTCTGCCTGCTGCCGCACGGCTATGAGGGCCAGGGTCCGGAGCACTCCTCGGCTCGCCTGGAGCGCTTCCTGCAGCTCTGCGCGGAAGACAACATGCAGGTGGCCAATGTCACGACGCCGGCGAACTACTTCCATATCCTGCGCCGGCAGCTGAAGCGCGACTTCCGCAAGCCGCTGATCCTGATGACGCCGAAGTCGCTGCTGCGTCACAAGCGCGCGGTTTCGACGCTTGCCGAACTAGCCGGTGAATCGGCTTTCCATCGCCTTCTGTGGGACGATGCGGAGGTGATCAAGGACGGTCCGATCAAGCTGCAGAAGGATAACAAGATCCGCCGCGTCGTCATGTGCTCCGGCAAGGTCTATTACGACCTTCTCGAAGAGCGTGAAAAGCGCGGCATCGATGACATCTATCTCCTGCGCGTTGAGCAGCTCTATCCGTTCCCGGCAAAGGCGCTGATCAACGAGCTGTCGCGCTTCCGCAATGCCGAGATGGTCTGGTGTCAGGAAGAGCCGAAGAACATGGGTGCATGGTCGTTCATCGACCCGTTCCTCGAGTGGGTGCTCGCCCATATCGATGCGAAGTACCAGCGCGTCCGCTATACCGGCCGTCCGGCCGCCGCCTCGCCGGCGACGGGCCTGATGTCCAAGCATCTGTCGCAGCTCGCCGCATTCCTCGAGGATGCGTTGGGCGGCTAAATCAAGGGGGCGCAATGGCTTATTTCTTTTTGAGACTGCTGCCGCCGCGCCCCACTTTTCCGCACGACGGGACGGTGGAAGAAATGGCGGCGATGAAACGCCATGTCGAATATTGGCATCGGCAGGCCCTTGCGGGATCGGCAATTGTCGTCGGTCCCGTATTCGAGGGCGCAGGCGCCTTCGGCATGGCAGTCGTTGAGGTGGAGGATCAGCCGGCGGCGCAAGCTCTTGCCGACGGCGACCCGATCATCGCTTCCGGTTTTGGGTTCCGTTTCGATATCCTGCCGATGCCCTCGATCATTTTGCGGCCGCCCGCCGTCTGAAACGCATAAACGAAAACACACGAAATCAGGATTTGAACAATGGCCACAGAAATCCGCGTTCCAACTCTCGGTGAATCCGTCAGCGAGGCAACCGTCGGCACCTGGTTCAAGAAGGTCGGCGACGCCATCAAGGCCGACGAGCCAATTCTGGAGCTTGAAACCGACAAGGTGACCATCGAAGTTCCCGCGCCCGTCTCCGGTACGCTGTCGGAAATCGTCGCGGCCGCCGGCGAGACTGTCGGTCCCGGTGCACTGCTCGGCCAGATCGCCGAAGGTGCCGGTGCTGCCGCCGCTGCGCCGGCTGCTGCTGCACCGGCCGCCGCTCCCTCCCAAGCGGTCCCCGCTGCCGCGGCCCAGCCGGCTGCTGCTGCATCGTCTTCGAGCGCTTCCGTCTCCACCATGCCGCCGGCACCGGCGGCTGCGAAGATGCTGGCCGAAAGCAATCTTTCCGCCGATCAGGTCGACGGCAGCGGCAAACGCGGCCAGGTGCTGAAGGGCGATGTCATCGCTGCCGTCGCCAAGGGCATTTCCGCTCCCGCCGCGGCACCGGCTGCAGCGCCTGCGGCTGCACGTGGTCCGTCGACGGTCGAGGATGCCTCGCGCGAAGAGCGGGTGAAGATGACGCGCCTGCGCCAGACGATCGCCAAGCGCCTCAAGGACGCGCAGAACACCGCCGCCATGCTGACCACCTATAACGAGGTGGACATGAAGGCGGTCATGGACCTGCGCAACAAGTACAAGGACATTTTCGAGAAAAAACATGGCGTCAAGCTCGGCTTCATGGGTTTCTTCACCAAGGCGGTGACGCATGCGCTGAAGGAGCTGCCGGCGGTCAATGCCGAGATCGACGGCACCGACGTCATCTATAAGAATTACTGCCATGTCGGCATGGCCGTCGGCACCGACAAGGGTCTCGTCGTTCCTGTCATCCGCGACGCCGACCAGATGTCGATCGCCGAAATCGAGAAGGACCTCGGCCGTCTTGCCAAGGCAGCTCGTGACGGCTCGCTCTCCATGGCCGACATGCAGGGCGGCACCTTCACCATCACCAATGGCGGCGTTTACGGCTCCCTTATGTCCTCGCCGATCCTCAACGCACCGCAGTCGGGCATTCTCGGCATGCACAAGATCCAGGAACGGCCGGTTGCAATCGGCGGCCAGGTGGTCATCCGTCCGATGATGTATCTGGCGCTTTCCTACGATCACCGCATCGTCGACGGCAAGGAAGCGGTCACCTTCCTCGTGCGCGTCAAGGAGAGCCTCGAAGATCCGGAACGCCTGGTTCTCGATCTCTAAGGAGCTTTTCGATGCGGAACCGGATCATGCGAGCGGCGCGCCTTGTTCTTTGCGCTGCCGCCGCGCATGTCCCGGTTTCCGCATCGGCGGCTGGTTGGGACGTCAGCAAGGCAAGCAGTAATTTCCAGCTGGTGACGCTCGGTGACGCCGAACTCTCCGGACGGTCGATCAACGTGATCCATATGGGCAATGTCGAGCTGACCTCGGGGCGCATCGTCGCCGCCGATCCGCTCGCCCAGCCCGATCGGCCGGCACTCGCAAGGACGGTTGCGCCGGGCGAATATCCTGTGACGCTGTACCGGGCATTCGGGCGCATCGCCGCCGCCAGCATGCGGTTTGCCGAGGGCAAGCCGGATCACTGGGAGCTTGCGGTTCTGCCCGGGCAAGATGTAGCGACGCTGAAGGACGGCGAGATCTTCGGCTACTCCGTCGACGCCGGTCTCGGCTGCTATATGGATGCGCAGACGCTTGATCGGATCGACGAGCGTCAAGCGCAGGTGCAGGCGCAAAAGCCGGACGCCGACATTAATTATTACGACGACGTGCTGGCCGCGGATCTCGATGCCAACAAGGGCCATTATGCACTGCACCGGCCGATGGCCGGCAAGAAGGGCAATGTCGCCGTGTTCTGGAGCGGTTGGGGCGATGGTTTCTATCCCGTCTTCTGGGGCCTCGACAAGGATGGTCGCCCGCTGGCGCTCTTGACGGATTTTGGTGTGATCGAGAATGCCGACGGACGGCGAGAGCCGAAGGTGCAATGAGCGGGACGATCGGGATCATGGCAGGACGGAAAGGCGTGGCTACGATTGCAGACGCCGCGTTTTTTGCCATTCCGGTTGCCGCGTTCGCTATTGATTGCAAACAGGAGCAGGCCGTCTACACCGACCGTGAAGGCGCCTATGAACTGCGCTTTGTGCCGCTGAATTCTCCTTCGGCTGCCGCCAGCAATCAGTTTAAGGTGAGCGCCCTCAAGACATCCGTCGTCATGGAAGGCTATGTCATGCCGTCGGAGGATCCGGTGCGCGCCATCGGCATCCTGATGTTCAACTGTCCTGAAGGCGATGTGACCGGCGCCGATCTCAATGCATGCACGGTTTGGCAAGGCGCCGTCTACGGCGTGGATGCCAAGGGCGAGATCGACAATCTGCAGCCGGAGGGCGCTGCGGCCGCCGAAAAGCTGGTGCTCCCCGGTCTTGGTCCCGCCATTCGCGAATCCAGCGCCTGGGGCGAGGGCAAGGCTTCGGTGGCGCCTTGGGACGTGCTGACATTCAAGGAGTGTGCGACATGAGCGATACACCTGTTGTTCTCGTGACCGGCGGAAGCCGGGGCATCGGCGCGGCCGTCTGCCGGCTCGCTGCGCGCCAGGGCTGGCGTGTCGGGGTGAATTATGCCGCCAACCGCGAAGCGGCGGATGCTGTCGTTGCGGCGATCACCGAAAGCGGTGGCGAAGCTGTGGCGATCCCGGGAGATGTCGGCAATGCTGCCGATATCGCCGCGATGTTTTCGGCGGTTGATCGTCAATTCGGACGGCTCGACGGACTGGTCAACAATGCCGGCATCGTCGACTACCCGCAGCGGGTCGACGAGATGTCGGTCGAGCGGATCGAGCGCATGCTGCGCGTCAATGTGACCGGCTCGATACTCTGCGCTGCCGAGGCCGTGCGCCGCATGTCGCGCCTATATAGTGGGCAGGGCGGGGCCATCGTCAACGTCTCCTCGATGGCGGCAATCCTCGGTTCGGCGACGCAGTATGTCGATTATGCGGCATCGAAAGCGGCGATCGACACCTTCACCATCGGACTGGCGCGCGAGGTCGCCGCGGAAGGGATTCGCGTCAATGCCGTCAGGCCCGGCATCATCGAAACCGATCTCCATGCATCCGGTGGGCTGCCGGACCGGGCGCGCGAAATGGCGCCATCGGTCCCGATGCAGCGGGCCGGCATGCCGGAGGAGGTGGCGGATGCAATCCTCTATCTGCTTTCACCGTCGGCGTCCTATGTCACCGGATCGATCCTCAATGTGAGCGGCGGCCGTTAGAGGGCAGGGCGAAATCACTATGACTTACATCTTCGAATTCCTTGGCCTGATGGCCGTCTTCTCGATCTTCATTATCGTGCCGGGCGCCGATTTCGCTGTCATCCTGCGCCAGAGCATCGTGCATGGGCGCCGCGCCGCCATCATGACCGGCCTCGGCATGGGCCTTTCGCTGCTCTTTCATGTCAGCTACACGATTCTTGGTCTCGGCCTGATCGTCTCCAAGTCGCTGATGCTGTTTGCAATGATCAAATGGGCGGGTGTCGCCTATCTCGTCTATCTCGGCATCAAGTCGTTCCGCGAACCGGGATTCAAGGTGCAGGAGATTGAAGTCACGGCCGAAGACCGCAAGTCGGCCTCGATGCTGACATGCCTCGGCATGGGTTTCGTCACCAACGCGCTGAACCCGAAGCCGGTGCTGTTCTTCCTGTCCTTGTTTTCGACGCTCGTCCATCACGACACGCCGGCGCTGATCCAGTTCTCCTACGGTATCGGCATGGCGACGGCGCTGGTCGCCTGGTTTGCCGGCGTCTCCTATTTCTTCACGGTCAAGACAATCCGTGACCGCTTCATCGCCAGCGGCAAATGGTTCAACCGCATCACCGGAGCGGCACTCGTCGGCTTCGGCTTCCGCCTCGCGCTGTCGCGCGCCGCCGATTAATTGAAAAATCCAAAGGGAAAGAAGCAATGTCTTACGATGTGATCATTATCGGAACAGGTCCGGGCGGCTATGTCTGCGCCGTCAAGGCAGCCCAACTCGGCCTCAAGGTCGCCGTTGTCGAAAAGCGCGCGACCTATGGCGGCACCTGCCTGAACGTCGGCTGCATTCCGTCGAAGGCGCTGCTGCATGCTTCCGAAATGTTCCATCAGGCCGGCCACGGATTAAGCGCGCTTGGCATCGACGTGCCGGCGCCGACGCTCAACCTCGGCAATATGATGGCGCACAAGGATGCGACGGTGAAGTCGAATGTCGACGGCGTCGCCTTCCTCTTCAAGAAGAACAAGATCGATGCTTTCCAGGGCACCGGCAAGATCGTCTCGGCCGGCAAGGTTGCCGTCACCGCCGCGGACGGCCAGGTGCAGGAGATCGAAGGCAAGAACATCGTCATCGCCACCGGTTCGGATGTCGCCGGCATTCCCGGCGTGCAGGTCGAGATCGATGAAAAGACCATCATCTCGTCCACCGGCGGCATCGCGCTGGACAAGGTGCCGGAAACGCTGATCGTCGTCGGCGGCGGCGTCATCGGCCTCGAACTCGGCTCAGTCTGGTCGCGTCTCGGCGCCAAGGTCACCGTCGTCGAATATCTCGACACCATCCTCGGCGGCATGGACGCCGAGGTCTCCAAGCAGTTCCAGCGCATGCTCGCCAAGCAGGGCATCGATTTCCATCTCGGCGCCAAGGTCACCGGCGTCGAAAAGGCTGAGAAGGGCGCCAAGGTCACCTTCGAGCCGGTCAAGGGCGGCGACGCCGTTACGCTTGACGCGGAGGTCGTGCTGATCGCCACGGGCCGCAAGCCTTATACGGCAGGTCTCGGCCTCGAAGAGGCAGGTGTTGCGCTCGACAATCGCGGCCGCGTCGAGATCAATGGTCACTTCAGGACCAATGTCGCCGGCATTTATGCGATCGGCGATGTGGTCAAGGGGCCGATGCTCGCACACAAGGCGGAAGACGAGGGTGTGGCACTCGCCGAAATCCTGGCCGGGCAGCATGGTCATGTGAACTACGATGTCATTCCGAGCGTCGTCTACACGCAGCCGGAGATCGCCTCGGTCGGCAAGACCGAAGAAGAGCTGAAGGCGGCGGGGATCGCCTACAAGGTCGGGAAGTTTCCGTTCACGGCAAACGGCCGCGCCCGCGCGATGCTGGCGACCGACGGCTTCGTTAAGATCCTCGCCGACAAGGACACCGACCGGGTGCTCGGCGGCCATATCGTCGGCTTCGGCGCCGGCGAGATGATCCACGAGATCGCCGTCCTGATGGAATTCGGCGGCTCGTCGGAAGATCTCGGCCGCAGCTGCCACGCGCATCCGACGATGTCGGAAGCGGTCAAGGAAGCTGCGCTCGCGACCTTCTTCAAGCCGATCCATATGTAATCTTACATCTTGGTAATGAAGCGCGCAGCCGCTTGCCGAGAGGCAAGCGGCTGTTTTAGTTGTCTCATATCGCAGAGTTCGACCATCGGGGGAGATCAGGAATGCAGCACCCGTCCATCCTGAGTTACAGTCTCAGCCAACGTTTCCTCCACTGGGCGGTGGCGCTGCTGGTCTTCTTCAATCTGCTGTTTCCCGACGGGATGAGTATCTGGAACCGGCTCGTTCGCAGGGGCGAGGTGCCGACGCCCGAGCAGATTGCCTCGGCGAATATCCATGCCTATGTCGGCATCGCCATTCTGCTGCTTGCTGTCTTCAGGCTCTGTCTGCGTTTTATGCAGGGTGTGCCGCCCGAGGTTTCGCACGAGCCGGCGATCTTTCGTCTCGGGGCAACGCTCGCCCATGCCGGGCTTTATGTCCTGCTTTTCGCGCTGCCGCTTTCCGGCATTGCCGCCTACTATTTCGGCTTCAATTCCGCCGGCTTCGTTCACGCGGATGTCTTGAAGATCATTCTTTGGGGGCTGATCGCTGCCCACGTCGCAGGCGCGCTCGTCCATCAGTTCTATTGGAAAAGCAATGTTCTCCGCCGCATGACGCTCGGCTGACCAAAACTGAGTTCAGTTCACCGCGGTGACGGTGAAGCCCTGCTTGCGCAGCAATTCGATGACGCCGCCCTGGCCGGGCAGATGCAGGGCGCCGACGGCCATGAAAACGTTGCCGCCGTCGAGAATCGGCGCGGCGCGCTCCGCCATCACCTTGTTGCGATCGAGGATGACGCGCTGCTCGAAGGCGGCGTAGTCGCCGGCCTGTTCTTCATTCGACGCCGTCACGGTCTTCAGCATCGGCATGGTCATGCCGATATCGCCGGAGAGGTAGAGATCGGTCATCGTTTCGACGACGTCATTCATCTTGGCTCCGAGTTCCAGCGTCTCGATCAGCGACTTCATATGGAATTCGACCGGCAGATCGGCCATGGCCTGGATCTGCTCGGCAAGGGTTTCCAGCCCCTTGACCTCCTTGCCTTCGGCAACGGCATCGGTGGCGATTTTCTGGTCGAGAAACTGCACGCCTCTGGCCTTGCGAGCGAGTTCGCAGGCCGGAAGGGCGACGGCGCTGGAGATCATCCATGGCCGCATGCGGGAGACGGCGCTGAGCGGGATGCCGCGCTGCTTGAGGCCGGCTTCCAGGCGCTTATAGTCCTCGGCAGAGAGCAGCTTGTCGATCGTCGTGCCGTCGGTGAACATTGTCAGTTCCGGCCGTGCGAGCAAGGCGGCGGTCGCCTTGCGCTCATCGAGGATCTCGTCTGATTCGATGATGATCGTATTGGCTGCGTCGTGGGCGGCCTGGGCGCGCGGCGGCAGGGCAAGCACACGGGGATCGGTCACATGCATGCTGCCGAGCAGCCATGAGGGGGCAAGTCCAGGCTTCTCGATCTTCCAGAAGATGCCCTTGCCGTTCGGCGTTGCCTCGGCTTCCTTGACCGCTTCGGCGTATCGGGCCGGGTCGCTCTGCTGCAAGTCGACCATCAGATTGCGGCCAGTGCAGGCAGCCTCTCCGGCCGCGGCCGGCCTTGCGGCCAGGAGGGCGACAAACAGAGCGGCAACAAGCAGCATGTGGAAGGCCGCAATCAGCCAGAGCAGCAGATTGCCGGGTGCTGCAAGGAAAAAAGCCCGGCGGCTGATTGAAGTCGTCATCATGGTGTTCCGCTCACATGCCCTATCGCTTCTGCTCTACGCCCGGCTTGCGCATATTCCTTTAAGAGAATGCGTTAACGAAAACTTAGCGCGTCGCTTCAGGCCAGGTTCATGGGCTCTGAGCTTGTCGATAATATGGGATGCCGTCGTCACAAGCGCTGCACATTTTGGACGACATCCATCAAGCGCGCGGATGCGCTCGATCATACACCTCCAGCAGGCGCGAGGCATCAACACCGGTATAGACCTGCGTTGTGGAAAGGCTGGCGTGGCCGAGCAGTTCTTGAATGGTGCGCAGATCGCCGCCACCGGCAAGCAGATGGGTGGCGAAGGAGTGGCGGAGCGCATGCGGCGTTGCCGTCTCCGGCAGGCCCAAGGCGCCGCGCAGCTTCTGCATTGCGCGCTGGATGATCGCCGCCTGCAGCTTGCCGCCGCGGGCGCCGCGAAACAGCGGCTCACCGCTTTCGAGATCATATGGGCAGAGCGCGCGATATTTCTCGACCGCGTCGAAAACCACGGGCAAAAGTGGCACCAGCCGTGTCTTGTTGCCTTTGCCGGTGATGCGCAGCGTTGTCGCGCCCTTCGGCAGGTCGGCGGGAACGAGATTCAGTGCCTCGGAGATGCGCAGGCCGCAGCCATAGAGCAGGGTCATGACAGCCGCATCGCGCGCGGCGATCCAGGGTTCGTCATGCAATTGGGCTTCATCGCTGACGATGGTAATCGCCTGCGTGTCCGACAGCGGTTTGGGCAGCGACTTCGGCTGTTTCGGCGAACGGATCGCGCCGGCGCCGGCGGCATTGACCAGGCCTTTCTTTTCCAGGTGTCGCAACAGCGAACGAAGGCCGGCGAGATTGCGGCCGAGCGAGCGGGCGCCGGAGCCTTGCCTGCGGCGGGCGGCCAGGAAGGCGCGCAAATCGGCGGGGCGCAATTCCCTGATATCGCCGAGCGTCGCCGGGCCGGCGAGATGACCGGTCAGGAAGGTCAGAAACTGGCGGGTGTCGCGCTCGTAGGCATCGAGCGTATGCTCGGAAAGACGGCGTTCGCGAGCGAGGTTTTCGAGCCATGCAGCGCGTTCCGCCATCAGGCGTGGGTCGGCGATTACAAGCAGTTCATTCACGTCGCTGGGCCTTGAATTTGCCTTCAAGTCCGCCAATTTGGAGCAGGAACGGTTATGGAATTGCTAATGCCGGCCAATTGTCATCCTTCGATCATATTGTACTGCGATAGCTTACAGCCCATAGACAGGATCTTTCATGGCACGGCGCGATTCCATGACGGCTTTCGGACAACTCGCGGAAGCGATCGCTCTCGTTTCACAGGGAAAGCCTGGTCACATCGTCGACACGCTGATTGCCGAACGCGGCCAGAGGATTGTGAAACATCCGCTGTGGCCGGTCATGCGGCCGTTCCTCTACACGCTTCTGCGCTACAACAAGGCGATCGAATTCGCCAATGCGGTTGCCAAGATGCCAGGGTTCCAGTCGTTCGAATATCTGAGCGACGTGCTGAAGCTCGACATCGGCGTCGCAAACGGCGAACGCATTCCTGGTAGCGGCGGCTTCATCCTCGTCAGCAATCACCCCACAGGCATTGCCGACGGCGTCGCCGTATTCGACCTCCTGAAAAGGCGCCGGCCCGATATGATGTTCTTTGCCAATCGCGATGCGATCCGCGTCAATCCGCGTTTTGCCGAGATGGTCATCCCCGTCGAATGGCGGGAGGAGCACAAGAGCAAGCTCAAGGCGCGCGAGACGCTACAATTGACGAACCACGCTGTGCGGGAAGGCAAGGCGACGGTGCTCTTTCCATCGGGCCGCATCGCCTATTGGGCCAACGGCCGGCTCAACGAACGCCCATGGAAAACCTCGGCGGTGGGGCTGGCGCGCAAATACAATCTGCCGATCCTCCCCGTCCACATGACGGCGCGCAATTCCGGCCTTTTTTATTGGCTGGCGAAGTGGTCGACGGAGCTTCGCGACATGACGGTTTTCCATGAATTGTTGAACAAACGCGGCGACCGTTTCGACTTCGTGATCGGCAATCTCATTCCCGCCGAACATCTCGACGGCGATGTCAACGAGGTGACGAAGGCGCTGGAGAAACATACGGTCCACGACATGGCCCGCGATGGGGACGCGACATTCGTGCCTGTCGGCGGGCCGGCTGCGGCGATGCCGCGCGAGATGCCGGTTCTGGCCGTCTAGAACCGTGACGATCGATATTCGCATCTTCCATGATGGGTTGCCGGAGGCGATGGCGGGACTTGCGCACGAAGCCCGGCAGGAAGGCCATCTCCATATTGGCCGGCTTATCGATGAGTGGGCAGCTGGCGACATCCGCTTCGCGCGTGACGGCGAAAGGCTGCTCGGCGCCTTTGCGGACGAAGCACTCGTTGGTGTCGGAGGCGTGACCATCGAGCCCGCCCTGCCGGGAGCGCTGCGGATGCGGCGTTTCTACGTCCGCCCCGCGATGCGCGGTCGCGGCGTCGGCCGGATGCTTGCTCTGGCGCTTCTGGATCACGCGCGACGCTTCTGCCGCTGCATCACCGTCCATGCGGGAAACGACGGTGCGGCGAAATTTTGGGAGTCGCTTGAGTTTCGTCTCCTTGTCCAGGATGGCTATACCCATGTTCTCGTTCTGCGCGGTCGAGGCGAGATGGCACACCATCATGCTCCGATCTGCTTGAGGCGGACGGCCTGGCGGGCCAAAAGCCGCTCGACATCGGCAATGTCCAGCGCTGAAAGCCTAGGTCCCGGCTTGCGCAGAGTGGCGGACTTGATGATGCCGCGCTTGGCAAGCACGTATTTGCGGCAGGCAAGACCAATGCCCTGCTGCTGTTCATAGCGGGCGAGCGGTAGATAGGCATCGAAGATTTCGTGGCCGCGATCCGGATTGCCGGCACTATAGGCTTCGACGACGCCGACCATCATCTCGGGGTAACAGAAGCCGGTCATGGCGCCATCGGCGCCGCGGCCCATCTCCTCCGGCAGGAAAAGCCCGCCATTGCCGCAGAGGATGGAGATGCGCCGCATGCCGCCCTTGTCGCTGGCTGCGCGAAGCGCGGTGATTTTCGACAGGCCCGGCCAATCCTCGTGTTTGAGCATGATGCAATTCGGCACCGCTCTGACGATGCGCTCGATGACCGCGGGTGCGATCGTCACATTGGTGGTAAGCGGATAGTCCTGCAGCACGAAAGGCGTATCATCCAGGGTTTCACCAACCGACTGGTAGAAGGCGAAGACCTGATCGTCGGTCCTGATGGTCCAGGGCGGCGCAACCATGACGCCAGCGGCTCCTTCGCCCATGACCGCCTTGGTGAGCTCGCTCATCGGGGCAAGTCCGGGCGCCGACACGCCGACGACCACCGGCAGGCGCCCGTCAAGGCGCTTCAGCACACGCTCGACCACGATTCGCGATTCCTCGGCGGTCAGCTTCGGGGCCTCGCCGAGCTGGCCAAGCACCGTCAGGCCGGTGACGCCGGCGCCTTCGTAGAAATCGACCATGCTGTCGATGCTTTCGAGATCGAGCGCGCCGTCATCGGCAAAGGGAGTTACGGCGATAACGTAGACGCCTTTGGCATTCTCGGTCAGTCTGGCCATTCATCCTCTCCGATTCAGCTGTCGAACAGATCTACCGGAAATCTAGGCGGCCAATTGCTTGCCCCGCAACCTTTTCGTCAAGGCGCGGTCCATCTTGGCGAGTCTCGTTATCCACATTCTCGCCCGACGAGCCATCTTGTCTTTGCGGTTCCAATTCCATCGATTTGCGGGCATGGTCTCGCGCGATGAGCATAGATTCGTCCGATCTATTTGGCGCGCTTTTCGAAGCACCGCCCGCGAACCGAACGGTTCCCGTGCTGGTGCCGATGCCGGCGCCGAAACCCTATTCCTACTCGGTGCCTGAGGGCATGGCGGTCGAGCCCGGTTCGGTCGTGCAGGTGCCGCTCGGGCCGCGGCAGGTGATCGGCGTCGTCTGGGATGGCGGCGAAGACGGCGTCGATCCGAAGAAGCTTCGACCGATCAGCCATGTCTTCGATTGCCCGCCGCTTTCCAAGGAGATGCGGGATTTCATCGATTGGGTGGCGAGCTATACGCTCTCCCCGCCCGGCCTCGTCGCGCGCATGGCGCTCAGGGCGCCGAACGCCTTCGAGCCGGAGCCGATGGTGGAGGGGTTGAAATTCGTCGGCGGTGAACCCGAGCGGATGACACCGGCGCGTGCGCGCGTGCTCGAGACCGCCTCCGATGGCCTGTCCTGGACGCGCAGCGGTCTGGCGCATGCGGCCGGCGTTTCGACGAGCGTCGTCGATGGGCTGATCACGCTCGGCATTTTCGAATCGATGTTCCTGCCGCCGCCGCCTGTTGTGGCCATGCCGGATCCCGACTTTGCCGCCGCACGCCTCGAGGGGCCGCAGAAAGAGGCGGCCGCGGAAATCGTCTCCGGCGTCCGCAGGGGCGAATTTTCGGTGTCGCTGATTGACGGCGTGACCGGCTCCGGCAAAACCGAAGTCTATTTCGAGGCGATCGCCGAGACGCTGAAACGTGGCAAGCAGGTTCTGATCCTGCTGCCGGAGATCGCCCTCACGGCCAGTTTCCTCGAGCGTTTTCAGGATCGCTTCGGGGCAAAACCCGCCGAATGGCATTCCGACCTCGCCCCGCGTATGCGCGAAAAGGTCTGGCGCCAGGCGGTGACCGGCGAAGTGCGCGTCGTGGCCGGCGCCCGCTCGGCGCTCTTCCTGCCTTTCGAGGATCTTGGCCTCATCATCGTCGATGAGGAGCACGATCCGGCCTACAAGCAGGAAGATCGCGTCTTCTACAATGCCCGTGACATGGCCGTCGTGCGCGGCCGCATCGGCGATTTTCCCGTCATCCTGGTCTCTGCGACGCCGTCGGTCGAAAGCCAGGTCAACGGGCAGATCGGCCGCTACAGCACCGTCCACCTGCCCACCCGTTTCGGCGACGCAGCGCTGCCGGATCTGCATCTCATCGATATGCGCAGGCACGCGCCGGAGCGGGGTGGCTTCCTGTCGCCGGTGTTGATCCGGGCGATCAGCAAGACCGTGGAGAGGCGCGAGCAGGCGCTGCTCTTTCTCAATCGGCGCGGATATGCGCCGCTGACGCTCTGCCGGGTCTGCGGTCACCGCTTCCAATGCCCGCAATGCTCGAGCTGGCTGGTCGAGCATCGCTTCCGCAAGCAGCTGCAGTGTCATCAATGTGGCCACGCCGAGCGCACGCCGGAGGCATGCCCGGAATGCGGGACGCTCGACCATCTGGTCGCCTGCGGGCCCGGCGTCGAGCGCATTGCCGAAGAGGTGGAGCGCCATTTCCCCGAGGCGCGGACGATCGTTCTCTCCTCGGATATGATGGGCGGGGTGAAGCGGCTGCGGCTGGAGCTTGACGCAATCGCCAAGGGTGAGGCCGATATCGTCATCGGCACACAGCTCGTCGCCAAGGGGCATAATTTTCCGCTGATGACGCTGGTCGGCATCGTCGACGCCGATCTCGGTCTTGCCAATGGCGATCCGCGCGCGGCCGAGCGCACCTTCCAGCTTCTGTCGCAGGTGACCGGCCGCGCCGGCCGCACCGGTCTCAAAAGCCATGGATTGCTGCAGACCTACCAGCCGCAGCATCCTGTCATGCAGGCTATCGTTTCCGGGGATTCCGATGCTTTTTATGAGCGCGAGATCACGGAGCGCGAACGCGCGGCTTTGCCGCCCTTTGGCCGGCTCGCCTCGATCATCGTTTCGGCCGAAACCCGCCACGACGCCGAGAATCATGCTCGCGGCATGCGCAACGCAGCACCCCAGGTCTCCGGCATCTCAGTGCTCGGCCCGGCGGAAGCGCCGCTTGCCCTGGTGCGCGGCCGCCATCGTTTCCGCCTTTTGGTCCACGGACGACGTAACTCCGACATGCAGGGGTTTCTGCGGGCAATGCTGTCGCAATCACCCAAGGAGCGCGGATCGGTACAGGTGCAGCTCGACATTGATCCGCAGAGCTTCGTTTAACGGCCAGCCTGCTTTTGGATTGCCTCGTTTTCTGGCCTCGCCGCCATTTCTTCCTTTTTCGGCTCATGCCATAAAACAGCGATTCACGACTGATTTGGGGCTGATGCATGGAGTTTTATTTTCCGACTGAGCTCGGCGAGCAGCTGGCTTTCTGCTCTGCCGCTTTTACGGCGCTGGCTGGCTTCATCATGATGTTTGCGCCGGGTCATGCCTTCCGTCTTCTTGGGCTCCAAGTGCAGGAGGGGCGGCCGGAAGGCTTCGCCGAAGGGCGCTCCATGGGCGGCTTTTATCTCGGTTTCGGGCTCTCGGCGATCCTGCTTGCGCAGGACTGGATCTATATGGCGCTCGGCGCCTCCTTCAGCATCGCGACTTTTGCCCGGCTTATATCGATCCTGTCCGATAAGGGGAGCAATCTGGTCAACTATTTACTTCTGGTTGTGCAGATCGTGCTGGCTGCGCTGCCGCTGCTCTATGTTTTCGGCTTCATTCAAAGGTGAATTTCACCGCCGGCGGGCCGCCTTCGCGGCCTGTCCGCAAGCCTTTGCGCAATTTTGCGAACAGAAATTCATGTGAAAGGCGTATTCGGACGTTACGCGTGTTGCGAGTCCGAACATCCTATGTTAGACGGACCCCGAATTTCGGAAGAAGCAAGAGGCTTCTCTTGTGATTTCTGGGGGAAATCAAAACGAATTCAAGATCATAGGTTCGGCGCCCGCCGAGAGCCGGATTTTGGATTGAAATCAGGGAAATTTGTGCCAGTGGCAGACACGTCCCAGCTTACTTCTGGTGTTGCAGAGCGCTATGCCTCGTCGCTTTTCGAGTTGGCGCTCGAACAGGGCGCCGTCGACAGCGTAACCGCCGATCTCGACCGTTTCCAGGCGATGCTGGATGAAAGCGCCGAACTGAAGCGCTTCGTCGCGAGCCCGGTTTTCTCCGCCGAGGATCAGCTGAAGGCGATCATCGCCATTAGCGAGAGGGCCGGCATCAGCGGCTTCTTCGCCAATTTCCTGAAGGTCGTGGCGCGCAACCGCCGCCTGTTCGCCCTGCCGGGCATGATCAAGGCCTTCCGCGTCATTGCTGCGAATCACCGCGGTGAAATCTCCGCCGAGGTCACCTCGGCCCATGCTCTGACCGCAGAGCAGGAAAATGAATTGAAGGCGGCGCTGAAGGGCGTCACCGGCAAAGACGTGGCGATTGCCGTCACGGTTGATCCGTCAATTCTTGGTGGTCTGATCGTCAAGGTCGGGTCCCGTCAGATTGATACGTCTCTTCGTACCAAACTCTCTACCCTTAAGCTTGCATTGAAAGAGGTCGGCTGATGGATATCCGCGCCGCGGAAATTTCCGCAATTCTCAAAGACCAGATCAAAAATTTCGGCAAAGAGGCAGAAGTCTCGGAAGTCGGCCAGGTTCTCTCCGTCGGTGACGGTATTGCTCGCGTTTACGGTCTGGACAACGTCCAGGCCGGTGAAATGGTCGAGTTCCCCGGCGGCATCCGCGGCATGGCTCTGAACCTTGAATCTGACAACGTCGGTGTCGTTATTTTCGGCTCCGACCGCGACATCAAGGAAGGCGACACCGTCAAGCGGACCGGCGCCATCGTCGACGTTCCGGTCGGTCCTGAGCTGCTCGGCCGCGTCGTCGACGCGCTCGGCAATCCGATCGACGGCAAGGGCCCGATCAATGCGACCCGCCGTTCGCGCGTCGACGTCAAGGCTCCGGGCATCATTCCGCGCAAGTCGGTTCATGAGCCGATGTCGACCGGCCTCAAGGCCATCGACGCGCTCATCCCGGTCGGCCGCGGTCAGCGCGAGCTTGTCATCGGCGACCGCCAGACCGGCAAGACCGCGATCCTGCTCGATGCCTTCCTCAACCAGAAGGCCATTCACGACAACGGTCCGGAAGGCGAGAAGCTTTACTGCGTCTACGTCGCCGTCGGCCAGAAGCGCTCCACCGTTGCCCAGTTCGTCAAGGTGCTCGAAGAGCGCGGCGCGCTGAAGTATTCGATCATCATTGCCGCGACGGCATCCGACCCGGCGCCGATGCAGTTCCTGGCTCCGTTCGCCGGTTGCGCCATGGGTGAATATTTCCGCGACAACGGCATGCACGCGCTGATCGGTTACGACGACCTGTCGAAGCAGGCCGTATCCTATCGCCAGATGTCGCTGCTGCTGCGCCGTCCGCCGGGCCGCGAAGCCTATCCGGGCGACGTTTTCTACCTGCATTCGCGCCTGCTCGAGCGTGCTGCAAAGATGAACGACGACAAGGGCGCCGGTTCGCTGACAGCTCTCCCGGTCATCGAAACGCAGGGCAACGACGTGTCGGCCTTCATCCCGACCAACGTGATCTCGATCACCGACGGTCAGATCTTCCTCGAAACCGACCTGTTCTACCAGGGTATCCGCCCGGCCGTTAACGTTGGTCTCTCGGTTTCCCGCGTCGGTTCGTCGGCCCAGATCAAGGCGATGAAGCAGGTCGCCGGCTCGATCAAGGGCGAACTCGCCCAGTACCGCGAAATGGCCGCCTTCGCCCAGTTCGGTTCGGACCTCGACGCTGCGACGCAGCGCCTGCTGAACCGCGGTGCACGCCTGACGGAACTCCTGAAGCAGCCGCAGTTCTCGCCGCTGAAGACGGAAGAGCAGGTCGCTGTGATCTTCGCCGGCGTCAACGGCTATCTCGACAAGCTGCCGGTCGCACAGGTCGGCAAGTTCGAACAGGGCCTGTTGTCCTATCTGCGCTCGGAAGGCTCCGCCATCCTCGACGCAATCCGCACGGAAAAGGCTATCAGCGACGATA
The DNA here is from genome assembly GCF_000092045.1 of Rhizobium etli CFN 42. NCBI lineage: Bacteria > Pseudomonadati > Pseudomonadota > Alphaproteobacteria > Hyphomicrobiales > Rhizobiaceae > Rhizobium > Rhizobium etli. Next base: position 4,103,183 of record NC_007761.1, on the reverse strand, counting down.
CCAAGGGCAAGCTTACGGCTGCTCTCGATAGCTTCGCCAAGTCTTTCCAGTAATCGGCCTAGGTTAGGACGGACAACGGATGCCTTCACTTAAGGATCTGAAAAACCGGATCGCCTCCGTCAAGGCGACGCAGAAGATCACCAAGGCGATGAAAATGGTCGCCGCGGCGAAGCTTCGGCGTGCGCAGGAGGCGGCCGAGGCCGCCCGGCCTTATTCGCAGCGCATGGGTGCGGTTCTGGCTAATATCGCCAAGGCCGTCACCGATGCGGATGGCGCACCGGCGCTGATGACCGGCAGCGGCCAGGACAAGGTCCATCTTCTGGTGGTCTGCACGGCCGAACGCGGTCTCTGCGGCGGTTTCAATTCGCAGATTGCCCGCTTTGCACGCGACCATATCCGCAAGCTGCTGGCAGAGGGCAAGACGGTGAAGATCTTCACCGTCGGCAAGAAGGGTTACGACATCCTTCGCCGCGAATTTGCGCCGTTGATCATCGAGCGCAAGGAATTGCGCGAAGTCAAGAAGATCGGTTTCGAGAATGCCGACCAAATCGGCAAGCGCGTCATCGAGATGTTTTCCGCCGGCGAGTTCGACGTCTGCACGTTGTTCTACTCCGAATTCAAGTCGGTAATCAGCCAGGTGCCGACCGCGCAGCAGCTGATCCCGGCCAAGGCTCCTGAGGCCGTCGCCGAAGATGCAGAACATGCAGGCGCCGTCTACGAATACGAGCCGGATCCGGCGTCGATTCTCGGCGATCTGATCCCGCGCAACATCTCCGTCCAAATCTTCCGCGCGCTCCTGGAGAACGTCGCAGGCGAGATGGGCGCCAAAATGAGCGCCATGGACAATGCGACGCGCAATGCCGGTGAGATGATCAACAAGCTGACGCTGAGCTACAACCGTCAGCGTCAGGCTCAGATCACCAAGGAACTGATTGAAATCATTTCGGGCGCGGAAGCGCTCTGAGTTAGGAAAAGAGGGTAAGAAAATGGCTGAGGCAGCTACCCGCTCTGTCGGCAAAGTCACCCAGGTTATCGGCGCCGTCGTCGACGTTGCTTTCGAAGGCGAACTGCCGGCGATCTTGAACGCGCTTGAAACCGACAACAACGGCAATCGCCTGGTTCTCGAAGTCGCTCAGCATCTGGGCGAAAACGAAGTCCGCACGATCGCGATGGACTCGAGCGAAGGTCTCGTTCGCGGCCAGCAGGTCATCGATACCGGCGCTCCGATCTCGGTTCCGGTCGGCGATGAAACGCTCGGCCGCATCATGAACGTCATCGGCGAGCCGGTCGACGAAGCAGGGCCGCTGAACACCGCTCACAAACGCGCCATCCACCAGGACGCTCCTGCCTATGTCGAGCAGTCTACGGAAGCGCAGATCCTCGTCACCGGTATCAAGGTCGTCGACCTTCTCGCTCCTTACGCAAAGGGCGGCAAGATCGGCCTGTTCGGCGGCGCCGGCGTCGGCAAGACCGTTCTCATCATGGAACTGATCAACAATGTCGCCAAGGCGCATGGTGGTTATTCGGTCTTCGCAGGCGTGGGTGAGCGTACCCGCGAAGGCAACGACCTTTACCACGAAATGATCGAATCGGGCGTCAACAAGCATGGTGGCGGCGAAGGCTCCAAGGCTGCGCTTGTTTACGGCCAGATGAACGAACCGCCGGGCGCCCGCGCTCGCGTCGCTCTGACCGGCCTGACCGTCGCAGAACATTTCCGCGACCAGGGCCAGGACGTTCTGTTCTTCGTCGACAACATCTTCCGCTTCACGCAGGCAGGTTCCGAAGTGTCGGCTCTGCTCGGCCGTATTCCTTCGGCCGTGGGCTATCAGCCGACGCTTGCAACCGATATGGGTCAGATGCAGGAACGCATCACCACGACAACGACGGGCTCGATCACATCGGTCCAGGCCATTTACGTTCCGGCCGACGACTTGACCGACCCGGCGCCGGCAACCTCGTTCGCCCACTTGGACGCAACGACGGTTCTGTCGCGCTCGATTGCTGAAAAGGGCATCTATCCGGCGGTCGACCCGCTCGACTCCACCTCGCGCATGCTCGACCCGATGGTTGTCGGCGAAGAGCACTACGAAGTGGCCCGTAAGGTTCAGTCGACGCTGCAGCGCTACAAGGCCCTGCAGGACATCATCGCCATCCTCGGCATGGACGAACTGTCGGAAGAAGACAAGCTCGCCGTCGCCCGCGCCCGCAAGATCGAGCGCTTCCTGTCGCAGCCGTTCTTCGTCGCAGAAGTGTTCACCGGTTCGCCGGGCAAGCTGGTTGCCCTCGAAGACACGATCAAGGGCTTCAAGGGCCTCGTCAACGGCGAATACGACAATCTGCCGGAAGCCGCGTTCTATATGGTCGGTTCGATGGACGAAGCTATCGAGAAGGCCAAGAAGCTCGCTGCCGCTTGATGAGCGACGCCCAGGACGAGATATTCTGCTGCGACTCCCTCAACGGGGTCGTGGCAGAACTTCCGGAACCGGCCGCGCCAACTGTCTATCGTGCCGATAATGGCGTGCTGATGATGGTTGTCGGACTGGTTCAGACCGAGGAGGGCCTCGGATATCTCGACCAGGCCATACTGCACTGCCCGTTCTGCGGGACAAATTTGCAAGATGCAAAAGCCATAGCCGAGAAGGTAAGTCACTGATGGCTGACAATTTCAACTTTGAGCTCGTTTCGCCGGAGCGTCTGCTGCTGTCGGAGATGGTGACGGAGGTTGTCGTTCCGGCGACCGAGGGTGAGATGACCGTCATGGCGAACCACGCGCCGACAATGACGACAATCAAGCCGGGCGTGGTGAGCGTGCGTTCGGCTTCCGGCAAGAAGCAGGACTATGTGGTATTCGGCGGTTTTGCCGATATTCTGCCGACGGGCTGCACGCTGCTGGCCGAATCCGCCGTTCCGGTCGAGGAACTCCATAAGGACGAACTGACCCGCCGCATCGAGGCTGCCCGCAAGGAGCTCGAACATGCCGAGCTGCATGAGCACAAGTCGAGGCTCGAGCACTTCATCATGGAACTGACGCATCTTCGTGGCATCGTCCAGCAGGATTGACCACACCGACAGCATCAATGAAAGGCGGCCCTCGAAGGCCGCTTTTTTGTTTTGTTGTCTTCGAGCCAAGGTCGAAGCGACATCATCGAAGAGCTTGAAAGAAAGAGCAGGCGTTCAAAGCCGTTTTTGCCCGGCTTATAACGAAGAGGCCACACTTGCCGCGCCGTCCATCTCCAAGGCGCGCAAAGGCGCTGCGGCCCTTAATAAACCGATAGTGTTTTCTGATTTGGGTCGATGTGCTGAAGCATGTCGCGATCTTTCAGATTCGCCTCTCGCGCTTTAGCGCTTTGTTTTGCGCAGTCGTTTTCGTGGCCGCACATCTTTGCGCGCGATGCTTTGAACCGGGCAGACTCTCACTAGAAGCCGGTGCCGCCGCGCAACTCGATGACCAGCGTTTTGAACAGAATTTTCAGATCGAGCAGCAGGCTGAAATTCCTGACATAATAGATATCGCAGGCGATGCGAGCCCGGGCTTGCAGCGGGCGCGCCGTCGGTCCGCGCCAGCCGCGTGTCTGCGCGAGGCCGGTGATGCCGGGGCGCATGATGTGGCGATGGTGGTAGTTCGGCACCAATTCTTCGTAGAGCCTGCCGGCCGCGCGCATGTTGATGGCATGGCAGCGCGGACCGACCAGGGACATGTCGCCCCTGAGGACGTTTAGAAGCTGCGGCAGCTCATCAATGTTGGTCCTGCGGAGCAGAGCGCCGATGCCGGTCACCCGCCTGTCGCCCTTGACGGTTTGCTGGATGCCGCTGGGATCGCAAGCGTCGGTGTGCATCGAGCGGAACTTGAAGACGGTGATCTTCCGGCCGTTCAGGCCCCAACGGATCTGACGGAAGAAAACGGGGCCGCCATCGTCGAGTTTGATGAAAAGAGCGATTGCCAGGAAAAGCGGCGCCAGCACGAGGAGAGCGCTGGCCGAGATGACGATGTCGATCAGCCGCTTTACGGCCAATCGCAGAGCCGCCTTCCCTTCGACGCCGGAATAGCTGTCCGGCTGGCGAATGTTGGAGTTCGCTACCACCAGGGCCCGGATTTTGTTCTGACGCTGAGACGAATCGAAGCGTGAACTTATCTTCGAAGTAAAAGCATTCATTACTCAAAGCCCAGAAGTTTAGATGCGATACTGAACAGCGGGGAGACAGATACATGCTTACGTATGGTTTGTCATCGTTATAAATAAGAAATCGGTAAGCATAAAGACGCCAAAAATGGGAGTACTTCGCGTTAACTCTAATGCCTCTAGTTGAGTGGTATTCGAAATTATACTTTTAAAGGAGTAGCCCGATCAGGCGGCGCGATGTCAGGCGGTTACCCAAGTCGATTGCCGGTCGTTCCAACAGATAATAACTGAGGCTTGCCACCAGAAAAATCAGCGCCGCCGTCAGTGTGCAGGATTGCAGCCAGCCGGTGACCACATTCACCGAGGCGGCCCCGAACGAACCGGGGGCGAGTCTCTGGATCAATGTCAGGATGATCTCCTGCCAGATGTAAATGCCGAAGGAGATTTTGGCGACGTAGCGGATAGGAGCGTTATCAAGCAGCCTGCCCAGACCCTGCGAATGGCTGAGTGAAATGAGCGTTGTTGCGACGGCCAGTGGGAAGACCGGAAATCCATAAGGGATGTCAAGCCAGCCGTAACCTTCGGCCGAGCCACCGGGGGATATGAGGAGGCGGTAACCGGCAATCGCAAGGGCCAGGAGTGCTGCGGCATCGAACCAGGGAGAGCGTCTAGCCGGCAACATCACTTCGATGCCGGCGGCAAGCGCGCCGAGCGCGAAGACGGCAAAGAAGCCGATCGGATTATAGTTAGGCATCCATTCCTTCGCCCCGCCCTGCAGGCCATATGCCCAGCCACGCCCGATATCGTCGAGCGCAAAGAGCCTCAGGATCACCAGATGGGCAAGAAGGACGACCGCAACGACGCCGAGCCAGGCGGCGCGGGCGAAGAACGGACGTCGCCGCAGCAGCGGCAAGCGAAACAGCAGGAAAAAGCCGACCGGCAGGAGCAAATAGCTGGTCACCTCGAAGGGAATGGACCAGAGCGGCCCATCGGCTTCGACGGGAAAAAACGTGCGCCAATGCCACTGGCTCATGAACAGTAGTCCCGAGACGTAGCGGACGACGAGTTCCGGTGTTAGCGGCAGGGCAAGCAGTGTCAGGCTGAGGACGAAGCTGACGCTGGCGGCGAACCAGAAGCCCGGAGCAATGCGTGCCAACCTGCGGATGGCGTAGTGCCCAAGGTTCGGCATGGCGCCGCCGGCGTCGAGAGCGTGCCAGAAGGGGCGGGCAAGCAGAAAGCCGCTGAGCACGAAGAAGATGGCGACGCCGAAATTGCCGAAGCGGAGGACGTTTGCCGTCGCCGCCAATTCGTCCGGAATTCTGCGCATATCCAGCCGGAGCGCGAGATGATGCGCGAGCACCAACAAGCAGGCAATCGCGCGCAGAAAGTCGGCTCCGGCCAGTCTGTCTTGTGCTCGCATGTCGTTCCCCGCCCTGCCCTATTCGGCTCGAACCGCCAGGCCCGAAGCATTGCCGCGGAAGGCCGCGTCGGCAAGGCCGGGGCGGGCTCAGCCGAGGAGTTCGTTGGTATAATAGGTGGAAAAATCCGGCTTCTCCTTGAGCACGACGCCATTCGCATCGACGAGGATGCCGTTCTCGACCAGGAAGCCGCCGATGGCATCGGCCTTTGCCGGGTCAAGGGTGCCGATCACCCCGGCCTCAGATCTCAGGAAATGGCCTTCGATCAACGCCTTCTGAGATGCTTTTACCAGTTCCGTGTTCATCAGCGCACCGTTGCTTCCTGATATCAGCAGGTCGCAGGCTTCGTCGGGATGGTCGATGGAGTAGACATAGCCTTGACGTGTGGCCTGGATGAAGGCGCGCGCGTGTTCTCGACTGGCCGAGAGATAAGCGTCGCTGGAAACGATGACCGTCGTCTGCTCGTCGGGAATGCCGTAATCGGAATAATGAAAGCGGCTGATCTTCCGGTTCTCCAGCTCGGCGGCGATGCCCTCCCAGGTGTAGATCTCCAGCGTGAAATCAATCGAGCCATTGTCCAGCGCCTCATAGGCGGAGGTGCCGAGGGTGACGGTCTTGACGTCGCCCTTGCCGCCGTCATTGCGGATCATCGCCGAGACCAGCGCGCTTTCCCAGGTACCGCCGAAGCCGCCATAGGTCTTGCCGTCGAGATCTCTGGGGCTCTTGATGTCGTCGCGCCCGCCCTTGAAGATCAGGCGTGCGGTTTCCGTCTGGACGACGCCGTAGACCATCTTCACGTCACCGCCGCCAGCCCGCTGGGTCAGTGCCTCGATCTCGCTGCTGATGCCGAAATCGGCGACCCCGTTCGACACCAGCGTGCCGGCGCTGGTGTCGGTAAAGGGTAGAATTTCGACATCGAGGCCGGCGGCCGTGTAGAAGCCCTTCGCCTTGGCGACGTAGATGCCGATGTGGTTGGTGTTGGGCGTCCAGTCGAGCGCGATGCGAACCTTGGCGGGGGCCGGTTGGGCAAAGGCGGCGCGGCCGGCGAGGCTTGTTGCGATGGCGGCGAGAATCGTCTGGCGGCGGGTGAGAAGCGGCATGGTGACCTCCTCAGGTCGTTAGAGCATGACGCCGAAAAGTCCGGTTTTCGAACGACATCAGGCTCTAACTCTTTAGATTGGAACAGGATTCGGATTTTGGGCCGACTGGCCTAATATCATCCTGTTCTAGCGGATGCAGCAGGGTTTGCAGGATTTCAGTCTCGATTGCCTGAGCCGCGGGTGAGCCGACATCGGCGATGCTTCTCGGGCGGGGCAGGGGGACACGGAATTCGCGGATGACGCGGGCCGGGCGGGCAGACAGCACGTAAATCCGATCGGAGAGGAAAACGGCCTCGCGGACATCGTGCGTGATTAGCAGCGCCGTCCAGCGATGTTCGGTCCACATGCCTTGCAGCCACTCCTGGATCTGTGTGCGGGTCAGCGCATCGAGCGCGCCGAAAGGCTCGTCGAGCAGCAGCATGTCCTGCTTCTGGATGACGGTGCGCAGCAGTGCAGCACGCTGGCGCATGCCGCCGGAAAGAGAGGCGGGGTAGTGATGCTCGAAGCCGGCAAGGCCGAACCGCTCGAAGAGGGGCGCGACAGCGGCGCGGGCCGCCCGACGACTCATGCCCTTCACTTCCAGGCCGAGCGCGGCATTATCGATGATCCGGCGCCAGGGCATCAGCGCATCGCGTTGCGGCATGAAGGCAAAGGAATGCGGCGTCTGTTCCAGCGCTGCACCGTTGAAAAGCATGGCGCCGGAATCAGGCCGCAGCGCCTGTGTCAGCAGTCTCAGCACGGTCGATTTTCCGGAGCCGGATGGGCCGACGATCGAGACGAACTCGCCGTTTGCGACGGTGAGTGAAATGCCGCCCAGAACCTTCATGCCGTCGAAGGATTTCGAGATGTTGCGCAGCTCAAGCATCTGACCGGTCATCGGCGCCGCTCCTGGGATGGCTGCCAGGGCATGACGAAACGCTGGATAACCAGCGTCAGCGCGAAGAGGCAGAGCGTCAAGAGAGCGCTGACGATCACGGCGGCGAGCACGAGATCGGGACGGAAATTGTTCTTGGCGTTGAGGATATAAATGCCGAGGCCGCTTGCAGCGCCGGCATATTCGGCAAAGATTGCGCCGACGACGGCATAGGTGATCGAGATTCGGAGGCCGGCGAAGAAATAGGGCAGCGACGAGGGAAACCGCGCCAGGCGGAAAATGCGCCAGCGGCTCGCTTTCATCGAATTCAAGAGCTCGGCAATGTCGCGATCGGTCGCCTCATAGCCCTGAAGCAGGGCGACGAGCAGCGGGAAGAAGGTGACGAGGGCCACCAGCAATATCTTCGGCAAAAGGCCGAAACCGAACCAGAGAACGACGAGGGGTGCGATCGCCACTAGCGGCAGGGTCTGACTGGCAATGAAGATCGGCAGCAGTGCCCGGCGCATGAACGGCATGAAATCCATCAGGATCGAAGAGGCGAAGGCGAAGGCGAGCGAGAGAGCGAAACCGCCGAGTGTCGCGCCGAGCGTCGGCCAGGTGTTTGACATCAGCCCCTCTCGGTTCAGCCAGCCCTGGACAAGGATGCGCGAAGGCGCCGGCAGAATGGACGGTTTGATGCCGGAAAGATCGACATAGAGTTCCCATGCCGCCAGGAAGGCAAGGCCTGCGAGCAGGGCGGGCATTGCCCGGTATACGGCGAGATAGAGCGTCGCAAGGCGCGAATCCGATGGTCGTGGGGATGTCATCGGCGTTCGATTTCAGGCATTCGTCGGGCCGTCCCCGCAAACCTGTCGAGGACATCGATCTCGATGCGCAGCCTGCCGCGATTGGGGGCGATTGCCTCGACGGCATCGATAGGAATGCCGGCGGAATTGCCGGACGTCGAGTAGAGTGACACTTGTGCGCCGAAATACATTTGGACCTCGCTCCGCTGGCATTACCCAGATCAGCTTAGAAGGGTTCGGAGGCCTGCGCCTCGCATCTCAGCCCCGGCGACACGGAGCTCCCCTGTTATTTCGGCGAAAACTATCATCGGGGTTTTCTTGCCGCAACCGCAAAATTGCAAAGGGATCGCAGATGAAAAAACACCCGGACGAGGTCCTGTCCGGGTGTTTTCCGAGGTTCCGTACCTGCCGGGAACGGAACCCGAGCGCTTGCTTTTAAGCGGCAATATCGGCAGGGGCGATCAGTGCGGGGCGGGCAAGCGCCCATGCCATCAATTCAGCTTGCATCGACCGGATGATCTCACCGTCGTTCCTTCCTGCGCCTCGCGCTTTACGGCGCGGGGAGGAGGGGTTATAAAACCTCAACTAATATTGAGGTCAATAGGCGATGAATAGGATTTCCGCAACGCCGCTCGGCAGGCTTCTGACGGTCGGCGAAGTGGCGCAACGCAGTGGTCTTGCCGTCTCGGCGCTGCATTTCTATGAGGCCAAGGGGCTGATCTCGAGTATCCGCACGCGCGGCAACCAGCGGCGCTACGGACGCGATGTTCTTCGCCGGCTCGGCATCGTCAAGGTGGCGCAACGTGTCGGCATTCCGCTTTCGGAAATCCAGACGGCATTTGCCTCCCTGCCGCAGGGACGCACGCCGACGGTTGCCGACTGGCAGACGCTGTCGGCGCGCTGGAAGGATGAACTCGACACGCGAATCAGACGGCTGAGCCTGCTGCGAGACCGTCTGACCGGCTGCATCGGCTGCGGCTGCCTGTCGATCGAAAGCTGTCCGTTGCGCAATCCCTTCGATCGGCTCGGCGAGGAAGGGCCGGGCCCGCGGCTGCTGGAGAGCGAAAACGAAGTGTGAGCTTTCGGGGAAGAGCGCTAGCCTCTCGCGGAAAGATGATGCCGCCTTTCTTTCGCCCGGCGCGCTCATATGTTAAGGGCGAATGGCGCAACAGGCGGCATTGTCCGCGAGGAGGACGGCTTCGTGTTCCATCCGAGACTATTCGAAAATCGCAATGTCATCGTAACTGGCGCCGGGCGGGGCATCGGCCTCGAAGTGGCCCGGCAGTTCCTGGACTGCGGCGCGAAGGTGATCGTCCATACCGGACGCAAGCCGGGACGCGACCTGCCGGATTTTCTGCTGACGGCTGAATCCGAAAGGCGGGCGCTGCTGCTGCACGCCGATTTCACCGCCGCTGGCGGCGCTGCGCAATTTGCCGAAAATGCGCTCGCCTTCTTCGACAAGGTGCATGTGCTCGTCAATAACGCCGGCACCATGCTCGGCCGTTTTCCGGCTGCCACACTCACCGACGCAGATTATGAGGCGATCGTGCGTTTGAACCAGACGTCGGTGGTGGCGCTGACGCGTGCGCTGCTGCCGGCATTGAAGGCGGCGGAAGGCGCTGCCATCGTCAACACCGTTTCAATTTCAGCGCTGACCGGCGGCAGTCCCGGTTCTTCGATCTACTCCGCCTCGAAAGCCTTCGTTTCAACCTATTCCAAGGCGCTTGCCCGCGAGCTCGCGCCGGAGGGCATCCGCGTCAATTGTGTTTCGCCCGGAACGATCGAGACGGATTTCCATGAGCGCTATTCCTCCCGCGAAAAGCTGGAGCAAACGAGAAAGTCTATTCCCTTGCAGCGGCTGGGAACAGCGGAGGATTGCGCTCCGGCCTATCTGTTCCTGGCGGCACCCTCCCTCTCCGGATACATTACCGGCCAGGTCCTCGAGATCAATGGCGGTCAGCTTATCTGCTGATTTAGTTAGACCTTTTTTGACATTTCATTACTTTTGGCAAATTCGCGTGTGCGAATATGCTATTGTGCTGATCTGCCTTTTCGCTTCCCTTCCGAGATGTCGAATGCCCTTGCCCAAGCCCGAGCCGGGAATGTCCGGTCAGGAACTGCACAAACTTGCTGGAAACGCTCGTGAGGCCAGCAATCTGCTGAAGGCGCTGGCGCACCAGACCCGACTTCTGATTCTTTGCATACTCGCGACCGAGGAGCGGACGGTGGGTGAAATCGAAAACATTCTCGGCATTCAGCAGGCAATGGTCTCGCAGCAGCTCGCGCGTTTGAGGCTTGAAGGCCTCGTCAATACGCGCCGTCAGGGTAGGCTGGTCTATTACCGTATCGGCAATACAAGCGTGCTTGCCTTCCTTGAATCGTTGTTCGATCTTTTTCCGGCTGCTGAAAACAATTAGTACCGCCCTTGCGGAGCACAGTTGCTGCGTCGAAGATAGGCTGATCCGGATGATTTCGCGCCGGATCGGGAGTCCGGATGATCGACAAGCTGGAATTTTTCATCGCCCTTGCCAACGAAAAGCATTTCGGCCGTGCCGCGGAGGAGTGCGGGATCTCCCAGCCGACACTCTCGGCCGCCATCCGGCAGCTTGAAGATCAGCTTGGTGTCATGCTGGTGCAGCGCGGCTCGCGGTTTCAGGGGCTGACGCCGGAGGGGCAGCGCGTGCTTGAATGGGCGCGGCGCATCGTCGGCGATGCCCGCACCATGCGGGAAGAGATGCGCGCCGCCCGCCGTGGTCTTTCCGGCCACATCCGCCTCGCTGCCATTCCGACCGCGCTCGCCATGCTTTCGCGCATCACCACGCCCTTTCAGGAACGACATCCGGGAGTGACCTTCTCGATCGTCTCGCGGAACTCGCTGCAGGTGCTGAGCATGCTCGAAAATCTCGAGATCGATGCCGGTATCACCTATCTTGAAAATGAGCCGCTCGGACGTGTCACCAGTGTTCCCCTCTACGCCGAGCGCTATCACCTGATCACGGCTGCGGGCAGCCCGCTGTCCGATCGCGACAACGTGACCTGGAAGGAGGTCGGCGATCTTCGGCTTTGTCTATTGACCGCCGACATGCAGAACCGACGCATCATCAACCGGCACCTGACGGAAGCGGGCGCGACCGTACATCCAACTCTCGAATCCAACTCGATGATCGTGCTGTTCTCGCATGTCAGAACCGGGCGCTGGGCAAGCATCATGCCGCGCAACGTCGCGAAATCATTCGGATTCCCAATAGAAATTCGCATGATTCCGATCGTCGAGCCGGAGGCCCACCATCTGGTCGGCCTCGTCGCGCCCTATCGCGAACCCTTCACGCCGCTCGTGTCGGCCTTGCTGCATGAAGCGCGCGTGCTCGTGCGGGATGAAGAGCTCTGATAGAAAAAACCTATCAATCCACGAGATAGCTTTATTGATCGTCGCCGGCTTCCCTGAGATGCTGCATGAGGGGATGGCCTCATGCCGGTGGAGAGCGCCATTCCGCAACGAGCAAGCGGCTGGGAGGGCTGCCTTATGACCATTCATATCGCCGAAGGCGATATCGCAGCGCGCACGCGTTCCATTGTCGCCGACCTTCGCTCCCTTGAAGGGCCGCTGCTTCCCATTCTTCATCAAGTTCAGCAGGAATTCGGCTATGTGCCGCAGCAAGCCCTGCCCGTGATCGCGGAGGAACTGAACCTCTCGCGCGCCGAAGTGCATGGGGTGATGACCTTTTATCACGATTATCGCGATCACCCCGCCGGGCGGCATGTGCTGAAGCTCTGTCGCGCCGAGGCCTGTCAGTCGATGGGCGGCGACGCGCTGGCTGAGCGCATCAAGGCGCTGCTCGGCATCGATTTTCACCAGACGACGCTCGACGGCAGCGTGACGCTGGAGGCGGTCTATTGCCTCGGGCTCTGCGCCTGCGCCCCGTCGGCAATGCTCGACGGCGAGGTTTATGGCCGGCTCGACGATCAACTCGCGACGGAGCTCGTTGCGGAGGCGCGCCGATGACTGTCAAGATATATGTTCCGCGCGATGCCGCTGCGCTGGCGCTCGGGGCCGAAAAGGTGGCAAAGGCGATTGCCCAGGAGATCGTCGCCCGCGGCCTCGATGCCGAGATCGTGCGCAACGGCTCGCGCGGAATGTTCTGGCTGGAGCCGCTTGTTGAAATCGAGGTCACCGGCAAGCGCATCGGCTACGGGCCGGTGAAAGCAATGGATGTGCCTGCTCTTTTTGACGCCGGAATGCTCAGCGGCGGCGGCCACCCGCTCTGTCTCGGGGAGGTTGAAGACCTCCCGTTCCTGAAGGAACAGACCCGCCTGACCTTCGCCCGCTGCGGCATCACCGACCCGCTTTCGCTTGGCGATTATGAGGCGCATGGCGGCCTTGCCGGCCTTCGTCGGGCTGTTTCGATGACGCCTGTCGAAATCGTCAAGGAAGTCACGGATTCCGGCCTGCGCGGACGCGGCGGTGCCGGTTTTCCCACCGGCATCAAGTGGAAAACCGTTCTCGATGCCAGCGGCGAACGCAAATATATCGTCTGCAATGCCGATGAGGGCGATAGCGGCACCTTTGCCGACAGGATGATCATGGAGGGCGATCCCTTCGTGCTGATCGAGGGCATGGCGATTGCGGGGCTTGCGACCGGCGCCACGAAGGGGTTCGTCTACACCCGTTCGGAATATCCTCATGCTATCGCGGTGATGAGCGAGGCGATCGGCATCGCCCGGCAGGCCGGCATTCTAGGCCCGTCGGTGCTTGGCTCGGGCCGCGCCTTCGATATCGAGGTGCGCACCGGCGCCGGCGCTTATGTCTGCGGCGAGGAAACGGCCCTCTTGAATAGTCTCGAGGGCAAGCGCGGCATTGTGCGCGCCAAACCGCCGCTGCCGGCGCATAAGGGGCTATTCGACTGTCCGACCGTCATCAACAATGTGATCTCACTGGCTTCGGTGCCTGTCATCATGGAAAGGGGCGCCGCCTTCTACCGCGATTTCGGCATGGGCCGCTCGCGCGGCACCATTCCGCTGCAGATCGCCGGCAATGTCAGATATGGCGGTCTCTACGAAACAGCCTTCGGCCTTTCACTCGGCGATATCGTCGACAGGATCGGTGGCGGCACGAGGACCGGCCGACCGGTCAAGGCCGTGCAGGTCGGCGGACCACTCGGCGCCTATTTCCCGCGGGCGCTGTTCGATACGCCTTTTGACTACGAATCCTTTGCCGCCAAGGACGGGCTCATCGGCCACGCCGGCATTGTCGTCTTCGACGACACGGCCGACATGCTGAAGCAGGCGCGTTTCGCCATGGAATTCTGCGCCGTCGAAAGCTGCGGCAAGTGCACGCCCTGCCGCATCGGCTCGACGCGCGGCGTCGAAACGGTCGACAAGATCGCGCGCGGCATTGAGCCGGAGAAGAACCGGGTGTTGCTCGGCGATCTCTGCAATACCATGAAATTCGGGTCGCTCTGCGCGCTCGGCGGTTTCACGCCCTATCCCGTGATGAGCGCTATGACGCATTTCCCGGAAGATTTTGTGCCGGCACCGGTCGTGGAGGCTGCCGAGTGATGATCTTCCAAGCTGCAGCCGCATGCCGTGACCTGCGCAATCCCATTTCCCTACAGGAGGCCGACCATGTCTCTCATCCATGAAATCGACTACGGCACTCCCGCTTCGAAATCCGAAACCATGGTGACGCTCACCATTGATGGGCAGCAGATCAGCGTGCCGGAAGGCACCTCCATCATGCGCGCCTCAATGGAAGCCGGCATCGAGGTGCCGAAGCTCTGCGCCACCGACATGGTTGATGCCTTCGGCTCTTGCCGGCTCTGTCTCGTCGAGATCGAGGGCCGCCCTGGCACGCCGGCCTCCTGCACGACGCCGGTCGCGGCAAACATGGTGGTGCACACGCAGACGGGACGATTGAAGGATATCCGCCGCGGCGTGATGGAGCTCTACATTTCCGATCATCCGCTCGACTGTCTCACCTGCGCTGCCAATGGCGATTGCCAGTTGCAGGACATGGCAGGCGCTGTCGGCCTGCGTGACGTGCGCTACGGCTATGAGGGCGACAATCACGTCAAGGCGCGCAGCAACGGCGACATCAATCTGAAATGGATGCCGAAGGACGAGTCCAATCCCTATTTCACCTACGATCCCTCCAAATGCATCGTCTGTTCGCTTTGCGTGCGCGCCTGCGAGGAAGTGCAGGGCACTTTTGCGCTGACGATCGAGGGGCGCGGTTTCGGCTCCCGTGTGTCACCCGGCATGCATGAGAATTTCATGGATTCCGAATGCGTTTCCTGCGGCGCCTGTGTCCAGGCCTGTCCGACGGCGACGCTGACGGAGAAATCGGTGATCGAGATCGGCCAGCCGGAACATTCGGCCGTCACCACCTGCGCCTATTGCGGCGTCGGCTGCTCCTTCAAGGCGGAGATGCGCGGCGAGGAGCTGGTGCGCATGGTCCCGTGGAAGGACGGACAGGCCAATCGCGGCCATTCCTGCGTCAAAGGCCGCTTCGCCTACGGTTATTCCACTCACAAGGACCGCATCCTCAACCCGATGATCCGCGAAAAGATCAGCGACCCCTGGCGGGAGGTGAGCTGGGACGAGGCGTTCGCGCATGTGGCGTCGGAGTTCCGCCGCATCCAGTATCAATATGGCCGCGACGCGATCGGCGGCATCACCTCCTCTCGCTGTACCAATGAGGAAACCTATCTGGTGCAGAAGCTGGTCCGGGCCGGTTTCGGCAATAACAATGTCGATACATGCGCCCGCGTCTGCCATTCGCCAACCGGCTACGGCCTCGGCCAGACGTTCGGCACCTCGGCTGGCACACAGAATTTCGACAGCGTCGATCATTCCGATGTCGTCGTCATCATCGGCGCCAATCCGACCGACGGCCATCCGGTATTCGGTTCGCGGCTGAAGAAGCGGCTGCGCCAGGGCGCCAAGCTTATCGTCATCGATCCGCGCCGTACCGATATCGTCCGGTCGCCACATGTCGAGGCTTCATATCATCTGCCGCTGAAGCCCGGCACCAATGTCGCCGTCATGACGGCGCTGGCGCATGTGATCGTCACCGAAGGGCTTTATGATGAGACCTTCATCCGCGAGCGTTGCGACTGGTCGGAATTCGAGGATTGGGCCGCCTTCGTCGCCGAACTGCAGCACAGCCCTGAAGAGACCGAGGCATTTACCGGCGTGCCAGCGGCGGATCTGCGCGGTGCAGCAAGGCTCTATGCCAAGGGCGGCAATGGCGCGATCTATTACGGCCTCGGCGTTACCGAGCACAGCCAGGGTTCGACCACGGTGATCGCCATTGCCAATCTGGCGATGGCGACCGGCAATATCGGCCGTCCCGGCGTCGGCGTGAACCCGTTGCGCGGCCAGAATAACGTGCAAGGCTCCTGCGACATGGGCTCCTTCCCGCACGAACTGCCCGGCTACCGGCACATTTCCGACGATGCGACGCGCGATATCTTCGAAAAGCTCTGGGGCGTGAAGATCAACAACGAGCCGGGCCTGCGTATTCCCAACATGCTGGACGCGGCGGTCGACGGTTCCTTCAAGGGCCTTTATGTCCAGGGCGAGGACATCCTCCAGTCCGATCCCGATACCAAACATGTCGCAGCAGGCCTTGCGGCAATGGAATGCGTGGTCGTGCAGGATCTCTTCCTCAACGAGACCGCCAATTACGCCCATGTCTTCCTGCCGGGCTCGACCTTCCTCGAGAAGGACGGCACCTTCACCAATGCCGAACGCCGCATCAATCGCGTACGCAAGGTGATGACGCCGCGCAACGGCTATGGCGACTGGGAGGTGACACAGAAGCTTGCTCAGGCCATGGGACTCGACTGGAATTATAGCCATCCGTCGGAGATCATGGACGAAATTGCCGCCACGACGCCGAGTTTTGCCCTGGTGTCCTACGATTACCTCGATAAGCTGGGCTCGGTGCAGTGGCCCTGCAACGAGAAGAACCCGCTCGGCTCGCCGATCATGCATGTCAACGGCTTCGTGCGCGGCAAGGGCAAGTTCATCCGCACCGAATATGTGGCGACCGACGAGCGCACCGGTCCGCGCTTCCCGCTGCTGCTCACCACCGGCCGCATCCTCAGCCAGTACAATGTCGGGGCGCAGACGCGGCGGACCGAAAATGTCGTCTGGCATGCGGAAGACCGGCTGGAAATCCATCCGCACGATGCCGAACAGCGCGGCGTCCGCGATGGCGACTGGGTGAAGCTCATGAGCCGCTCCGGCGACACGACGCTCCGAGCGCTGATCACCGATCGTGTGGCGCCCGGCGTCGTCTATACGACCTTCCATCATCCCAACACGCAGGTAAACGTCATCACCACCGACTATTCCGACTGGGCGACGAACTGCCCGGAATACAAGGTGACGGCGGTGCAGGTTTCGCCTTCCAACGGGCCGAGCGATTGGCAGATGGAATATGACGAGCAGGCACGGCAATCGCGCCGCATCGCCGGCAAGCTGGAGGCTGCGGAGTGACGATGGGGGGACGGTTCGGCGTTGTCGGCGAGGTTTCTCCCCATTGCAGTCCGAAGGACGGGGCGAGACCCGCGGCTCGACCCCGGGCGGTACCCAAAGGGGGATGAGGGCGCGAAAACCATGACCTTCCCCACCACCGCTCACGCCCCCAAAACCGCCCGCCGCAACGGCCTCATGCACAGCGGCTCTCGTATCGTGCCGGAAGAAGTGCCGATCGCCTTTTCCTATGGTGGCAGCTCGCATGCGGTGATGATGGCGACGCCCGCCGACCTCGAAGACTTTGCCGTCGGCTTCAGCCTGACCGAAGGAATCATCACCGAGCGGGCGGAGATATCGGCCATCGAGGTCGTTGCGGGCGAGCAGGGAATCGACGTGCAGGTCAGCCTTGTCGACGACGTCGCCGATCGGCTGCGGGCGCGGCGCCGCAGCATGGCGGGGCCGGTCGGCTGCGGGCTCTGTGGCATCGAATCGATCGAACAGGCGGTGCGGCCGGTGCCGGATGTCTCGACATCACCGCTGTCACTCTCGCATGCCGATATCGTGCGCGCCGTTTCGCTTCTGAACGAGGCGCAGCCGCTGCATCGCGAGACGCGGGCGGTGCATGGCGCCGCCTTCTATCGTCCCGGCAGAGGTCTGGTTGCCGTGCGCGAAGATGTCGGCCGGCACAATGCGCTCGACAAGCTCTGCGGCGCCGTCATCGGCTCGGGCGAAAGCGGCGATGATGGCGCCGTCGTCGTCACCAGCCGGCTTTCGGTCGAGATGGTGCAGAAGGCAGCGATCCTCGGCAGCCCCGTGCTTATCGCCATTTCAGCCCCGACGGCTCTCGCCATTCGCGCGGCCGAAGAGGCCGGCATGACGCTCGTCGCCCTGGTGCGCGGCGAGGACTTCGAGATTTTCACCCACCCGCACCGCATCTCGCCCGGAAGCATCGCCGATGTCGCATGATACCAAGACCAAACTCGTCTATATGGCAAACCAGATCGCCACCTTCTTCAAGAGCCAGCCGGCCAACGAGGCCGCTGAGGGGGTCGCCAATCATATCAACAAATTCTGGGAGCCGCGTATGCGCCGGCATTTGTTCGAAATTCTCGAAAAGGAGGAAAACGGCCTGGATGCCCTCGTGCTGCAGGCCGCTCCCCTCATCCGCAAACCGGCGGCGGAAACACACCAGATCCGGTAATCCAACTGGCTCATGCCTGCGGAGGCAGCAGCATGCTGCCTTTCACATTCACTGCCCTCAAAATTTAAATCGATTTAGATATGGTCTAAGCGGAAATCGAAGCGTTATAGCGTTGCTGCGCTGGTGTGGCGGCATTCTGCTTGCCGCTGTCGGCATCATCACTCATCAGCTGTGGCTGATGTGGCTCGGCGCCGGCGTCATCGGCGGCATAGGTCTCGGCCTCGGTTACATCTCGCGGTTTCGACGCTGATCAAATGGTTCCCCGACCGGCGCGGCATGGCGACCGGAATGACGATCATGGGCTTCGGCGCCGGCGCGATGATCGGTGCGCCTCTTGCCAACCTGCTGACGAATGCCTTCAAGACCGATGCCTCGGTCGGCGTCTGGGCAGACCTTCATCGTCATGGCGGCGATCTATTTCGTCTTCACGATGAGCGGCGCCTTCGGCTGCCGCATTCCGCCAGTTGACTGGCGCCCGGATGGCTGGACGCCGCCTGCTGCCAAGAGCACGATGACCACCAATCCGGTCCGACCCTCTATACCGGCACGATGTATATCCTCGCCGGCATGTTGGCACTCGGCCTCATCGCCAATGCGCTTGTGAGGCCGCTCCCGGACAAGTGGTTCATGAGGGATGACGAGGTCGCAGCGCTGCAGGCGAAGTCGGCGGCCGTCAATGCCGGGCCGATAGGTTCCTTCGGCATCGGTACCGGCGGGCTCGATGCCAAGGCGGCGCTTGCCTGGGCAGTCGTCGGCATTCCGCTGCTCTGGGGTGTATGGGTGACGCTGCGGGCGACCTTCGCGTTGTTCGGATAACCGATCGTCGGCGCGCTTCATCTTGGTCCTACGGCGTAATTCCCGGAATCGATTTATAGGAAAGGCTCGAAGATCAATTCCTCCCAGCTGTCGGCGCTTGCCGCGGCAGCGCCGTGCCCCTGACGACGTGTGAAACCAGATGCCGCGCCGGTGAGTCCGCTGGAGATGGCGTCAAGAATGTATTGCCGCATCCGAAGATTGGCTGCCGTGCGCAAATAAAAAACCGCCCGGACGGGCGAGCCCGGACGGGCGGTTCTCGACGGCGAATTCTACTGGCGGATCAGGCTGCCAGGTCGTCCGTTTCGTTTTCCTTGAACATCTTGGAGAGGTTCAGGAAGCAGATCATCCCGTTTTCCGACGCGATGATGCCTTCGCAATAGGCGCGGTCGAAAGAGGCGGTCACCTCGGGCACCGGCTGGACCTGGCTGGAGGAGATGGTGAGGATATCCGAGACGCGGTCGACCAGCATGCCGATGACCATGCTGTGAACTTCGGCAACGACGATGGCGCTGCGCTCGTTGGCGACGGTGCTCTTCATGCCGAGCTTGTAGGCGAGATCGATAATCGGAATGACCGAGCCGCGCAGGTTCATGACGCCGATGACATCGGCCGGGGCATGCGGGATCGGTGTCGACGGCGCCCAGCCGCGGATTTCGCGGATGGTCGTGGTCTTCACGCAAAATTCCTGATCATGCAGGCGGAAGGCAATGATCTCGAGCGTATCGCCGCTGAAGCTAGTGGAATTGATCGTGGCCATTAGAATTCTTCCCAACTGTCGTAAGCCAAAGCAGAAGCGGGTGCGCCACCATTGGCGCTGACGAGCTTTGCCTTCACACCACGCGACGGCTTGGCACTTAGCGAAGCATCGTTACGGTTACGACGACATTAGCGAAAGAGTGTTGCCCAAATCTAAATCGAGAGCGGCATTGCGAAGGTTTTCAGCTGCGATTTACTTCAGCCTATGGTCTTTTCGATCTGTGAGACCGCCCAATCCACCTGTTCTCTCGTGATGACCAGGGGCGGAGCGAGGCGAATCGTATGGTCATGGGTGTCCTTGGCAAGGAGGCCGCGCTCCTTCAGCGCATGGCAATATTGCCGCGCGCCGCCGGCTTCGGGCTCCAGCTCGATCGCCATCATCAGGCCGCGGCCGCGCACGTCCCTGACGATGTTTGAACGGATCGACCGCAGGCCTTCGAGGAAATAGTCGCCCATCTCAGCGGCATTCTCGATCATGCCCTCTTCGACGAGAACCTTCAGCGCGGTGCGCGCCACCGCGCAGGCGAGCGGATTGCCGCCGAAGGTCGAGCCGTGCTGGCCGGGCTTCAGTACACCCAGCACCTCGGAATTCGAAAGGACGGCGGATACAGGATAGAAGCCGCCGGACAGTGCCTTGCCGATCAGCGTCACATCGGCCTCGATGCCTTCGTGCTCTTCGGCCAAGAGCTTGCCGGTGCGGCCGAGGCCGGTCTGGATCTCGTCGAGGATCAGAGTGACGTTGTTTGCCGTGCAGAGCTCGCGGATGCGGGAGAAATAACCGGCCGGCGGGATGATGACACCAGCTTCGCCTTGGATCGGCTCGATCAGGGCGGCCACCGTATTGCTGTTGATCGCGGCCGCGAATGCCTCGGCGTCGCCGAAGGGAATGGTGCGGAAACCTGGCGTGTAGGGGCCGAAGCCGGTGCGAGCGTCGGGATCGGTGGAGAAGCTGATGATGCTCAGCGTCCGGCCGTGGAAGTTGTCGGCGCAGACGATGATCTCCGCCTGGCCTTCCGGCACGCCCTTGACCTCGTATCCCCATTTGCGCACTGCTTTGATGGCGGTCTCCACGGCTTCGGCGCCGGAATTCATCGGCAGGATCTTGTGCGAGCCGGTCAGCGCCGCAAGCTCTTCGTAGAGATAGGCGAGCTGGTCGTTGCGGAAAGCGCGGGAGGTGAGCGTCAGCCTACCCGCCTGCTCGACCATGGCGGCAAGGATTTTTGGATGACAATGGCCCTGGTTGACGGCGGAATAGGCCGAAAGGCAATCAAGATAACGGTTGCCATCGGTATCCCAGACATGAACGCCCTCGCCGCGCGTCAGCACCACGTCGAGCGGCTTGTAATTGTTGGCGCCGAGTCGCTGTTCTGTGGCGATCAGTTTTTCCGAAGTGTTCATGGCCGTTCTCCCTCTATGCGGCACGGGTTGGACGATCGAAGATGCGGCGGCCGAAGAGGCTTGCCGTCAACTCCACCAGGATGCGGGCGCTCTTGCCGCGATCGTCGAGAAACGGATTGAGCTCGACGAGATCGAGCGACGACACAAGGCCGCTGTCAGACAGCATTTCCATGACAAGATGCGCCTCGCGGAACGTCGCGCCGCCGGGCACCGTCGTGCCGACGCCGGGGGCAATCTCGGGATCGAGGAAATCGACATCGAGGCTGACATGCAGCAGGCCGTCCGCCTTGGCGACGACGTCGAGAATGTCCCGCACGATGGCGCCGATGCCCTGCTCGTCGATGGCGCGCATATCGAAGACGTTGACGCCATGTTCATGGATTTCCTCGCGTTCGCGCGCATCGACGGAACGAATGCCGACCTGGAAGACATTTTTCGGATCGACGAAGGGACGGTCCTTCGGCAGGATTTCGGCGAACTCCGCCTCGCCGCAGAAGAAGGCGACAGGCATGCCGTGAATATTGCCGGAGGGCGAGGTGGCCGGAGAGTTGAAATCGGCATGGGCATCGAGCCAGAGCACGAAGAGTGGGCGGCCTTTGCTGGCGGCATAACGGGCCATGCCGGAGACGCTGCCCATGGAAAGGCTGTGGTCGCCGCCGAGAATGAGCGGAAAACGGCCGGCGGCGGCGACGTCGTGGACGCTGCTTTCGAGCGCGCGGGTGAAGGCGCCGACGATCCTCAGATTGTGGGCTTTCGGATGATTCGGCAGATCCATCGCCGGCACGATACCGAGATCGCCATTATCGGCGACATCGTGGCCGAGATCGATCAGCGTCTGGTCGACACCGGCAATGCGCAGCGCCGCAGGGCCCATGGCAGCGCCTCTGCGGCCGGAGCCCTCTTCCAATGGTGCGCCGATGAGGGTGACAGATCGCGATTGGACATTCATTCGAGGGCTCCGTGTTGAGGCCTGTTTTGGCCGATAGTGGGATAAAGGGCTGGCGGCAAAAAGATGGAAAAGTGCCAGAAATGGATTATGATTGCGCAGATTGATAAAGCACTTCTGACAAAGTGATCAGCATGGACGATCTTGACACAGAACTTCTGAGCGCCCTGCGCCATAATGCCCGGATTTCCGTCTCCTCGCTGGCGGCGATGACCGGAGCATCGCGGGCAACGGTTGCCGCGCGTATCGACCGGTTGGTCGCCAGCGGCACCATCGTCGGCTTCACCATCCGCACCGGGCATGAAACGCGTTCCGCCGGCGTGCGCGCCATCGTCATGATCGAAGTGCTCGGCAAGCTTGCCGACAGGGTGGCCGATCAATTGAGGGGCCTGCCCCAGGTGCGCGCGCTCCACAGCACCAACGGCAAATGGGACTTCGTCGCCGAACTCGAGGATCGCGACCTTGCTTCCTTCGACGAGACGCTACGCCGCATCCGGCTGATCAACGGTATCAATTCGACCGAAACCAATATTCTGCTCAAGACGAGCAAGACGGGTTTCTGAGCCGCTTTAAGTTCTATCTCAGTATTCCCGCTCGTAGACCACGCCAGCTTCCCCCGCACCGTTGCCGCCGGCAGCACCCCGCAGTTTGACGCCGCGGCCGACATCGAGGTTGATGATCGCCTTGGCGCCGGCCGAGCCGCCCTGCTGCAATTCGAAATAGGTGCGATCGTTGAGGTAGCGGCCGACGCTGACGCTCGTCTGGCCTTTGGCATCGGTGCTGATGTCGAGATCGTCGACGCCGAGCTGATTGCGCAGGCCTTCGAAAAGCGACGTGGAGCGGTTGCCGGCCAACTGGCTGACGGCGTCGGCGAGCTGAGCGATCTGCACCGGCGAGAGCTTCGACATCGACTGGCCGAAGATCAGCTGCGCCAGCACCTCGTCCTGCGGCAACTGGGGCGAAGAGGAAAAGGTGATCGAAGGATCGGTGGCGAGGCCCGCGACGTCGACGGTCAGCGTCGTCGAGCCGGAGGTCGAGGTCGCTTCCATATCGAGCGCCGGCGTCAGGTCGCCGGCAAAGGTGATCCGGCTCTTGTCGGTAAAATCCAGTCGACGGTTGAGAATCGTCAGGCGACCGCGGCGCATGGTGAAACCGCCGGTCACGATCGGTGCTGCC
Organism: Rhizobium etli CFN 42; assembly: GCF_000092045.1. Lineage (NCBI taxonomy): Bacteria > Pseudomonadati > Pseudomonadota > Alphaproteobacteria > Hyphomicrobiales > Rhizobiaceae > Rhizobium > Rhizobium etli. The sequence goes on along the minus strand of NC_007761.1, from coordinate 4,080,111 downwards.
GCCGTTCCGCGGATCGTCACGCGGCCACCGAGCTCGGCATCGATGCCGCGGCCGCGCGCGAAGATATGCGAGGGCGCGTCGATTTCGAGATCGAGGGTGATCACGGAGGATTTCTGGCCGGGTTTCCTTTCGCCGTCATCCCGCAGCTGCGCAAGCACCGCCCGCGGCGCATTCTTATGCCGGATGTCGATTTCACGCAGCGAGGTCGGCAATTTTTCAGGGACGGTGATCGAGGTCTTGTCCAGGCGGAGCTTGCCACTCAGCGTCGCAGTCATGATCGGCCCGCGCAAGCCCAGCGTTCCGTTGACGGTCGAAACGACGAGCGTTCCGTCGACATAGACCGCCTTGTCGAGCTTGATCGAAATGTCGGCGGGAAAGCCGCCGGCCGGCTGAATGCCGATGGTGCCGCTCGCCGAAATCGTGCCGCCGCCGCCAAGATTGCCATTGAGGCGCGATATCACGGCCTGCGTGCCGTTGAAGGTCACAGTGGCTGCGAGATTGTTGACGGCAAGATTGCGCCGGACGTCGACGAGCTTTGCGCTATTGGTCGCGACAGTGCCGTTGATGACGGGCGCTGCGGCCGTTCCGCCGATTCGGAGATCGACTGTGGCGACGCCCTCGGCAACGAAGCCCTGCTCGGCAAGCGGCGCGCCGAGCACGGCGAAGGGGAGATTGCCGTTGAAGCGCATGTCGAGGGCGCGATCGCCGGATATCATTACGCTGCCGCCGCCTTTCAGCGACATGCCGGCGTCACCGGCGAGACTGGTGTCGACCGTCAGCTTGTTGTCGGCAAGTTTGCCTGATGCACCGATGGTGAAAGGCGAGAGCCCGGCGCCTTTCGTCTGGCTCGTCGCGGCGTTCTTCCAGTCAACCTTGAAGTCGACGGAGGGCGCCGACAGCGCGCCGGTAGCCTTTGCAGTCGCCGAGACCGTGCCTTCGGCGGCAAGGCCGGGGACAAAGCCGTTGGCGATGCCGGCCGGAACATTCTCGGCATTGGCCGTAACGTCGACCGACTGGATCGAAGTGCCTGCGATGGCGAGGTTGCCGGCTGCTTTCACGGCAATGCCACCGCCGCTGAGATTCGCATTGAAATCGAGCCTGTCGCCAGCGAATTTTCCCGTCGCCGCCAATGCGAGGCGGGAAAGGCCGACAGCCCGCGTATGGCTGGTCGCAGCATCCTTCCAGTCGAGTTTAAAATCGACGATCGGATCTGCCGAGGTGCCTGAGGTGACGGCGCTTGCCGAAAGGGTGCCCTCGGCACCGAGGCCGGGAACGAAGGCATTGGCGATACTGGCCGGCAGGGCAGGGATATCGGCATTGATTGAAAGATCCTGAATGGCCGTTCCGGCGATCGTCACGCCGCCTGTCGCCTTGGCCAGCAGTCCGTCCTTGCCGGTTAGGTTGGCATCGAAATCGATCCTGTCATTGGCGAACTTGCCGGATGCTGCGGCGCTCAGGTTTGACAGGCCACTGCTCCTGGTATGGGCGGTTGCAGCGTTTTTCCAATCGAGCTTGAAATCGACGGTGGGTTGGGGCAGCGCGCCGGAGGCGGAAGCCGTTCCCGATACCGTGCCCTCTGCCGCCAGGCCGGGAACGAAGCCATTGGCAAGGCCCGCAGGCAGATTGGCGAGATCGGCCTTGACGTCAAGATTGCGGACCGAGGTGCCCTCTATCGCAACATTGCCCGCGGCTTTCAGCGAGAGGCCGTTCTTGCCGCCGAGATTGGCATCGAAATCAAGCCTATTGTCAGCAAGATGTCCCGAAGCGGCAAGCGCCAGGTCGGACAGATCAGCGCTTCGGGTATGGCTGGTTGCGGCATCCGTCCAATCGAGCTTGAAATCGGCCTTCGGCGCGGCGAGTGTGCCGGCCGCCGATATAGTGCCTGATATCGTGCCGCCGGCCGCCAGATTGGGAACGAAAGCGTTGGCGAGAGCGGCCGGGAGCTTGGCGATCTCGGCATCAACCTTCAAGCTGTCAATCGCCGTGCCGGCGAGGGCGACATTGCCCGCGGCCTTCAGCGAGAGGCCTTGATCGCCAACGGCCGCCGCGTTGAAATCCAGTTTGTGTTCGGCGAATTTTCCCGACGCCATGATGCCGAGAGGGGCAAGACCGGCTCGCTTCGTGTGGCTCGTTACAGCGTTTTGCCAATTGAGGTCGAAATTGGCGGTCGGCGCGGAAAGCGAGCCTGCCGCCGAGACCCTTCCCGAGACTGCGCCTTCGGCGGCGAGATCGGTGACGAAGCTGTTGGCAATGCTCGCCGGGATATTTGCCAGTGTCGCATCGACGTTTGCGGTGCCGATCGTCGTACCGGTGACGGCGACACTGCCTTTTGCCTTGAGCGACAGGCTGTCGGCGCCGCTGACCGCAGCGTCGAAATCAAGCTTGTTGTCGGCGAACTTTCCGGACGCCCTTACGCCGAGGCCGGCAAGGCCGGCACGCTTTGTGTGGCTCGTGGCGGCATTTTGCCAATGGAGATCGAAATCGGCGGTCGGAGCGGCAAGAGATCCGCTGGCAGAGACCGTTCCTGACACAGTGCCTTCCGCCGCGAGATCGGGGACGAAACCGTTTGCAAGGCCCGCGGGGGCATTGGCCAGTATAGCGTCGACCTTGACCTCACCAATCGTTGTCCCGATGATGCCGACATTGCCGCTGGCCTTCAGTGATAGGTTGTCGGCGCCGCTGACCGCAGCGTCGAAATTTAGTCTGTTGTCGGCGAATTTTCCGGACGCCGTCACTTCAAGGCCCGCAAGGCCGGCACGCTTCGTGTGGCTCGTCGCAGCATTTTTCCAGACGAGGTCGAAATTGGCGGTTGGCGCCTTAAGGGAGCCCGAGGCGGTCGCTTTTCCCGTTATCACGCCTTCTGCGGCGAGATCGGCAACGAAACCATTGGCGATGCGGGCCGGCAGGTTGAGGATATCGGCGTCGATATCAAGCACCGGTGACGTTGGGTCGGCAAGCCCGACCTTGCCGGCGGCCTTGAGCGAGAGACCGTCGTCGCTGCCGATCGTCGTGGCGAAATCGAGCTTGTTGTCGGCGAATTTTCCGCCGGCGGTGATGCCGAGCGGCATCAGGCCCGCGTCCTTGGTCTGGCCCGTCGTCGCATCCGTCCAGTGAAGCTTGAAATCGGCGATCGGTGCTGCCGGCGTTCCCGTGACGGCGATGGTTCCGGAGATCGTGCCGCCGGCTGAAAGCGTGGGCACGAAACCATTGGCGAGTGCTGCCGGCAGGTGGCGGATGTCGGCATTCAGCTTCAGCGTCTCGCCGGCCGAACCGGTAACACTGACCGAACCGGCGCCGGTTTTCAGCGTCAGCCCGTTCAGATTGGCGACGCCGTTGGCGACCGTGACCTGCGTCGGTGCGGCAAGCTCGATCGGGATATTGCGCGGGCTTGCCGAGAAGCGATCGAGGTTCAGATCGATCGCGCCGCTCGTTGTCGCGATATTGCCGGCCGCCAGCACCGGGTTGCCGTCATAGGCGGCATTGAGATCGAAGTCGGTATGATCTTGCTGTTTGGTAAAGCCGAGCGAGAGGGTGGCAAGGCTGTTGGTCCCGGCATTCAGCGCCTCGGCCTTGACGGTCCCGTTTGCCGCAAACGCGCCGAGATCGCTGATCGTGACGTCTATTTCCGGCTTGATGATCGCAAGCGTATCGCGACGAATCGAGTTGCCTGATGCAAGCAGCTTGAGCGTGATCCTGCCGCTGTCGCTCTCGACGCCGAGGTAACCCTTGAGATCGCCTTCGGCTTTCTGGCCGCCGAGTGCGGCGAGCAAGCCGATATTGGGAAAATCGAAGGTCAGAGCGCCGGTCGGCTCCAGCGTGGGTGAGAATTCCAGATTGCCGGTCAGCCGGTTGCCGCCGATATCGGCAGTCAGTCCGGGAATGCTTGTCTTGCCGTTCTCAGAACGGATGTCGCCGTTGATGCCGATCGGCTGTCCGTCGATCGTGCCGGTGGCCGCAAACTTCCCCTGCGGCGCCTTGGGATCGGCGACACCCGACAGATCGATATTGAGGTTGGCGACCATGCGATCGCCCATCTGCAGGCTGGGAGCCTTGATATTGGCCGTTACGGAGATCGCCGGCAGCTCGCCTCCGACCCTCAGAGCGTAACCGGCTCCGCCGGTCGCGCCCGTCATCAGCTTGCCGATATCGGGCAGCCGACCTGAAAGATCGGCGTTCAACATCGAGCCGTCGATCGCGACGTTGCCGGCAGCTTCAAGCGTGCCGGATTTCAGGACGAGGTTGGACAGCGCGAATTTCGACGGGAAAGTGCCGGTCACCTGGCTTTCAAGCGAGATCGGCCGATCGAACCTGCTCGTCGCCGCGGCCGGCAGGGCCGCTGGTTCGATGCTCAGCTTGACATTGCCGGTCAACGCGCGGTCCGCCAGCCGATAGGAGCCGTTGAGAATGCCGTTGATATTGGCGCTTTCGACGGTGGTGCCGTTGAAGCCGATGTCGCCCGGCGAAATCTGGAGCGGCGAGGCGATCGTGATAGGGCCTTGGACTGCGCGGTTGAGGTTCGGTTCGGAAAAGGTCGCATCGCCGGCAACGAGGCGCAGCTGAACGCTGCCGGAACGGGCGGCAAGATTGAAGGCGTCGCTCTTTGCCGTCAGCTTGACGTTGCCGATATCGGCTTGCGGAAGGGTGGCGCTGTCGAGCGAGCCGCTGAGGCTCAGTCGGGCGGTCTGCGCGTCGCCTGTTAGAGCCAGGTTGAGGCCTGATATCAGGAAGCGCGCTTCGCCCTCGGCGAGCGGCCAGCGGAAATCAACGGGGCCGGATGTGCCGAGCAGATTGGCGTTCAGGCTGTTGTTGCCAGCCGGATCAAGCGCGCCCGAGGCGGCGATGACGACGCTGCCAGTGGCGATATTGCCGGTCTGGATATCGATCTTGCCACGGTCGTCGAAAGTGGCGGCGACGTCGATATTGGTCTGGCCGGCGAAAAGCGGCCGGAATGCCGCGGGAAGAAGCGAGCTCAGGTCACCGCCACCCTTGAGATCGAGATGGTGCAGCCCGTCTGCGCTAATCGCGTGCCGGCCCTCGATTGCAGCGCGCTGTTGCCCGTCGAGTGCAGCCTGCATTTTGCCTGCCCAGTTGGATATCGGTCCTTGGCCGTCGAGGTCGATGTTAACGGCAGGATTGCCGGGCAGGCCGAGGAAGCCTGCCAACAGCCCACCCTTCGGCTCGGCAAGCTGCGCCTTCAGCCGCAGCCGGTTCTCGGCGGGCGCGTAGGCGATATCGGCAGTTAGACGCGCATCCGGAACCGCGTGGCGGCTGACATTGACCATCGCTTCGCCGCCGTCGCCATCCGCCGAAAGGCTGCCTTCGGCGGCGAGCGCGAAAGCGCGTCCGGCAAAAGCTTCGGCCAGTTTGATATCGGGCAGGGCCATATGGTCGACATCGACCTTGACCGGAAGTGCGAAGCCACCGGAATTTTCTGCGTTGGGCCGGGAGGGCAGGGTGCGCACCGGCTTGCGCAGCACGCTGATCGTGTCGATCTGGAAACGCTTGGCGTGGAATGTTCCCGTCAGCAGCGCCAGCGGATTCCAATCTATCGCCACGCCGTGAATTTCCGCAAAAACACCCCTCGTGTCGGACAGGGAGATTTCGGCGGCGCGAAGCCCGCCGGTCAATAGCCCTTCCGGTTCGCGCACCTCGATGGTCATGTCGCGGTTGGAAAGGGTGGAGGCGATCCTTTCGGTGACGATGCGGGCGCCAAAGGAGGTGAAGCCGAAGATCGCAAGTGCCGCGACAGCGAGAACCAAAATGGCGCCGACGGCATAGCCGGTGACCCGCACGACCCAGTTGACGATTTTTGCCAGCGTTTGCATCGGCGCGGACTACCCCGTTTTCATGCGGCCCATCGATCGGAAGGAACCCGAATCGGCAATCCTAGAAGGATTGGCCGATGCCGGCATAAATTCCATAATCTGTGCCATCTTCGTACTTGTTCAGCGGCACGGCAAAATCAAGCCGCAGCGGCCCGAAAGGTGTGGCATATCGTATTCCCGCGCCGGCGCCGGCGCGGATATCGGAAAAACCCGGAAAGGTGCTGTCCGATACGGTGCCGACATCGATGAAGGGCACGAGGCCGATCGTATCGGTGATCTTGATGCGCGCCTCCAGCGAACCGGTGACATAGGAGCGGCCGCCGGTGGCATCGCCATTATCGTTGTAAGGCGAGATTTCCTGATAGCTGTATCCGCGCACCGAACCGCCGCCGCCGGCAAAGAAGCGCTGCGTAGCGGGGATGTCTTCGATCCCGCCGCCGCCGATCAGCACGCCGGCGGCGACTTTGCCGGCCAGCACCAGGCGGTCCTCGGCGCCGGACGGCAGGTAGCCGGAGAGAGAGCCTTCGAAGGCTGCATAGGGCGTCGAATCGAAGATCTCGTAGCCGGGCTTTACCGAAACCGTGGCGCGATAGCCCTGCGTCGGGTTGAACTTGTCGTCGCGGGCGTCGCGATCATACTGGATCGGCAAGGTGAAGGTCAGGTAATCGTTCTCGCCGAAGGCGTCATCGTCGCGCTCCCAGCTGATTTCGCCGCTCGCCGACACCGTGTCCTTATCCGTCAATTCGTAGGAAAGGCCGAGCGAGGCAGTGACGAGTGTCGCGTTGTATGGGTCCGGATTCTGGGTCTTGGCGACGATGCCGGCCTTCAGCGTGGCGGCCGGGAAGAAGGCGCCGGGCTTGGTGAAGAGGATGCCGGCGGAATAATCGAGGCTGCCGACATCGGTGGTTTCGCCGAGCCGCGAGACAGATCCCTCGATCCGCAGCGTCTCGGCTTCGCCGAACAGGTTGCGGTGCCCCCAATAGCCCTGAACGCCGAAGCCGTCGGTGGTGGAGTATTGGGCGCCGACGCCGAAGTAGCGCCGCTTGCCTTCGGAAACCTCGATCGTCATCGGCAAGGTGCCGTCCGGCGCCAGCGCATCGCCTTCGTGAATGGTGACGCTTGAGAAGACGCCGAGCGCGCGCAGGCGCTCGCCGGCCTTCTTCAGCGCCTCCGGAGAATAGGCTTCGCCCTTGTTCAGCCGGGAATAACGCTGGATGAACGCGGGCTTGACGGTCTTTTCGCCGTTGACGCCGACATCGCCGATCGGGGCGACAGGTCCGCCCTCGGCAGCAAGCACGATGTCGACCGTATCGCTCCGGTGATCGGCGACGACTTTGCGTTCGGTCAATTTGGCAAAGGGCCGGCCTTCGCTTTTCAACTGCTCGACGATCTTGTCGCCGGCCTTGATGATGGCGAGCGAACCGGCCTCAGCGCCTGGGGCAAGATCGTAATCGGCGGGGTTGCGGCTTGCTGCGTCGCCACCGAACTGCACCTCCCTGACTCTGAAGACCGGACCGGGCGTGATGTCGACGGTGACGGGGATCGGCCCGGAGCGATCGAATGTCGGATTGGGCGGCAGGTCGTCGATGTTCTTGCCATCGATGGTGATCGTCACCACGCCGCCGTAGCGGGCCTTTTCATACAGGGTGGCGATCAGTCGCTCGCGGTCGTCGCGCGCCTTGACGACGACGCCGAGATCGCCGGAGACGGGCTGTTTCTGGTCGCTGACGAGGCGGGAGCTGTTTTCCAGCGCTTCCTTGAGATCGGCATCGGCGGTGTCGGTTTTGAGGTCGACGTGATAGCGCACGGGATCGGGCACCTGCTCGCCTTCATCCTCTTCCTTGCCAAAAATGGTGATGCCGAAAAGCTTGAAGGCGTAAGCGTCGCCGATCAGGACCGGTGAGAATGCAGCTGCCGCTGCGATCACCATCATGGTGCCTGTTCGCCGATACGCAGTACCTGTTTTCGGACTTGTCCCTCTAATCCGCATCCGCCGCTTTTGGTTAGGTCTTCAATGAAGTTTCGTTGCCCAGCCGTGAACAGCTTAGCGGCAAAATCGCGCAGGGTGTACCATTTTAAATTGCCAACGCGCTAATTTAGTACAAAAAATCCCGGATGTGTGTCCGGGATTTCCTGTTTTAGCGTTTTGCCAGCGCCCTCAGCGCGGGCAAGCGTCGATGTAACGGCGGCCATAGCGGTCGCGATAGTAGCACTGGCCGGGCTGTTCCGCGACGCTGCCGATGAGGGCGCCCGACACGCCGCCGATGGCGGCACCGACCGCCGCGCCGCGGACATTGCCGGTGACTGCACCGCCAATGACTGCGCCGGATGCAGCACCGATGCCGGCGCCCTGCTGGGTCGGTGTGCAGCTTGCGACCGACAGGCCGATCAATGCGAGTATGACAGCTTTTTTCATCTCTTTTCTCCTGGGTTGTCGCCCAATGGGCATAGGCCGTCCCTATTGTTTTTTTGGCACGCTAGCTCGAAAACTATGTCGGAAGAAAGGGTTGTCCACTCTTGTCCGGATTTTTTTGCGTTGAAGGGGTGTTGTGCGCCTTGCGGGTTTTGCGCCTATTTCGGGCGCTTTTGCCGCATGACCCTCTTGATTGTGGCGCACGGATTTTTTTGTCTGGAATCATTCAAAAAACTGGGCCTTTTGCCGCAGTTGATGTTAAACCAAAGGGTAAGCATTGACGCGCGGACGTCCGATCGGCAAGAACGGCCGCGTGATACTGGAGCATATGATGGATTTCGAAGCATTTTTCAAAAACGAGCTGGACGGGCTTCATGCCGAGGGCCGCTACCGCGTTTTTGCCGATCTCGAACGTCAGCGCGGCCACTTTCCGCGCGCCACGCGCCATACGGCCGATGGTGAAAAGGACGTCACGGTCTGGTGCTCCAACGACTATCTCGGCATGGGCCAGAACCCCAAGGTGATCGAGGCGATGAAGGCCGCTATCGACCACTGTGGCGCGGGTGCGGGAGGCACCCGGAATATTTCTGGCACCAACCACTATCACGTCCTGCTCGAGCGTGAGCTTGCCGATCTGCACGGCAAGGAAGCAGCCCTGATCTTCACGTCAGGCTATGTCTCCAACTGGGCCTCACTCGGCACGCTCGGCGGGAAAATTCCCGGCCTGATCATCTTCTCCGATGCGCTCAACCATGCCTCGATGATCGAGGGCATCCGTCATGCCAAATGCGACAAAGTGATCTGGAAACATAATGACGTCGCCGATCTCGAAGCCAAGCTGAAAGCCGCCGATCCGAAGGCGCCGAAGCTGATCGCCTTCGAGAGCGTCTATTCGATGGACGGCGACATCGCTCCGATCAAGGAGATCTGCGACCTCGCCGACCAATACGGCGCGATGACCTATCTCGACGAGGTGCATGCGGTCGGCATGTACGGCCCGCGCGGCGGCGGCATTGCCGAGCGCGAGGGGCTGATGGATCGGCTGACGGTCATCGAAGGCACGCTCGGCAAGGCCTTCGGAGTGATGGGCGGCTATATCGCCGCGTCGGCAGCGCTGTGCGACTTCATCCGCTCGTTTGCCTCCGGCTTCATCTTCACCACGGCGCTGCCGCCCGCATTGGCAGCCGGCGCCGTCGCCTCGATCCAGCATCTGAAGGTCAGTCAGTTCGAGCGCGCCCGCCACCAGGACCGGGTGCGCAAGCTCAGAGCCATGCTCGACCAGCGCGGCATTCCGCATATGCACAATCCCAGCCATATTGTGCCGGTGATGGTTGGCGATGCGGCCAAATGCAAGTGGATCTCCGATCTGCTGCTCGACAATTGCGGCGTCTACGTCCAGCCGATCAATTATCCCACCGTACCGAAGAAAACCGAACGGCTGCGCATCACCCCGACACCGCTGCATTCCGACGCCGATATCGCCCATCTCGTCGACGCCCTGCATTCGCTCTGGTCGCGTTGCGCGCTGGCAAGGCACGTCGCCTGATCTTTCAACGATCGCTTGGGTTCTAATCCGCGAATCAGAACCTCCATCGGAGGTTCTGACGGAGATTGTTCGTTCCGCGCTTATCAGCTGGTTAAGATTAACCAGCTTTGCCCTGTCGCTCTACGATGACTGACGCATTGCAATCCAGTCCCTGAATTCGCATCGGCCTTTTCCACGTCTTCCTTCCTGACAATCCTCTCCTCACTGCTCCGCTCTCGAGTTGCATGAGAAAACCTTTTCTCACTTGACAGAGAGATTGGTAAAAGCTTTTCTCAAGCCAATTTAGAAGGAGGAAGGCCTGAACATATCGGGAGGAAAGAGAGGCAGGATCACAATCCATGAGGTCGCGTCGGCTGCCGGCGTGAGCATCTCGACGGCGTCGAAGGCACTCAACGACACCGGCCGAATGGGAGCGGAGACGCGCGAGCGGGTGAAGCGGATTGCCGGCGAAATCGGCTATCGGCCGAACGCGCTGGCAAGAGGTCTTCTCAGCAAGCGCAGCTTCACCATCGGGCTGCTGACGAACGACACTTACGGCCGTTTCACGCTGCCCGTCATGGCGGGTATTTCGGATGCCCTCGTCGATCACGGGGTTTCGGTTTTCCTCTGTGCGATCGAAGACGATCCGGCGCTCGCCCAGATCCATGTTGATGCAATGCTGGACAAGCAGGTCGACGGCATCATCGCGACGGGAAAGCGGCTGGACAGGCGTCTGCCGGTCGATCTTTCGAATTTGCATGTGCCCGTCGTCTATGCCTTCACGGAGGGGACGCAGAACAGCGTCACCTTCCGTTCGGACGACGAACAGGGCGCGAGACTGGCCGTCGAATGGCTGACGAAGATAGGGCGGCGGCGGATTGCCCATGTCACCGGGCCGGAGGACTTTTTTTCGGTGCGGGAGCGTGCCGGCGCCTATCATCAGGTGGCGGGTCACTGCGAGCCGGTGCTCTATGGCGTCTGGTCGGAAAGTTGGGGGCATGAGGCGATCGAGCGGCTTTGGAAGAGGTCTGGCGAAAAACCGGATGCGATCTTCTGCGGCAATGATCAGATCGCCCGCGGCGCGGTGGATGCCTTGCGCGAGCGCGGCATCAAGGTGCCGCAGGATGTCTCGGTGATCGGCTTCGACAATTGGGAGATTGTTGCGGCCCAGACGCGGCCGCCACTGACGACGGTGGATATGGAGCTGAAGGAGCTCGGGCGGCAGGCCGGTTTGACGGTGCTGGCGCTTGCGGAAGGACGGCCCGTCGAGCCGGGAGTGAGGAAATTGCCCTGCCGGCTTGTCGTCCGGCAGTCGTGCGGGGGTAAGGCTCCCGAGTGATTGGGAATAGGGAATGAGCAAAGGCGCGAGGAGATGCGCCATAATGGGAGGAATGTCATGATCAAGCGTCTATTGGCGGCGACCGGCATCGCTACCTTGTGCCTGGTGTCGGCTGCTTCTGCTGCCGAGAACGTCGAAATGTGGGTTCGCTCAGGCATCGGCGACGCCTTCAAGAAGGTGGTCGAAGCCTATAATTCCAGCCATGAGAACAAGGTCGTGATGACCGAAGTGCCGTTCTCCGAACTGGTGCAGAAGTATGCGACGGCCATTGCCGGCGGGCAGGCGCCGGATGCGCTCTCTATGGATCTCATCTACAACCCCGCCTTTGCTGCCGCCGGCCAGCTGGAAGACCTGACGGACTGGGCGAAGTCGCTTCCCTATTTCAATTCGCTGTCGCCCTCGCATGTCCGCCTCGGCACCTATCAGGACAAGATCTACGGTCTGCCGCTTTCGGTCGAGACGTCGGTCTTCGCCTGGAACAAGGATCTCTACAAGAAGGCCGGTCTCGACCCAGAAAAGGCGCCGGCGAGCTGGGACGAAATCACTGCCAATGCGGAGAAGATCCGCGCGCTGGGTGACGATACCTACGGCTTCTATTTCTCCGGCGGTGGCTGCGGCGGCTGCATGATCTTCACCTTCACGCCGCTCGTCTGGGGTGGGGGCGCCGACATCCTGTCGGCCGACAGCAAGACGGCGACGCTCGATACGCCTCAGATGCGCAAGGCCGTCGATATCTACCGCAACATGGTCAAGAAGGACCTCGTGCCGGCGGGTGCCGCCAGCGACAACGGCACTAACTTCCTGACCTTCACCAACGGCAAGATCGGACAGCAGAGCCTCGGCGCCTTCGCGATCGGAACGTTGGTAACCCAGCATCCCGAGATCAATTTCGGCGTGACCCTGATCCCCGGCGTCGACGGGAAGCCGTCGTCATTCGCCGGCGGCGACAACTTCGTCATAACCAAGGGCACGAAGAAGATCGACGCGGTGAAGGAGTTCCTCGAATATATCTATTCGATGGACGGCCAGAAGGTCATGGCGAAATATGGCAGCCTGCCGACGCGCGGCGATATCGCCGACAAGGTGCTGGAAGGCCTCGATCCGCGCATGCAGGTCGGTCTGAAGGCGATCAGCGTCGCCAAGACGCCCTATACGCTGCAGTTCAACGACCTGATCAACAGCGCCAACGGCCCGTGGGCGACCTTCACCAACGCTGCGATCTTCGGCGACGATGTCGACGGCGCGTTTTCGAGCGCCCAATCGGAAATGCAATCGATCATCGATAGCGGCCAATAACTCTCCCGGGCCGCGGCCGGGGAGCGGTGGCAGCTTCCCGGCCAATTCCAACTGACAGATGCGGAGCGTTTCGATGACCGGTTCCGGTTCGAACACCCTATTGCCTCGGCGAAAGCGACGGCGCAAATCGAACTGGCGCGGCCCTCTCTACATCGCGCCAGCCATGGCGCTGGTGATCGTCTTCTTCGTCATGCCGGTTCTCTTCACGGGATGGATGAGCCTCCACAACTGGCCGCTGATGGGGGCCGCGCGCTGGATCGGCTTCAACAATTATTTCCGCATGTTCAACGACAGCCGTTTCATGACAGCGCTGAATTTTACCGCCTGTTACACCGTTATCGTCACCGTCGCGATCTTCGCCGTCGCCTTTCCGCTCGCCATCTTCGTCGAGAAGGAGCGGCAGTTCGTCAGCGCCTACCGCACGATCATCTTCCTGCCTGTCGTCGTCGGCCTTGCCACAGCCTCGCTGCTCTGGGTCTGGCTCGCCAATGTCGACAGCGGCTTTATCGGCCCGGCCCTGAAAGCGCTCGGTCTCGTCGAGAAGAGCCCTAATCTGCTTGCGACTTTCGACACGGCATTTCTGACGATCGTGGTGATGGTGGTCTGGAAGATCGCCGGCTTCACCATGATCATTCTCCTGACCGGGCTGCAGGCCATTCCGTCCGAGCTGACGGAGGCTGCCCGCATCGACGGCGCCGGCCGCTGGCAGCGTTTCCGGCATCTGACGCTGCCGCTGATGCGCAAGACCATCGCGCTGGCGCTGATCGTTTCCGTCACCGGCTCGATCCTGGCCTTCGACCAGTTCTACATCATGACGTCGGGCGGACCGCAGAACAAGATGATCTCGGTGGTCTACTACATCTTCAACCAGTCCTTCGTGTCCTTCAATCTCGGTTATGGCGCAGCGCTTTCGATCGCCCTTCTCTCCATCCTGGTTGCCATCAGCATCGTCCAGCTCTGGCTGCTTCGCGTCGGGGAGGAGCGTCCATGACGACGTCAAGGCAACGCCGCGCCCGGAAGGCCATCCGCACGAAGTCGGCCTATCATCTCACCGGCATCGCCATTTCGATCTTCTTTCTGGCGCCCTTCGCGATCACGCTGCTCGCCTCTTTCCGGCCGGGTGCCGAAGCCAGTCTGCCGCCCTTGCCGCCGTGGCCGACATCCGGGGTCAGCTTCGATGCCTATGCGCTGCTCGATACGTTCGGCGCCGGCATCTGGCAGCACATGATCAATTCGCTGTTGGTGTCGGTCGCCACCGTGGTGCTGACCGTTCTGGTCAGCCTGCTCGCGGGCTATGGCTTCTCGCGTTATCGCTTCCCGATGAAGAATGCGCTCTTCGTGCTGATCATCGCCACGCTGATGATTCCGTTCCAGTCGATCCTGACGCCGCTCTTCATCATCCTGGCAAAACTCGGCCTCAACAATTCGCTGCTCGGGCTGACGCTCGTCTATGTGACGCTGCAGCTGCCTTTCTCCGTGTTCATGATGCGCAATGCCTTCGACGCCGTGCCGAAGGAAATCGAAGAGGCCGCGCGCATCGACGGCGCGCGCGATCTGAGGCTGCTGGCGCGGGTTCTGCTGCCGCTGGTGCTGCCCGGCGTCGCGACGGTCGCGATCTTTGCCTTCCTCAACGCCTGGAACGAGTTTCTTGCCGCGCTCGTACTGCTCTCCAGCAATGAGAAATACACCCTGCCGGTGCTGATGACGGCGGTGCGCGCCGGTCGGCTCGGCGCCATCAACTGGGGAGCGGTGCAGGCCGGTGTCGTCGTCATGACGATCCCCTGCCTGATCGTCTTCCTGCTCCTGCAACGCTACTACATGCGCGGGCTGATGGCCGGCGCGGTGAAATGATCCCAAGAAGGTAGAGCCCATGACCAAGTCAAGCAACGACCGCCAGTTTCGTCCCGTCGCCGTTCCCGATGTCGATCTCGGCGGGTTCTGGGGCAAATGGCAGGATGCCGTCTGCAATTCCACCGCAGAGACCCTGCTCGACCGCTGCGTCGAGGCCGGCATGCTGAAAGCGATCGACGTCAGCCAGCCGAGCCCTGGCGTCGTCATTCCCATCCAGCCCTGGGGCGGGACAACCCAGATGTTCTGGGATTCCGACCTCGGCAAATCGATCGAGACCATCGCCTATTCGCTTTATCGCCGGCCGAACCCGAAGCTCGAAGCGCGGGCCGACGAGATCATCGACATGTATGAGAAACTGCAGGACGAGGACGGCTATCTGAACGCCTGGTTCCAGCGCGTGGAGCCGAGCCGTCGCTGGACCAACCTGCGCGACCACCACGAGCTCTATTGCGCCGGCCATCTCATGGAAGCCGCCGTTGCCTATTATCAGGCGACCGGCAAGCGCAAGCTGCTCGACATCATGTGCCGCTTTGCCGACTACATGATCAAGGTATTCGGCCATGGCGAAGGCCAGATCCCGGGCTATTGCGGCCATGAGGAGATCGAGCTGGCGCTCGTCAAGCTCGCCCGCGTCACGGGTGAGAAAAAATATCTCGATCTGTCGAAATTCTTCATCGACGAGCGCGGCACAGAGCCGCACTTCTTCACGGCGGAGGCCGTGCGCGACGGCCGCAGCCTCTCCGACTACCATCAGAAGACCTATGAATACGGGCAGGCGCACCTGCCGGTGCGCGAGCAGAAGAAGGTCGTCGGCCATGCCGTGCGCGCCATGTACCTCTATTCCGGCATGGCCGACATCGCCACCGAATATAAGGACGACAGCCTGACGGCGGCGCTGGAAACGCTCTGGGACGATCTGACGACCAAGCAGATGTACATCACCGGCGGCATCGGACCGGCCGCCTCCAATGAAGGCTTCACCGATTACTACGATCTGCCCAACGCCACGGCTTACGCGGAAACCTGCGCTTCTGTCGGCCTGGTTTTCTGGGCAAGCCGCATGCTGGGTCGCGGGCCGGACCGGCGCTATGCCGACATCATGGAACAGGCGCTCTATAACGGCGCGCTGCCGGGCCTTTCCACCGACGGTAAGACCTTCTTCTACGACAATCCGCTGGAAAGCGCCGGCAAGCACCACCGGTGGAAATGGCACCATTGCCCGTGCTGCCCGCCCAATATCGCGCGGCTGGTGACGTCGATCGGCTCATACATGTATGCCGTTGCCGATGATGAAATCGCCGTGCACCTCTACGGCGAAAGCACCGCGCGGCTGAAGCTTGCCAATGGCGCCGAAGTGGAACTGGAGCAGGCCACCAACTATCCGTGGGACGGCGCTGTCGCCTTCACCGCCAAGCTGGCGAAGTCGGCTAAATTCGCGCTCTCGCTGCGCATTCCCGACTGGGCTGAGGGTGCGAGCCTCAGCGTCAACGGAACGGGGGTCGAGCTCGGCGCACATCTTCGCGACGGATATATCAGGATCGAGCGCGAGTGGGCCCACGGCGACCGCGTCGCGCTCGACCTGCCGATGGCATTGCGTCCGCAATATGCCAATCCGAAAGTGCGGCAGGACGCCGGTCGTGTCGCCTTGATGCGCGGCCCACTCGTCTACTGCGTGGAGACGACGGATAATGGCCAGGATCTCAACGCCATCATTCTGCCACGTGAACTCCCGGCCGCCGAAACCGTCGTGCTGAAGGACCTCAACGATGCCGTCGCCCTCGATCTGAAGGTCGAGCGCGAGGAGACGTTGAATTGGGGCACGCCGCTCTATCGCAAGGCGCCCGCCGAAAGGCAGGTCGCCACGGCGCGCTTCGTGCCCTATCATCTCTGGGATAACCGTACGCCCGGAGAGATGCTCGTCTGGGTTCAGTCGGGCAGGTAGGTCGTTTGGGATGACGAACGGTATGGGCAACAAGAGCGTCGTCCTTCAGGACGTGCAAAAAAGCTATGGCGGTCTGCCGGTGGTTCACGGGATCGATCTGACGATCGAGGAGGGGGAATTCGTCGTCTTCGTCGGCCCCTCCGGCTGCGGAAAATCGACGCTGCTTCGCATGATCGCCGGCCTGGAGGACGTGACCGACGGCGAGATCGAGATCAAGGGGCGCATCGTCACCGATCTCGACCCATCCGAGCGCGGCATCGCCATGGTGTTCCAGTCCTACGCGCTTTACCCGCATATGAGCGTGCGCGACAATCTGGCCTTCGGCTTGAAGATGGCGCGCACCAACGTCGCCGAGATCGACACGCGGGTGAAAGCCGCCTCCGCGATCCTCAAGATCGATCATCTTCTCGACCGACGGCCCGGACAGCTCTCCGGCGGCCAGCGGCAGCGTGTGGCGATCGGCCGGGCGATCGTGCGCAAGCCCGATGTCTTCCTGTTCGACGAACCACTGTCCAATCTCGATGCGGAACTGCGCGTTTCCATGCGTATCGAGATCGCCCGCCTCCATCGCGAACTCGGCAACACGATGATTTATGTGACGCACGACCAAACGGAGGCGATGACGCTCGCCGACAAGATCGTCGTGCTGCGCGACGGCCGCGTCGAGCAGGCCGGAACCCCGCGGGAAATCTACGAGAATCCCGAGAATACTTTCGTGGCGGGCTTTATCGGTTCGCCCAGGATGAATCTCCTGAGTGCCCGGTGGGGGGAAGGGGGGCTGGTCGATGTAGCCGGCGAGCGCGTCGAAAGCGCCGTGCCAGCGGCAGACAGGCCGGCCGGCGCCGCCGTGACGCTCGGTCTGCGGCCGGAGCATCTGAAGGTGGCATCCGATCTCACAGGCAGCCTGACGGCCAGGGTTGATTTTTCGGAATATCTCGGCGGAACGCAGTATCTCTACTGCCAGCTCGGCGATGGCCAGTCGCTCACCGTCGAACACCGGTCGCCGGTGAGCATCGCAGCCGGCGAGCAGGTCAGCCTGCAGTTCGAGCCGTCGAATTGCCGATTGTTCGATGAGGGCGGCAATCGGCTGCGGTAGCGCCAGCCTTGCGAACCGTCACCCGACGAGATCCAGTTTCATCAGCTCGGCCGCCCGCTGCCGGGCCTGCCTGTCGGCGCTGAAGACATCGTCCATGCCGGCAGCCGGCGGCAGGTGGGCGAGATCGTCCATGACCCTTTCGGTGATCTCGGCCATGGCGAGGAAGGCGAGCCGCCCCTCGATGAAGGCTTCGAGCGCCACTTCCTTGGCGCCGTTCAGCACCGCGCCCTGGACACCGCCGCGGGTCATGGCGAGGTGCGCCAGCCGCAAGGCCGGGAAACGCACTTCGTCAGGCGCCTCGAAATCCAGCCGCGCCAGCTTGGCAAAATCCAGCCGTTCGACCGGCAGCTTCGGCCGGCGCGGGAAGGAGAGCGCATACCCGATGGCGGTGCGCATGTCCGGCGCGCCGAGCTGTGCCAGCACCGAGCCATCGGTATAGCCGACCATGGAATGGATAATCGACTGCGGATGAAAGATGACTTCGATCTGATCGGGGTTCAGGCTGAAAAGGTGCCGGGCTTCAATCATTTCCAGCGCCTTGTTGAACATCGAGGCGCTGTCGATCGATATCTTCAAGCCCATCGACCAGTTCGGATGGGCGCGCGCGGTTTCCGCCGTCACATGTTTCATCTCTTCCAGCGAAGCGTTGCGGAAGGGACCGCCCGAGGCCGTCAGGATAACGCGCTCGATGGCGTGACGCTGGTTCTCTTCCAACACCTGGAAAATTGCATTGTGCTCGCTATCGACGGGAAGCAGCCTGCCGCCGCCTTCACGGATCGCCTTGATGAAGAGATCGCCGGCCGAGACCAGGCATTCCTTGTTGGCAAGGGCGATATCGGCGCCACGGCGCGCAGCGGCGAGCGTCGGCGCCAGACCCGCAGTGCCGACGATAGCCGCCATCACCCAGTCGGCGTCGCGGTCGGCCGCTTCCATCAAACCGGATTTTCCCGAGGCGACCGCGATGCCGCTGCCGGAAAGCTCTCTCTTCAGCGATTCATAGTGCCGGTCACTCGCTGTCACCGCCAGTCGCGCGCCGGACGACCTTGCCTGCCGGGCGAGCAATTCGACATTGCCGTTGCCCGTCAGCACGGAAATTTCGAAGTTTTCCCGCCCGCCCAGGTGTTCGATCACATTGAGCGTGTTGCGGCCGATCGAGCCGGTCGAACCGAAGATGCTGAGGCGCCGCGGCGCGGTTTTGCCGGTCGTCATATGGATTTCGCGAAAAATTTCTCTCGTTAAGCTCAGGCTCTACTAGTGTTTAGAGGGTGCGGCAAGTGTGCGGTGCAGCAGATTTCAGTCATCGCGGGGTTTACAGAGCGGCGGCGGGATGTGATCCTTAGAACGGTCCCTGAGGGGATCGTGATTCCCGTGCGGCTGCTGATGGTCGCCCGCGTATCCATGGGCGCTGCGGCGTCCGTTGAAAACAGGCACTTGGCTGCCGCCGGCCTTTTTGGCCAAACACTAAATCGAGGATGACATAGGGACGGACGCTTCGCCGCTCTGCCCGTCCGTGTTCACTGGGGCACTTTTGGTGCGGTACCGTGCCGTTCGGCGAGCAGCCTTGTCAAACGATCGGATCACATGACGAGATTCAAAACAGCCTGCATTCTTTTCGCCATCCTGCTGTCGCTCACCGCGGCGGCAAAAGCGGACGACCTCTTGATCTGGTCGCCTGCCAAGCTTTCGGACCGGTCTTACAAGGCGACGTTGGGTTTTCGTCTGCCGGCGGAATGGGAAACCAGCGCCGGCGCCGACGTCGCACTGGCCGCGACAACAGGCGGCGTGCCGCTGCCCGATTCCGAACAGGCAATGCTCTGGGGTCGCATCAGCCGGGCGACCGTCACGCCCGCGGGCCGATCACAGCAAGGCGCGCGCGTCAGCGTCGATACGCTGCGCGGCAGCGGTGTGCTAACGCTCAGCCGTTCCCGCAGCTGGATCCTGTCGGATACGCTCGACATGCAAACGAGCCGCTCCCTCAGCGTCGGATACGACCCCGTCGAAAGCCGGCAGGCCTCGGTGACGGCGTCGCAGGCGCTGAAACTCATTCATCCCTGGACAGGAACCTCGCTTTCGGCCGGCGCCGGCATCAGCAATGCCAGCGGCGACTTCTCCAGTTCGGTGGGCGTCAGCCAGACGATCCTGCCGAACCTCAATCTCGATGCCTCGATGAAGAATCCGCTTTCGGAAGCTGAAACCGGCAGCGTCAACCTGCGCTACCGCCTCAACTGGTAATGCGCTGAAACCAAAGCCTGCCGGTGGGCGTTTCTTTCGAAGGTTTCACAGAGGAACGGATCATGGTTTTCAAGGAGCAGACATTTCACGGGCTCGAGCCTGAAATGGCGGAAATTGCCAATCGTGCGTCGCTTGAGGCAGCCGTCGCCAATGCGCTGGCGATTGCCGGCGGCATCGATGCGTCCGATGTCGAGGTGACGATGGAAAAGGACAAGATCGTGCTCACCGGCACGGTCGGAACCGTTGGCGAGATCGAACGGGCGACGGCGGTCGCCAAGGCTGTCGAGGGTGTGCAGAGCGTGCAGAATCGGATCCTCCTTGGCGGGTCTTCACTGGACGGCACGCATTGATGGTCGGGAGGCGCTCCGGTCATCGGCCGGAGCGCGACGCCGTGGCACAATCGCGCGCCGCGGCGTTCTCACAGGTTGGCCTTTCGGGCGCGCTGATCAGCCGGCGAAGCGCTCGACGAGGAAGGACGAGCCGGGCGGACGATCAGTCTTTGCCGTGGCCACCGGCCGCTGCAATTCATAGGCGATGGTGAGAAGCAGAGCGCAGACCGCGACATAGGCGATTGCCAGAGCGGTCATCTTGATAAGCATGGCGAATACTCCCATTTCGCCCTAAACGCGGCTGGATTTGCGAAGTTCCTTGGCGGGAGAGACCAGATGAAAACGCCGGCCGAAAGGATCGGCCGGGCTTTGCCTTATCGGCAGATTCGGGTTTCTTTAATGACCGTATGACCGTGGCGGCGGATCCTTTCCGTCTTGGTGAAGCAGTCGCGGGAAACGTAACGCCGCCGCATATCGTGTCGATAATAGGGACTGTGGTGGCGGTAATAAGGGCGGTCCGAATCGCGATAATAGGGGCGAGCATCATCCGTGGTGATGGTCACACTTGCCGCCTGGGACGGCATGGCCGAAAAGACCGATGCTGTGGCGAGCGTGCAGGCGAGGATAAGCTGTTTCATGACGAACCTCTCTTTTTCAGTTGCTCACGGGAGCAACTTGTTTGTCAGGAGCTCAACTCACCGGAAGCGCTGCCGGTTCAATCACATAGCGTTACCGATTGTATCGAAGAGAGAAACCTTTGGCTCGCCGGCTCGTTAGCGCAGATGGATAGCCGGAGGCTTCGATCATGGGACCGATTGCCAGAATAGTCGCCATCGTCGCCGGGCTTGCCGGCGGCACGGTTTTCTCGCAGGCGCCGGAATTTGCCCAGCAATACCGCCAGCGGATCGGCGGCGCGCTGGACGAACTGCGCGTCATCGTCGAGGACTTCAACCGGCAGGCGGCCGCGCACCAGCTCGATCGCCAGCAGGCGCTCGCCGCCTATGCGCAATCTCCCGACGATTTCCTGCGCGACCGCGGCGTCTCCATGCAGAGCACGATTACCCGTTATGAAAGGCTGCAGTCGCAGCAATTGAAACTCAGCACCGTCGCCCCCGTCGCCAAGCCTTTTGTGCTGCTGAGGAATGCGGATGATGTGGTTTTCGCCAACACCTGGCGTGACTTCGTGCCGGGCGTGCCCGTCAATTTTGCAGGACTTGTCTGGGGTGTGATCGGCTTTATCGGCGGGTGGGGGATGGCGGCGCTGCTGGGATTTGGAGCGCGGCGGGTCGTGCGCGGGCGACGCGCCTATCGCCAGGCGCCGTGAGCGGGTACAGGAGGCAGCGCGTTCGGTGCCGGTTCACAAAATGAGATCCGTCGCTTTAACCACTCCCACAGCACGCAAGGCAGGTAAAACAATGCAAACCATCTGGAAAAAGCCGGTGACGATCGCCCTTGAAGGACCGCATCAATGGGTCGTGATTCAGACCACCCAGGCTGCAACATGGGCGTTGGTCGAAGACTGGCCGACGGACGAGGGCCCCGCTCTGGATCGTGCTTGCGCTGTATGCGCAGATGTCATATCTGGCAAGCGAAGCCGGGAAGAGGCGCGGCAGGCTTTCATCGAGGCCGCGATCGAGGCGGGGATTCCTATCAAGGAATGAAACCAGCTGCTAAGCGCGATCTGGTTCCATGCTCAGCGTGCTAGAGCTTTTCCGGGTTAGCTTGAATCATTCTGCCGGAGCAGGTTTTCGTCAGGGCAGAGGCGATTGGCGATGGGCATACCCCCAGGTACGTCCGAGCCGATCGCCTCTGATCCTGGCGGAAAGATGCCCGGCCGTTCGGGTTGGCTGAAACGGGCCGGACTGATCGACCGGCCGGCTTGGCCGTAGAGCTGGGCTACGACGCGCGCCAGCCGGTCGACCATCCGACTCCGTTTGAGCCAACAGAATGCTTCAATCTAACCCGGAAAAGCTCTAGATGAACTGGTGATCCCGGCGCGATTCGAACGCGCGACCCCCAGATTAGGAATCTGATGCTCTATCCTGCTGAGCTACGGGACCACTTGCAGCCATGCATACAAAAGGCTTGGCTCGAAGCCAAGCCTTAATTGTCATCAGAGACCCAAGCGCTGTTCGGCGAGGCGGACCCAATAGGAGATGCCGTGGGCGATGGCTTCGTCGTTGAAGTCGTAGGCCGGGTTGTGCAGTCCGGCGCTGTCGCCGTTGCCGATGAAGATGAAGGCGCCGGGGCGCGCGTTCAGCATGTAGGAGAAATCCTCGCCGCCCATCATCGGCTCGATTTCGGCGTTAACGTTGTCCTCGCCGGCAATGTCGCTGGCGGTGGCGACCGCGTGCTCCGTCTCATCAGGATGATTGACGGTGACGGGATAGTTGCGGTTGAAGCTGATCTCGGCTTCGGCACCGTGGGCTGCGACCACACCCTCGACGATCTGCCGGAAGCGCGTCTCGGCAAGCGTGCGCATCTTGTCGTCCAGGGTGCGGACGGTGCCTGCGAAGGTCGCATCGTTCGGAATGACGTTGTGGGCGAAACCGGCATTGAACTTGGTCACCGAGACGACGACCGAGCTGATCGGATCGGCGGTGCGCGAAGCGATCATCTGTAAGTTGCCGACGATCTGAGCGCCGATGGCGATCGGGTCGATCGTCCGGTGCGGCTGGGCGGCGTGGCCGCCGCGACCCTTGATGGTGACGGTGAACTCGTCCGTCGCCGCCATGATCGCGCCCTTGCGGGTGGCGAACTGGCCGATGGGCAGGCCCGGCAGATTGTGCATGCCGTAGACTTCTTCGATCTCGAAGCGCTCCATCATGCCGTCCTTGACCATCAGGTTGCCGCCGCCGCCGCCCTCTTCGGCGGGCTGGAAGATGACGGCGATATTGCCGTTGAAATTGCGGGTCTCGGCCAGATATTTTGCGGCGCCGAGCAGCATCGCCGTGTGGCCGTCATGGCCGCAGGCATGCATCTTGCCCGGCGTCTTCGAGGCCCAGGGCTTGCCTGATATCTCGGTCAGCGGCAGCGCGTCCATATCGGCGCGCAGGCCGATCGTCCGGCGGCCTTCGCCCTTGCCCTTGACCAGGCCGACGACGCCGGTGCGGCCGATGCCGGTGACGATCTCGTCGACGCCGAATTCCTTGAGCTTGTCAGCGACAAAAGCGGCCGTATTTTCCACCGCGAAAAGGAGCTCGGGCCGGGCGTGGATATGACGGCGCCATTCGGCGACTTCGTCCTGCAATTCGGCGGCTCTGTTCAAAATCGGCATATCGGCGTTCCTGTTATCAAATCCCGACAATCGTTCATCGCTTCACAAGGGTGTGAGGCTTACGCAAATTACTTCGTCAATGACCTTTGCCATGTCATAGCCATATAGGCTAGATAGATGAAGGTTTCGAGATTTTCCGCACATCTGAAGGACGAACCGTGTCGACGAGCCACTCCCGTTTGTTTGCCGCCATGCAGCCGTTTCGTTTCATGATTGCCGCGACTGCCGCTTTTGTTGCCTCTGTTTCGCTTGTTCAGGCGAATCCGCATATTCTCGTCGAGGTGCAGACAGGCCGCGTACTCGAACACGAAGAAGCCTTCCGCAAGTGGTATCCGGCCTCGCTGACCAAGCTGATGACCGTCTATACCGTCTTCGATGCGATCCGCGCCGGTCAGATCAGTCTCGATACGCCCATCG
Organism: Rhizobium etli CFN 42; assembly: GCF_000092045.1. Classification (NCBI taxonomy): domain Bacteria; kingdom Pseudomonadati; phylum Pseudomonadota; class Alphaproteobacteria; order Hyphomicrobiales; family Rhizobiaceae; genus Rhizobium; species Rhizobium etli. The sequence continues at coordinate 4,056,569 of NC_007761.1, read as the reverse complement.
TCATCAGCAAACGCGCCGCCGCGCAGCCGGCCGCAAAGATGTATTTCAAGCCGGGCCAGAAGCTGACGCTCGACAGTGCCTTGAAGATACTGATGGTGAAATCGGCCAACGACATTGCGGTTGCGGTCGCAGAAGCCGTCGGCGGTACGCAGGAAGGTTTCGTGACTCGGATGAATGGCGAGGCGCTGAAGCTCGGCATGACGGATTCGCATTTCGTCAATCCGAACGGCCTGCCGGGAAAGGGCCAGTATACCACGGCGCGCGACTTGGCGGTGCTGACGGTGGCGTTGCGCCGTGACTTTCCGCAATATGCCAGCTATTTCGCGCTCGAGGGCTTCACCACCGGCCAGCAGAACGTGCCGAACCTCAATATGCTGATCGGCCGCTTCGCCGGCGCCGACGGCATGAAGACGGGTTTCATCTGTGCCTCGGGCTTCAACCAGATCGGTTCGGCGACGCGCAACGGCCGTACGCTTGTTTCCGTGGTGCTCGGCACTGACAGTCTCGCGGCGCGTGCCGATGCGACGGCGAACCTGTTGCAGAAGGGCTTTACGACGCAGTTTCCCGGCAGCGACACGCTCGGCTCGCTGAAGCCCTACGGGCCGGGACAAGACCAGGTGACCGACATCACCGCCGATATCTGCAGCGCCAAGGGCGCCAAGATACGCAGCGAAACGCGAGACGAGGTCGGCCGCATGAAGGTGCATTCGCCCTATATTCTGGAAATGGACCACGACCCGCACTTCGTCTTCGCTGGCCTCATTCCGGGGCAGGATGCGCAGCCGTCTCAGCAGCCGGAAAAGGTGGCGACCGGCGATACGGCTGGAGGCATCGCCAACGTGCCGGTGCCGCTGCGGCGCCCGACCTCGTTTTAAAACAAGATGGGCTTTTTAAGGTAAAAGCAGATATGAGCGCGTTTAACGACAGGATTCCGGTCACCATCCTGACCGGCTTTCTCGGCGCCGGCAAATCGACGCTCTTGAACCGCATCCTCAAAGACCCCGACATGAAGGATACGGCTGTCATCATCAATGAATTCGGTGATGTCGGCATCGACCATCTGCTGGTCGAAAGTTCCGGCGATTCGATCATCGAATTGTCCGATGGCTGCCTCTGCTGCACGGTGCGGGGCGAGCTTGTGGATACGCTGGCGAACCTGATGGACGCCGTGCAGACGGGTCGCGTCAAACCAGTGAAGCGCGTCGTCATCGAAACGACCGGCCTTGCCGATCCCGCGCCCGTCATGCAGGCGATCATGGGCAATCCGGTCATCGCCACGAATTTCGAGCTCGACGGTGTTGTGACGGTCGTCGATGCGGTTAATGGGCTGCAGACGCTCGACAATCACGAGGAAGCGCGCAAGCAGGCTGCGGTCGCAGACCGGCTGATCGTCTCGAAGATATCAATGGCCGGCGCAACGGCGGAGCTAGAACGGCGCCTGCAGACGCTCAATCCGCGCGCGGCGATGATGGATGCCGACGAACCCGAGGCCGGCAGCGCCGCGCTCCTGGTGAACGGTCTCTACGACCCGGGGACGAAGATCGCCGATGTCGGCCGCTGGCTGCAGGACGAGGATGCGCATGAGGCGCATCACCACAATCACGGCCACGATCACGATCACGATCACAATGGCGATCACCATCACCATGGCCACAGCCATGCGGCTCAGGATCCGCACGACGTCAATCGTCACGATGCCTCGATCCGGTCTTTCTCCATCGTCGAAGAGAAGCCGATCGATCCGATGGCGCTCGAGATGTTCGTCGATCTCCTGCGCTCGGCCCATGGCGAAAAGCTGCTGCGGATAAAGGCGATCGTATCCGTCTCCGACCGGCCGGAACGGCCGCTGGTGCTGCACGGCGTCCAGAGCATCTTTCACCCGCCGGTGCGGCTGCCGGCGTGGCCGAATCCGCAAGACCGGCGTACGCGCATGGTGCTGATCACCAAGGACCTACCCGAGGCCTTCGTGAAGGATCTCTTTGACGCCTTCCTCGGCAAGCCGCGGATCGACACACCGGATCGTCAGGCACTGTCCGACAATCCGCTCGCCATTCCCGGTTTGCGAATCTAAAAGCGCCACTCACGCTATCCGAAAATCGAGTCGGATTTTCAGGCGATGCGCTGGTGACATGTTTTACCGCTTGCGGATCAGGAAGCGATGACCGCCCTCGGTCTTTTCCGTCTCGACCAGTTCGTGGCCGTCCTCATTGCAGAAATGCGGCATGTCGATCACCGCCATCGGATCGCTGGTATCGACGAGGATGAGCGCGCCGCTTGCCATGGTGGCAAGTTTCCTGCGTGTCTTCATCACCGGGAGTGGGCATTTCAGGCCGCGAAGATCGTAGAGAACGGGGTTCAAGCCGTTCAGTTCCGCGCCCAGAATTTCCAGAACGGCTTCTTTGCCGCGGCTTCTGCCGTCTCCTGCGGTTCGGGCGCGGGCGCGGTATAGGCGAGCGGATTCTGCATCGGCACCGGCACGACCGCAGGCGCCGCAGCGGCAACGGTCGTTGCCTGCGGCTGGGCCGGCGTTGCGGGTGTGGCGCCGGCCGCGGAGTTGGTGGTGAGGCTCTGCGTCGTGCGCTTGGCCATCAGGTCTTCGAGTTCGGCGACCTTGACCATGCGGCCGGCTTCGAGAGAGGTGCCGGTCGGCGCGAAGGCGAGTTCGCGGCCCTTGCGCAGCTTGGCGACCACGGCTTTGCGCTCGGCTTCGGACGGGTCGTACCAGGCCATGCCGTCATATTTGCTCATCGCCTTAGCATAGTCGGCGTCATAGGTCTTGCCGTAGGAGGCAAGGGCGGCCGTCAGCGCCGGCGGCGTCGACATGGCAGGGCATTTGCCGGCGGCGTTGAAGGCGCCGCCATCGGTTGCCTGCTGGTTGAAGACATATTTCTTCTCGCAGACGTTCACCTCGGGCGGCCGCTTCGTCACTTCGAAATTGTCGTAGCCGACCTTCAGCATCTTCCAGAAGTCGTAGTTCGGGTCAAGCCGATGCTTGACCATGTTTTCCGCCGTCATGCGGAAGGGGAAGGCCTGCAGCTGCACGGTCGATTGGCCGCCCTTGAAGGCGTCGCGGGCAAAGGCATAGATCTCCAGCACCTGCTGGTCGGTCATCGAATAGCAGCCGGAGGACGAGCAGGCGCCGTGGATCATCAGATCGGAGCCGGTGCGGCCGTTCACCGCGTCGTAGCGGTTCGGGAAGCCGGTGTTGATCGCCAGATAATATTTGGAATTCGGGTTCAGGTTGGCGCGTGTCAGCTCGTAGAAGCCTTCCGGCGCCTGCCTGTCGCCGGTCTTGACCTTCGGACCGAGGCGGCCGGACCAGGCGCAGATCTTGTAATCGGCGATCTTGTCAAAACGGTTGTCGGTCTTCGCTTTCCAGATCTCCATTGCACCTTCTTCCTTGAAGATGCGGATCATGATGGGCGAATTGCGGTCCATGCCCTTGGCGGCCATGGCGTTGAGGATATGGGGAGGGAGCGGCTGCTCGACCTTGTTCTTCACCTTGGAGAGATCGACCTGCGCGGTTTCCAGCGTGTCGTTGCAGCCGGCGAGAGCCAGCGCCATGAGTGAAACATAGGCAAAATGACGTATGCGCATCCAAATTAGCCCATAAAGATAGTGCGATCCGGTCCGCCTATGGAGTTCGGGCACTGGAAGGAATCATAGGCGGCTTATACTTTATAAAACCTTACCAGCCTATGACGTGCCCCGAACATCCCCGCAAGCGCGAATGTTACAGATAATATCAATGTGGCCAAGATTTGGCCCCAATCGCTGAAAGGCGCAACTTGTCTTAGAGGTTGCGGCCCATATTGAGGAATTTCTGACGCCGCTCATTGCGCAGCTGTTCGCCGGAACGCGATGCCATTTCGCCGAGCGCATTGGCGATTACATCGCCGGTTGCGGCTATGACGCTGTCGGGATCACGATGGGCGCCGCCGAGCGGCTCGGAAATGATGCCGTCAATGACGCCGAGCGATTTCAGGTCTTCGGCGGTGATCTTCATGTTGGTGGCCGCTTCCCGGGCGCGGGTCGAATCGCGCCAGAGGATGGAGGCGGCCCCTTCCGGCGAAATGACGCTGTAGATCGAATGCTCGAGCATATAGACCCTGTTGCCGGTGGCAATCGCGATTGCGCCGCCCGAGCCGCCTTCGCCGATGACGACGGAAACGAGGGGAACCTTGACGCCGAGACACATTTCCGTCGAGCGGGCGATCGCCTCGGCCTGGCCGCGCTCTTCGGCGCCGACGCCAGGATAGGCGCCGGCCGTATCCACCAGGGAAATCACTGGCAGGCCGAAACGGTCGGCCATTTCAAGGATGCGGATCGCCTTGCGGTAGCCTTCCGGGCGAGGGCTTCCGAAATTGTGTTTCAGGCGGGACTTGGTGTCGTTGCCCTTTTCCTGACCGATGACGGCGACCGGCTGACCGCGGAAGCGGGCAAGGCCTGCCTGGATTGCAGCATCCTCGGAAAACTTGCGATCGCCGGCCAGCGGCGTGAATTCCTGGAACAGCGTCTTGGCGTAATCGACGAAGTGCGGGCGCTGCGGATGGCGGGCAACCTGCGTCTTCTGCCAGGCATTGAGCTTGGAATAGATTTCGACGATCGCCTCACGGACGCGAACCTCCAGCCTGCCGATTTCATCGGTGGTGTCGATGCTCTCGTCTTCCGATGCGAGCTTCTTCAGCTCGATGATCTTGCCTTCGAGGTCGGAGATCGGCTTTTCGAAGTCGAGATAATTGTGCATGAGGTGCGTTTCCGTTCCTTGTGCCCGGGGCGTTTTCCTGGCTCCGCCCCTTGTCGCCGGTCCTATTCGTGCTTTTTCGCCTGTTTGGCAAGGGGGTGATGCATCTGGACGAGCTGCTGCAGCCTCTCTTCGAGCACATGCGTGTAGATCTGTGTGGTCGAAATGTCCGAATGGCCGAGGAGTTCCTGCACGACGCGCAGATCGGCGCCGTTGGCAAGCAGATGGCTGGCGAAGGCGTGGCGCATGACATGCGGCGAGATCAGCGACGGCGTCAGGCCGGCGCGGATCGCAAGATTTTTGAGATCGCGGGCGAAAACCTGACGCGGCAGATATCCCTCCTTCGAGGCGGCCGGAAACAGCCAGGGGCTTTCCTGCGGCTCCTTCGCCGCGGCGGCATCGGCGGCCAGCAGACGCCCATACGATTTCAGCGCTGCAATCGCCGAATGCGATAACGGCACCAGGCGCTCCTTGTTGCCCTTGCCGCGGATCATCAGGAAGCGGCCCTCTTGGTCGAGCACGCGGGCGGGGAGTGAGACGAGCTCGCTGACGCGCATGCCGGTGGCATAAAGCAGTTCTAAGAGCGCCAGCATGCGCCGGCGCTGCAGTTGACCCGGGGCCGGATCGTCGGCCTCGGTCTGCGCTTGGGAAAGAAGCCTGCCGACCTCCTCGACCCCCATCGTCTTCGGCAGTGGCCGCCCCTTCTTCGGCGCATCGAGGACGCCTGTGGGATCGTCGGTCCTCAGGCCCTCGGCATAGAGGAACTTGTAGAACTGCCGCATGGCCGCAAGCCTGCGCGCCTGCGAGGAGGGCTTGAAGCCCTGGCGGGCGAGCGAGGCGAGATAGGCGGCCAGATCGGCGGAGGCGGCTTCGGTCAGCCGAATGCTGCGGCCGTTCAGGAAGGACCTGACGTCATCGAGGTCGCGCTCATAGGATTGCAGAGTGTTGGCGGCCGCGCCACGTTCGGCGCTCATCATTTCCAGGAAGGATTCCACGTGGACGCGGCTTAGATCCATCATCTCACTCACTTCCCGGTCGTGTCGATCGTGCCCGTCGCCGGCGGGTTGACCCGTTCGGAGGGAATACGGATCGTCACGTCGCGCTGCTGCGGCTCGACGAAGGTCACGAGCGCCCACATCGCTCCGTAAACCGTCCCGGCGAGGATCGCGCAGAAGAACAGGAAACGGAACAGGGTCGGCATCCGGCAACTCCTTCATGCTCTGCTTCTGTTATAAGAAGCGTATTCGCAAGTGCAAGAAGCGCTATTCAAGCCATGATTCCCTTGTCCGCGACTTGACGCTCCACCTGCATTTGTCGATACGGTTTGCAAACAAAGTGTGAATGGACCGATGAGTGACCCACTGCTGACCGTTGCTAACAGCCTGAAAGACAGAGCTCGCGCTGCGCTCGGTTCGCGTAATCTGGTTCTGGTCGGGCTGATGGGCGCCGGGAAATCCTCCGTCGGGCGCATCGTCGCCAGCCAACTCGGCATTCCCTTCATCGATAGCGATCATGAAATCGAGCGGGTGTCGCGTATGACGATCGCCGAACTTTTCGCAGCCTATGGCGAGGAAGAGTTCCGGGCGCTGGAAACGCGGGTGATGAAACGGCTCCTCAAGAGCGGACCACGCGTCGTCTCCACCGGCGGCGGCGCCTTCATCAATGGCCGTACGCGCAGGCATATCAAGAAGGGCGGGCTGTCGATCTGGCTGAAGGCGGACCTCGACGTGCTCTGGGAGCGGGTCAATAAGCGTGACACGCGGCCACTGCTCAAGACCGAAAATCCGAAGCAGACCCTCGAAAATCTGATGAACGCGCGTTATCCGATCTATGCGCAGGCAGACCTCACCGTAATCTCGCGCGATGTGCGCAAGGAAATCATGGCAGACGAGGTGCTGAAGGCCGTGGTCGAACAGAAAGAAAGTGCAGCGTCATGAATGCGATAAGCTCCACCTCCGCCGTCCAGACCGTACATGTGCCGCTCGGCGAGCGCGCCTACGACATCCTGATCGGGCCGGGGCTGATTGCGCGAGCCGGCACTGAGATCGCCTCGCGTCTCAAAGGCCGCAAGGCGGCCATCATCACCGACGAAAATGTCGCTCCACTCTATCTCGACGCCCTCGTTGCCAGCCTCGATGCGGCGGGCATCGTCTCGGCCGAGGTCGTGCTGCCGGCCGGTGAAAAAACGAAGAGCTTCGAACATCTCATTACTGTCTGTGACAAAGTGCTGGAAGCTCGCGTCGAACGCAACGACTGCGTGATCGCGCTCGGCGGCGGTGTGATCGGTGATCTCTCCGGCTTTGCGGCCGGGATCGTCCGCCGCGGCGTGCGCTTCGTGCAAGTGCCGACTTCGCTATTGTCGCAGGTCGATTCCTCTGTCGGCGGCAAGACCGGCATCAATTCCCCCCGCCACGGCAAGAACCTGATCGGCGTCTTCCATCAGCCGGACCTGGTTCTAGCCGATACGGATGTGCTGAATACACTGAGCGAGCGGGAATTCCGCGCAGGTTACGCCGAGGTCGCAAAGTATGGGCTGATCGACAAACCGGATTTCTTCACCTGGCTGGAAGCGAACTGGAGGTCGGTGTTTACGGGCGGCTCGGCCCGCATCGAGGCCATCGCCGCCAGCTGCCAAGCGAAAGCCGATGTCGTCGTGGCCGACGAGCGGGAGAACGGCCAGCGGGCGCTGCTCAATCTCGGTCATACATTCGGCCACGCGCTAGAGGCGGCGACCGCCTATGACAGCCGCCGCCTGGTGCATGGTGAGGGCGTTTCGATCGGCATGGTGCTGGCGCATGAATTCTCCGCCCGGATGAACCTTGCAAGCCCCGACGATGCGCGCCGCGTCGAGCGGCACCTGCGGGAGGTCGGCCTGCCGACCCGCATGTCCGAGATTGCGGGCGAGCTGCCGCCGGCCGAGGTGCTGATGGAGGCGATCGCACAGGACAAGAAGGTCAAGAGCGGCAAGCTCACCTTCATCCTGACGCGCGGCATCGGTCAGTCCTTCGTCGCCGATGATGTTCCGGCATCCGAAGTGCTCAGTTTTCTCCGGGAAAAACATCCTTGACGATCGAAGGCGCTCTGACATTTCTCGCGGTCTATTGGCCGGAGATCCTTTCGATCACGGCGCTCGTGCTGATGTCCGCCTTCTTTTCCGGCACGGAGACTGCTCTCACCGCCGTTTCGCGCAGCCGCATTCATACGCTTGAGGTCAATGGTGACGAACGGGCCGGCCTCGTCCGGCAGCTGATCGAACGGCGGGACCGCCTGATCGGTACGCTGCTGATCGGCAACAATCTTGCCAACATCCTCTCCTCCTCGATCGCCACTAGCCTATTTCTCGGGCTGTTCGGCAGTTCGGGTGTAGCGCTGGCGACGCTCGCCATGACCATCATCCTCGTCATCTTCGCGGAAGTGCTGCCGAAGAGCTGGGCGATCTCGGCGCCGGAACGCTTCGCGCTTGCGGTCGCATTTCCCACCAGACTCTTCGTCGCCACCGTCGGCCCGGTGTCCTCCTTCGTCAATGCGGTTGTGCGGCAGATCCTGGCGCTGTTCGGCATCAATCTTTCGCGGGAGGTATCGATGCTGACGGCGCATGAGGAGCTGCGCGGCGCCGTCGATCTGCTGCACCGCGAGGGATCGGTGGTGAAGGCCGACCGCGACCGCCTCGGCGGCGTGCTCGACCTCAGCCAGCTGGAACTCTCCGACATCATGGTCCACCGCACCAAGATGCGGGCGATCAATGCCGACGATCCGCCGGAGGCAGTGGTGCGCGCCATTCTCGAAAGTCCCTATACGCGCATGCCGCTGTGGCGCGGCACGATCGACAACATCATCGGCGTCGTCCACGCCAAGGATCTCTTGCGGGCATTGGCCGAGCCGAACATGGAGCCGCAGAATCTCGACATCGTGAAGATCGCGCAGAAGCCGTGGTTCGTGCCGGACAGCACCAATCTCGAGGACCAGCTCAACGCCTTCCTGCGGCGCAAGCAGCATTTCGCCGTCGTCGTCGACGAATATGGCGAGGTGCAGGGCATCGTCACGCTGGAGGATATTCTCGAGGAAATCGTCGGCGACATTTCCGACGAGCACGACATCGAGATTCAAGGCGTGCGCCAGGAGGCGGATGGTTCCATCGTCGTCGACGGCGGCGTGCCGATCCGCGACCTCAACCGTGCGCTCGACTGGAACCTGCCCGACGAGGAGGCAACGACGATCGCCGGCCTCGTCATCCATGAATCGATGACCATTCCGGAAGAGCGCCAGGCCTTCACCTTTTATGGCAAACGTTTCGTCGTCATGAAGCGGGAGAAGAACCGCATCACCAAGCTGCGCATCCGCCCGGCTGGGGAAGACGGCACAAAACCGGCCTGATCGGCTTGGCGCGAAGGCAACCGGTTCCTATATGAGCTGCGGTTCTACCAGCGTGTCGCCTCGCCGGGTGCCGCCGGTTCGACGGCCAGCGCGTGCAGGCCGGCATCGAGTTCCGGCTTCAGCAGTTCGGTGATCGCCCGGTGGCGGGCCAGCCGCGACAGGCCGGCGAATTTCGCCGAAACGATCCTCACCCGCATGTGGGTTTCGCCGGTGCCTGTGATATCGGGCTGGTGGCCGGCATGCAGATGGCTTTCGTCGATGACGCTCAGGCGTTCGGGGGCGAAGGCTTCGACAAGTTTCTCTTCGATGCGGGTCCTGAGAGTCATCATCCGGTCTTGCTGTTGCGCGAAAGGGGTTCCCACCAAGCCAGCAACATTCCCATTTGTCAATTCTTGTTGTCGCCTTCCGACAGCCCCATAATCAGCGCCGCCATGAGACTTGATTCCAAATACTTCGACCGCATCCGAACACGCCGCAAACGCGAGCAGGAGGCCGAGCAGGCACCGCCTACCTGCCAGTGGGACGGCTGCGACAAGAAAGGTTCGCATCGCGCCCCCGTCGGACGCAATGCGGAAGGCCAGTTCTTTTTGTTCTGTTTCGAGCACGTCAAGGAATACAACAAGGGTTACAACTATTTCTCCGGTCTTTCGGACGGCGAGATCGCCCGATACCAGAAAGAGGCGATCACCGGCCACCGGCCGACATGGACCGTCGGCGTCAACAAATCGGCGAAGGACAGTCCGCTGCATTCGGAAGTCCGCTCCGGCGCCTATACCCGCGTTCGTGATCCCTTCGGCTTCGTCAAGGAAGGCGGCAAGGGCAGCGGGCCGCGGTTTCCTCAGGCGCGCAAACTGAAATCGTTGGAAAGCAAGGCCTTCGATACGATGGGGCTGCATACCAATGCGACGTCGGCGGAGATCAAGAGCCGCTACAAGGAACTGGTCAAGAAGCACCATCCGGATGCCAATGGCGGTGACCGCGGCTCGGAGGAGCGTTTCCGCGCCGTCATCCAGGCCTATCAATTGTTGAAGCAGAATGGTTTTTGTTAATTCCCGTCCTTGCTCTTAGGCTTCAATCGGGTATGGTCCAAATCGGCTGAGGCCGCAGGCAAACGCGGCTCCTATTTGCGTGTTTACCCATCGCCTCCGCCGACCTTCCGGACGCGGCGTTTCTTGTCCGGGACTCTTTCAAGAATGCTCGCAAGCGGTCATCATCCCGCCGAGGTTTCGTTTCAGTCCCGGAGAAGTATCGCCGACGTTCCGACCTGGACGGGCGCGGAGATAATCGCGGCGTCACGGTTGCGACATGGCCTGAGACAGTATGGCCGGGTGGCATCACCCGCCTTGGAGACATGATGAGCAAGATCGATCTGGATATATCTGAACTGCCCGACACCACCGTTTCGGTTCGCGAGACCTTCGGCATCGATTCGGACATCCGCGTTCCCGCCTACAGCAAGGGCGACGCCTATGTGCCGGACCTCGATCCCGACTATCTGTTCGACCGCGACACGACGCTAGCCATTCTCGCAGGCTTTGCCCATAACCGACGCGTGATGATCTCCGGCTATCACGGCACCGGCAAGTCTTCGCATATCGAACAGGTGGCGGCACGGCTTAACTGGCCTTGCGTGCGCATCAACCTCGACAGCCATGTCAGCCGTATCGATCTCGTCGGCAAGGACGCAATCGTCGTCAAGGACGGGCTGCAGGTCACCGAATTCAAGGACGGTATCCTGCCCTGGGCCTATCAGCACAATGTCGCCCTCGTCTTCGACGAATATGATGCCGGCCGTCCCGACGTGATGTTCGTCATCCAGCGCGTGCTCGAATCCTCCGGCCGCCTGACGCTGCTCGATCAGAGCCGCGTCATCCGGCCGCACCCGGCTTTCCGCCTGTTTGCGACCGCCAATACGATCGGCCTCGGTGATACCACGGGCCTTTATCACGGCACGCAGCAGATCAACCAGGCGCAGATGGACCGCTGGTCGATCGTCACGACGCTGAACTACCTGCCGCATGATCACGAAGTGAATATCGTCGCCGCCAAGGTGAAGAGCTTCGGCAAGGACAGAGAAGGCCGTGAGACCGTGTCGAAGATGGTGCGGGTTGCCGACCTGACGCGTGCCGCCTTCATGAACGGCGATCTCTCCACCGTCATGAGCCCGCGCACGGTCATCACCTGGGCTGAAAACGCGGAGATCTTCGGCGATCTCGCCTTTGCCTTCCGCACCACCTTCCTCAACAAGTGCGACGAGCTGGAGCGCCCGCTGGTGGCCGAGCACTATCAGCGCGCCTTCGGTGTCGAGCTGAAGGAAAGTGCCGCAAACATCGTTCTCGGAGCCTGAGACCGACCGATCATGGCAGCTCGCGGTGACAATTCGAAAGCAAAGCCCGGTGCGCCTGTCGATGTCGAGCCGCTGCGCCGGGCGATATCCGGCTGCGTGCGCTCGGTCGCCGGCGACGGCGATGTCGAGGTAACCTTCGCCAATGAACGGCCGGGGATGACCGGCGAGCGCATCCGCCTGCCGGAGCTTTCCAAGCGGCCGACGGCGCATGAGCTGGCGGTCACCCGCGGGCTCGGCGATTCCATGGCGCTGCGGCTGGCCTGCCATGACGAGAAGGTGCATGCGACGATGGCGCCGCAGGGCTCGGACGCCCGGGTGATCTTCGACGCGGTCGAGCAGGCGCGCGTCGAATCGATCGGCGCGCTGCGCATGGAGGGCATGGCGTCGAACCTGCGCTCGATGACCGAGGAGAAATATTCCAAGGCGAATTTCACCGGCATCGAGCGCCAGGAAGACGCACCGATCGGCGAAGCCGTCGCGATGATGGTGCGTGAGAAGCTGACCGGCCAGCGCCCGCCGGCCTCCGCCGGCAAGGTGCTCGACCTCTGGCGCGGCTTCATCGAGGACAAGGCGGGCTCCGAGCTCGACAACCTGTCGGGCGCGATCAATGACCAGCAGGCCTTCGCCAAGGTGATCCGCAACATGCTGTCGGCCATGGAGATGGCCGAGGAATACGGCGACGACGACAGCCAAGCCGACAATGACGATCAGTCGGAGCAGGAAGACCAGCCGAGCGGCGACGAGCAGGATCAGGACGAGGTCGACGAGGATGCCGGCACCGATGCCGCGCCCGTCGAGGACAGCGAAGTCTCCGACGAGCAGATGGAAGACGGCGAGACCGAAGGCGCCGAAATCTCCGACGACGACATGATGGAGGAGGGCGAGGACGATTCGGAAACGCCTGGCGAGACCCGCCGTCCGAACACGCCATTCGCCGATTTCAACGAGAAGGTCGATTATCACGTCTATACCGAAGAGTTCGACGAGATCATCACCGCCGAGGAGCTCTGCGACGCCGCTGAGCTGGAGCGCCTGCGCGCCTTCCTCGACAAGCAGCTGGCGCATCTGCAGGGCGCCGTCGGCCGCCTTGCCAACCGGCTGCAGCGCCGTCTGATGGCGCAGCAGAACCGCTCCTGGGATTTTGACCTGGAGGAAGGTTATCTCGATCCGGCCCGGCTGCAGCGCATCATCATCGATCCGATGCAGGCGCTCTCCTTCAAGATGGAGCGCGACACGCAGTTCCGCGATACGGTCGTCACCCTCCTCATCGACAATTCCGGCTCGATGCGCGGCCGACCGATCACGGTTGCCGCCACCTGCGCCGACATTCTTGCCCGCACGCTGGAGCGCTGCGGCGTCAAGGTCGAGATCCTCGGCTTTACGACAAAGGCCTGGAAAGGCGGGCAGGCGCGTGAGACCTGGCTTGCCGGCGGCAAGCCGCAGACACCGGGCCGGCTCAACGACCTGCGCCACATCATCTACAAATCAGCTGATGCGCCATGGCGGCGGGCGCGCGCCAATCTCGGGCTGATGATGCGCGAGGGCCTGCTGAAGGAAAACATCGACGGCGAGGCGCTGATCTGGGCGCATAACCGCCTGCTTGCGCGCCGCGAACAGCGCCGCATCCTGATGATGATCTCGGATGGGGCGCCGGTGGACGATTCGACGCTGTCGGTCAATCCCGGCAATTATCTGGAGCGGCATCTGCGCGCCGTCATCGAACGGATCGAGACGCGTTCACCAGTGGAACTGCTGGCGATCGGGATCGGGCACGACGTGACGCGCTACTACCGCCGGGCCGTGACGATCGTCGATGCCGACGAGCTTGCCGGCGCGATGACCGAGCAGCTTGCCTCGCTTTTCGAAGATCAATCCGCCCAGCCGCGCGGCGGCCGGCTGCGCCGTGCCGGCTGACGCCGCTTCAGGGAAATGTCCGGAATGACAGGCAAGCGCCTCTGCCATGCGGCGTCGATTGCTCTTTGCATCGCAACAGGCGCTTGTCCCTCATGGGCCGGCGGCGAGGCGTCGGTCATTAGCCGGCAAATATCAGAGTTCAGGATCGGCTCTTCGGAGACGAAATTCGGATCGCTGGAATTTCTCGGCGGGCTGGAGATGGTTTCCGGCAAGGCGCTGTTCGGCTCGCTTTCCTCCATCCGTTTTCGGCCGGACCAGAGGCATTTCGTGGTCGTGCTCGATACCGGCCAGTGGCTGACCGGCAGCATCGAGCGCGATGCCAAGGGCAAGCTCTCGGGCCTTTCGGATATCGAGATCATTCCGATGAAGAACCGTGCAGGCCTGAGTTTGGAAGGCAAGGGATATATGGATGCCGAGGGCCTGGCGCTCGACGGCGACCGGATTCTGGTCTCCTTCGAGCAAGATCATCGGGTCGATATCTATCCCGATCCAGGCTTTGCCGAATCGCGGGCGATCGGCACCCTTCCGCTCCTCATTCCGCGCAAGATGCTGAAGGACAATCGCGGCATCGAGACGATTGCTGTTGCGCCCCCATCGAGCCCGCTCAAGGGCGGTGTGGTTGTGGTCTCGGAGCGCGGCCTCGACGGCGAGGGCAACCGGGTGGCGGCGATTCTCAGCGGGCCGCTGAAAGGGCGTTTTGCGGTGGCGCGGGACGGGAGTTTCGACGTCACCGACGGGACCTTCCTGCCGAACGGCGACCTGCTGCTGCTCGAACGCCGCTTCAACATGGCCGAGGGCATCGGCATGCGCCTTCGCCGCATCAAGGGCGCCGATGTCAGGCCCGGGGCCGTGGTCGAGGGCGAATTGCTGCTCGAAGGCAATTTCAGTTCGCAGATCGACAATATGGAAGGTCTTGATGCTTTTCAGGCGGCCGACGGCACCACCCATATCGTTCTGGTGTCGGATGACAACCATTCCATTCTGCAGCGTAATCTGATGCTGGAATTCCGGCTCGCCGAAGAGCCGCAATTGCTCGGATCGTCAGATTAACATCACATGCCTCGGTTATCCCGCTGGTGGTATCGCAGAAGCGGCGGTTTTCGGAGGAAAATCATGGTGCATATTCATGTGATGGGTGCGTCCGGTTCCGGCACCACGTCGCTCGGTCGCGCGCTTGCCGAAAAGCTGGATATCGCCCATCTCGACACCGATGATTTCTTTTGGCTGCCGACTGATCCGCCGTTCACGACACCGCGGGATGCCGACGAGCGCATAAGGCTGCTGCTCGAGGAGACGCGGCGGCCCGGCGGCTGGATTCTTTCAGGATCGGCGCTGAAATGGGGAAGACCGCTCGAGCGGCTCTACGATCTGATTGTGTTCGTCAGGATTGAGCCGGAGCTTCGCATGGCGCGAATCCGTGCGCGCGAGGCGACTCGATACGGACACCGGATCGGGCCTGGCGGCGACATGGAAGTGAAAAGCGGAGAATTCCTGGAATGGGCAGCAAGCTACGATACCGCCGGCCCCGAGCGCCGCAGCCTCGCGGCGCATGAGGAATGGCTGGAAACGCAGACCGTGCCGGTGCTGCGGCTCGATTCGTCGCGAGACATCGACAATCTGCTCACGGAGGTTCTGCTGCACCCCGCCATCGCCGCTGGCGCGGTCCGCCGGCGCCGGTGAACTTCTCCGGCGTGTTCAGCTGGCGCGGGCAGGCTGCATTGGCCGCAGCACGTTCATGAGCGCGCCATAGGGCAGCAGCATAACAAGGCCGACGATCATCTTGACGGCGAAATCGCCGATCGCCCAGGAAATCCAGCGGGGCGCCTCGGCAGCGAAAACGCCTAGGATGGGAGCCGCTTCCAACGCAAAGGGCTCGTTCGGGCCGAGGAAGACGAAAAACGCGGCGAAGGAAAGCGAAAAGAACATCACCGTATCAAGCGCTGAGCCGATCAGCGAGCCCAAGAGCGGCGCGCGCCACCATGCCTGGCGGCGAAGGCGGTTGAAAACAGCAATATCAAGCAATTGACCGGCGAGATAGGCCGAGCCGGAGGCGGTGGCGATGCGCGGCACCGATGTAAAGAAGGACAGCGTCACGCCGACGACGAAGCCGGCAAAAACGACCTTGCGGGCTGCCTGCGGGCCAAACTGGCGGTTGGTCAGATCGGTGATCAGGAACGCGATTGGATAGGAGAAGGCGCCCCAGGTCAGGATATCGGCCAAGTTGATGCCCGCGACTTCGGCGTTCAGCGGAAACTGGACGAGGAAGTTGGAGGCGACGACGACAAGCGTCATCAGTGCGACATAGGCGAGCGTATAGCGGGTCTTCAGCATTTTTTTATCCTGGGTGATGCCACCAGTTGGAGTGCTGAACCGGCAAAGCAAAAGGCTTGTCCGGTGTTATCCGTTCAAGCCTTTTGAAGCCGTATGAAAGAGGGCAGAAGCTTACGCAGCAGCGGCTTCGGCGGTCTTCTTGACAATCTGACGGCGCAGCAGGCGCGCGCGCATCGACAGTTCGTTTTCGCTTGCCTTGATCAGGAAGGCATCGAGGCCGCCACGATGTTCGACGGAGCGAAGAGCCGCAGCCGAAACGCGAAGACGATAACGCTGGTTGAGAGCGTCGGAAATCAGGGTTACCTGGCACAGGTTCGGCAGGAACCGGCGCTTGGTCTTGTTGTTGGCATGGCTGACATTGTTACCAGTCAGGACGGCCTTGCCGGTCAATTCGCACACGCGGGACATTGAACACCTATTCTTGTTTTTCTCGGCCCATCGAATTGCCGTCCCCGGCAAAACCGGGCTCGCAATCCAACAGGCATGATTGGAAAGTTGCGGTTCTATAGTCAGAGAGGCTGAGCGCGTCAAGCCAAACCTTGACCTTTCCCGCAATTCCGTCAAAAAGCTGCTGTTTTCTTCGCTTCAAGGCAGGAGTATAGACCGTTCGGCAGGGCTGCCGGCGCGCGGCAAGACAAGGCTTCACTCATGGCTCATTCGGGCAGACGCGTTTTCATTTCGGCCATCGCCGCACTTCTTGCCATACCGGCATCGGCGGCCGAAATCCAGCATCAGACCATCTATCGGGTGACGCTTGCCGGCCTGCCGATCGCGCGCGCGGCATTTCTGACGCAGATCGAGGACGATCACTCTTACAAGATTGCGGGCGATATCAAATCCGCCGGCCTTGCCGATCTCGTCAAGACGATCTCGGCAAAGACCAGCGTCACCGGCGTCGTCCGCAATGATCGGCTGCAGGCGCTGAAGTATTCGCTCTATTACAAGAGCGGCAAGAAGGCCCGTGTCTACGAAGTCAGCTACCGCAATGGCAACATCATCTCGGCGACGACGACGCCGCCGCCGAAACGGCCGAAGAACTGGATCGACGTCACGCCTGGCGACATGCGTTCGGTGCTTGATCCGATCTCCGGCCTGGTCTTCACCGGGGATACCAAGATCTGCGCGCAGACGCTGCCGATCTTCGACGGTGAGACGCGCATGGATCTAGTGCTCTCGCCGAAGGGTGACGAGGATTTCAAGACCGACGGCTTCAAAGGCAAGGCGCTCGTCTGCGGCGTTCGCTTCGTGCCGCGCTCAGGCTACAAGAAGGGTCGCAAGGACATCGACTATCTCAGCAAGAGCGACCGCATGGAAATCTGGTTTGCCAAGTCTGACGCGGCAAATGTATATGCTCCCGTTTATGTGCGCATTCCAACCGAGTATGGAATGGTGACGATCACTGCCATCAAATATGGCAGCGTCGGTTGACGGAGCTTTCGCCTCCGTAAAGGGGGACAGGTGAAGCTTCGCGCGACGGCCATCGGTTTTACGGCCATTCTGATGTGGTCTTTCCTGGCGCTGTTGACGGCTGGCTCCGGCAAGATGCCGCCGTTCCAGCTTTCAGCCGTCTGCTTTGCGATCGGCAGCATTCCTGGCCTCGGCGTGCTTGTCCTCAAACCCGCGCGGCTGGCGTTGCTGAAACAGCCGGCAAAGGTCTGGATAACGGGTATTGCAGGCTTGTTCGGTTATCATTTCCTCTATTTCACGGCGCTCAGGAACGCGCCGGCGGTGGAGGCGGGGCTGATAGCCTATCTCTGGCCGTTGCTGATCGTGGTCGGCTCGGCGCTGCTGCCGGGCGAACGGTTGCGCTGGTATCACGTTGCGGGCGCCCTGGCCGGGCTTTGCGGCACCTTTCTGATCGTCGGCCGCAACGGCATCAATTTCGACGGCGCCTACGCGGTCGGTTATGGGGCGGCCTTTCTCTGCGCCTTCACATGGTCGGGCTATTCGCTGCTGACCAGGCGTTTTGAAGCCGTTTCCACCGATGTCGTTGCCGGCTTTTGCCTAGTCACTTCGATCTTGTCGCTCTTCTGCCATCTCGGCCTGGAGGCGACCGTGTGGCCGGCAACGATGTTCGAATGGATCGCCGTCGTCGGGCTCGGGCTCCTGCCTGTGGGGGCCGCCTTCTACGCCTGGGACTATGGCGTCAAGAATGGCGACATTCAGATCCTCGGTGCGGCAAGCTACGCGGCGCCGCTGCTGTCGACGCTGTTCCTGACGCTGTTCGGTTTTGCCGAGCCGAGCTGGCGCATCGCTCTCGCCTGCCTGCTCGTCACCGGCGGGGCGGTACTGGCTGCTCAGGATATGTTTCGCCGCAAAAGCCAGGCACAGCCCGCGGTGGCAGAGTAAGTCTAAACATCTAGCCGCCGGGATTCCAATCCGTCGGCGCCATCTCGAAGCTCGAAAATTCAAAGCCGGGCGAGACAGTGCAGCCGACAAGGGTGAAATCGCCGAGCGGTTCGGCCGATTGCCACCAATTGACAGGAACGATTGCCTGCGGCCGCTCGCCAGCGGCAAGGTTTGTTCCGAGCATCAGCGTCTCGCTTGCCATCCCGTCCTGCGAGCGGTGCAGCGCCAGCGGCGCACCGGCATAATAATGCCAGACCTCGACCGCGTCATGAACGCGATGCCAGTGCGAACGCTGTCCTTTCGTCAGCAGATAGTAGATCGCCGTCGAATGGCCGCGCTCTCCACCCGCCTTGTCGCGGAATGTCTGCACGTACCAGCCGCCTTCGGGATGCGGCTGCATGCCGAGTTCGCGAATGATCTCATCAGGCGACATCAGAAATTGTCCTTGCGCTTGCGGATCTCGGCAAAGACCTCCTCATTCGTCTTGCCTTCCATGATCAGATGGCGACGGATCGCCGGATCGGCGGCGCGCAGAAACGGGTTCGTTTCCTTTTCCAGCCCGAGCGTCGTCGGGACGGTGAATTTGCCTTCGGCGCGCAGAGCTTCGATCTCGGCGGCGCGGCTTTTCAGGCGCTCATTGTCGGGATCGACCGTCAGTGCGAAGCGGGCGTTAGACAAAGTATATTCGTGTCCGAAATAGACGGCGGTCTCGTCCGGCAGCACGGCGAGCTTCTGCAGGGAATGCCACATGTCGGCGGCGGGGCGTTCGAACAGGCGGCCGCAGCCGAGGGCAAACAGGGTGTCGGCGGCAAAGAGCAGCTTGTCGTCGACGAAGTGATAGCAGATGTGACCGGCGGTGTGACCGGGAGTCTCAATGACCTTGACCGTGTGATCGCCGAAAAGGAAGCTATCGCCATCTGCCATCGTCCGGTCGAGACCAGGAATGGCGATGGCCTCGTTGATCGGGCCGATGATCTCGCAGCCGAACTGCTCCTTCAGCGCCAGATTTGCAGCGACGTGATCGGTGTGGTGATGCGTAGTGAAGATGTGGGTGATCTTCCAGCCGCGCCGTGTTGCCGCTTCCAGGATCGGCGCCTCCTCCGGCGCATCGATCGCCGCGGTAAATCCCGTCTCCGGATCGTGCACGAGCACGCCGAAATTGTCGGTGCGGCAGAGAAAAACGTCTAATTCCAAAGGTTTCATCTTCAAACAATCCCTTGTCCCACGACTCTCGCGGGAATGTAGAGAGTCCGGCCTTGAAGTCCAACCGCCCGCTGATAACATTTATCGCAATGCACGCGGATATCGTCGACCTACGTCAGTTCTATCACTCCGACCTCGGGCGTCTTGCCGAGCAGTCGATCGCCATGGCGCTCTCGTCGCTCTGGGTGCGCCTGCCGCAGGAGCGTCTCGTCGGACTCGGTTATGCCGTGCCTTTCCTTGATCGCTTCCAGGCCGATACCGAACGCACCTTCGCCTTCATGCCAGCCGGACAGGGCGCAGTGAACTGGCCGATGGGCTCGCTGTCGTCGACGACGCTGATTTTCGATGAAGAACTGCCGCTGCCGGACTCCTCGATCGATCGGGTGCTGATGGTGCATTCGCTCGAGTTCGCCGAAAGCCCGCGCGAGACGCTGAAGGAGCTCTGGCGGGTGCTGGCGCCGGGCGGACGGCTTGTTATCGTGGTGCCGAACCGGCGCGGGGTCTGGGCTCGCATGGAACACACGCCCTTCGGTTCGGGCCGGCCCTATTCCCGCGGTCAGCTGACGCATTTGCTGCGCGAGACCAATTTCACGCCGGGTGCGACCGCCGAAGCGTTGTTCTTTCCGCCCTCGAAACTGAGGACCATCCTGCGCCTTCGCCGCGCCTTCGAGCGAGTCGGCCGCACCTTATGGCCGGCTTTTTCCGGTGTCATCATCGTCGAGGCGCAGAAGCGGCTCTATCAGGGGTTGCCGGTCGCCGCGCGCGCCTCCCGCCGCGTCTTCGTGCCCGTTCTCGCGCCGCACGGCGTACCAACCACACGCAGTAGCTGAAGAGTAGGCCTGAGCTCTCCGGCTGCTTGTGTCACGCCCATACCTCTCGACAACAATCACATTCCGCTTTAATGCCACTTGGTCATTTTCCGGAAAATCCAAGGTCAACCCATGAGCGTTGAGATGAGCAAGCCCGTTCCGCGTCCCGGTATTCTCGATATCGCATCCTATGTGCCGGGCAAGGAACACGCGCCGGGGGTCGCCCGCGTCTACAAGCTTTCCTCCAACGAAACGCCGCTCGGCGCCAGCCCGAAGGCGATCGAGGCAGTCAAGGCAGCTGCCGACAATCTGGGACGTTATCCCGACGGGCAGGCGATCGAACTGCGCGAGGCGATCGCCGCGGTGCATGGCCTCAATCCGGCAAACATCCTCTGCGGCAACGGTTCCGACGAACTGCTCGGCCTGCTGTGCCATGTCTATCTCGGCGCCGGCGACGAAGGCATCATCACCGAGCATGGCTTCCTCGTCTACAAGATCCAGATCATGGGCTCGGGCGCCACGCCCGTCGTCGTCAAGGAGAAGGACTATACCGTCGACGTCGACGCCATCCTGGCAGCGGTGACGGAAAGGACGAAGATCGTCTTCATCGCCAATCCCGGCAACCCCACCGGTACATACGTTCCTGTCAGCGAGATTCGCCGCCTACAGGCGGGCCTGCCGAAACACGTCCTCCTTGTGCTCGATGCGGCCTATGCCGAATATGTGCGTCGCAACGATTATGAAGCCGGCATCGAGGTCGTATCGTCCAGTTCCAACGTGGTAATGACCCGCACCTTTTCGAAGGCCTACGGTCTTGCGGCGATGCGTGTGGGCTGGATGTATGCGCCCGCGGAGATCGTCGACGCCGTGAACCGTGTCCGCGCTCCGTTCAACCTGAATGCGGCCGCGATCGCCGCCGGTGCCGCGGCTATCCGCGACCAGGCCTTCGTCCAGCAGGCCGTCTCTTTCAACCAGATGTGGGTGGAGACGCTCACGGAGGCCCTCGAAGCGATCGGGCTGAAAGTGACGCCCTCCGTCGCCAATTTCGTCCTCATCCACTTCCCGGACATCGATGGAAAACGCGCGGCCGATGCCGACGAGCTTCTGACGAGCCGCGGTTACATTCTTCGCGCCGTGCGCAGCTACGGCTTTTCCAATGCGCTGCGGATGAGCATCGGTCCTGAAGAGGCCAATCGCGGCGTCATCGCCACGCTGCGTGAATTCATGGGACGCCAGGCATGAGCGTGCTGTTCGATCGCATCGCGCTGATCGGCATTGGCCTGATCGGCTCCTCGCTTGCTCACGACATCCGGCGGCTGGGGCTTACCAAAGAGATCGTCGTCGCAACGCGCAGTGCCGATACGCTGAAGCGCGCCGAAGAGCTTGGCCTCGGCGACCGCTATACGACGTCTTCGCAAGAGGCCGTCCGAGATGCCGATCTGGTGATCGTCTCGGTGCCGGTCGGCGCTTCGGAAAGCGTAGCGAAGGAAATTGCCGGCAGCCTGAAGCCGGGGGCCATCGTCACCGATGTCGGCTCTACCAAAGCGTCTGTCATCGCGCAGATGCAGCCGCATATGCCCGACAGTGTGCATTTCATCCCCGGCCATCCGCTGGCCGGCACGGAAAAATCAGGCCCGGATGCCGGTTTCCCCGGCCTCTTCGAAGGCCGCTGGTGCATCTTCACGCCGGTTGCCGGCACCGACGAGACGGCGCTGAAACGGTTGCGCGGCTTCTGGGAAGCGCTCGGATCCAAGGTCGACGAGATGGATGCAGAACACCATGACAAGGTGCTCGCGATTGTCTCGCACTTGCCGCATATCATCGCCTACAACATCGTCGGCACGGCCGACGATCTGGAGACGGTGACGGAGTCCGAGGTCATCAAATATTCGGCCTCCGGTTTTCGCGATTTCACCCGTCTTGCCGCTTCCGACCCGACGATGTGGCGCGATGTCTGCCTGCACAATCGCGATGCGATCCTCGAAATGCTGGCGCGCTTCTCGGAAGATCTCGCCTATCTGCAGCGCGCGATCCGCTGGGGCGAAGGCGACAAGATTTTCGAACTCTTCACCCGCACGCGCGCCATCCGCCGTTCGATCGTCCAGGCCGGCCAGGACGTCGATGCACCGGATTTCGGCCGCCCCCACCCGCTGGACAAGAAGTAGCCGAGATGGTGGAGGTGGCGAGCGCGAGCCAGGCGGATATCGACTGGCTGGTGCGCCAGGATGCCAGTGCAGGCAAGGCATGGGTGTCACGATGTGTGGCGCTCGGCGAATATCTCCTTGCCAGGCAGGCCGGGGAGATCGTTGGCTTCCTGCGTTTTTCCCGGTTCTGGGGCAGGGTTCCCTATATGGAAATGATTCGTATCCAGCCTGCCCATCGCCGGTCGGGTGTCGGCACGGCGCTGTTTCTTGCCTGGGAAGAGGCCATGCGGGCAGAGGGCGCCCGCATGCTGATGACGTCGAGCGAATGCGACGAGAGCCGGCCGCAGGACTGGCATCGCCGCAACGGATTTGCTGAAATCGGCGCCATCGAGCTGCCCGGTCTGCAGTCGGTGCCCGAGGTTTTCTTCATCAAGCACATCGGCTGAGGGGGCAGTCAGATCGGCGGGATCTGGCCGAGCGGAATGAAGCCGCTGACGGTGGCATTGCCACGGTCGACGACGAGATCGACCGAGACCTTGTCTCTGCCGCCGGCCAGCGCCTTCAGCATCTTCGTCGCCATGTTGACGGTCGAGGCAAGATCCGGGAAAGCCTGTTTCAGGCTGTCGCCCCAGGGGCCGAGCCGTTCGATCTCCAACTTGAATTTCCCGGAGAGAAAGCCCTGCTCGTCGAAGGAAAAGGGGCCGGTGAGCGTCATCACCTTGCCGTCGCCGATGTCGGCAACGATGCGACGGAGTTCGCCGGCAGAGCCATTGAGGCCGTTCGGGTCGCTGCCGTCGATCAGGCCGGCCTTGCCGACGATCGTGAGATCGACGCTGGCAGAGAGTTTCGGGAGGAGCTGCGGCCAGTCCTTGATCGCGGTCTCCGCATCCTGCACCGAGATGGCGCCGTCGAGATCGGCGCCGTTCTGGCGCAGGTGAATTTCGGTGCGAGCCGCGTCGAAGCTGATGGTCTGGCCGGTATAGGAGGAGATCGCCGTCGCCTTCAGGCCCTCGATGACGGTCGAGCTGTGATCGATGCCCTGCAGCCTGGTCGTCAGGCTCGCCTGCAGATTCGCCCATTGGGCCGAGACCGAAAGGCCGTTTGTGGTGCGGATTTCGGCCGGTGAATCGAGCTCCCAGACGATATGGCTCGGCGCATAGACCTGTGCGGCGGAGCGCAATGCGCCGAAGGTGGCGGAGACGCCGTTGACATTGTCGTCGACATCGATCTTGGAGCAGAACAGACCAATGCGGAAGGGATAGCCGCGGAATTCGATATCGGAGCATTCGCCGGTGACGCCTGCCTGATCGCGCGGCGTGATTGCTTTCAGCACCGTCGTTTTCAAAGCCGATGCGGCATAGAACCAGCCACCGGTATAAAGCGCGATCACCAGGAGGATGCCTCCGCCCAGCAACCAGAATTTCTTGCTGTTGGGGGTTTGGCTGCTGCCGGATCGGCTTGACGCTGCCATGATGTTCTCCAATGGTGAATCGCAAATGTGATTCCGGTCTGGCGTGCGATATGGACGAATTTTGGGTGTTTGGCTACGGCTCACTGATGTGGAATCCGGGCTTCGAGTTCCTGGAGCGGGTAGAAGCTCTGGTGCATGGTTATAGGCGTTCGCTGTGCGTCCGATCCTTCGTCCATCGCGGCACGCGCGACAATCCCGGCCTGGTTCTCGGCCTTGACAGGGGTGGAGCTTGCCGCGGCATGGCGTTCCGTATTTCGGCGCACAAATGGGACGAGGTGATCGATTATCTCCGCGCCCGCGAACTTGTCACCAATGTCTATCTGGAGCGCCGGGTTCGGCTGCAGTTTGCCGGCGGTCGCCGAACGGAAGCGGTTACCTACATCGCTGATCGCGACCACGAGCAATATGCCGGCACGCTCGATGCGCTTGCGGCCGCGCGGGTAGTGAACGAGGCCAGGGGGCAGTCAGGCCCGAACGACGCCTATGTCTTTAACACGCTTGCGCACCTGAGACAGATGGGCATTCGCGACCCCTGGCTGGAGCAGGTCGGCAACGAGGTAGAGCGGCTGCGGGCCGGCTGATCAGGCCGTCGCCGCCTTCACTTTGCGCAGCTCGGTCAGCCGAGCGACCGCCGTTGGCGGCAAAGGCAGATGCGGATTGCGCTCGACGGTATCGATGAGGAGCTCGTCGCTCGCCCGCTCCGTGACCTCGATCAGATGAGCGAAGAAGGCATCCGGATCCATTCCCGGCATGATCGGCGGCAGAATCCTGACCTTGAAATGGCCGGGATAGCGGCGGATGCTCCGTCGCGGCCAGAAGAGGCCGGGATGCATCGCAACCGGCACGACCGGAATGCCAAGATCGCGGTACATGCGGGCGATGCCGTATTTATAAACCGGCTCCGCACCCGGAGGGCGGCGGGTGCCCTCAGGATAGATGATCAGCTGGCGGCCGGTCGAAAGCTCTTCCCTGGTGCGTTTCAGCACTTCTACCATCACCTTGCCGCGGGCGCCGCGGTCGACCGGGATCATGCGCTGCTTCTTCGCATACCAGCCAAAGAGCGGAATCCACATCAGCTCGCGCTTCAGGATATAGACCGGGTCCTTGAGGTTGGGCAGCAGTGCATAGGTGTCCCAGAAGGACTGGTGCTTCGGCGCCAGGATAAAACTGCCCTCAGGCAAGTTCTGCAACCCCTCGATCTCGAAGGTCGTGCCGACGATCATGCGCATCAGCCAATGATTGGAGCGCGCCCAATTCTTTGGAATTGCATAGGCCGTAAGCCGCGGCACCACGAAATAATAGGGCGAGAGCACGATCATCCGAATGATGAGATTGGTGTAGAAGATCGTGTTGAAGAGGACGGAACGCAGGGCGATCATGAAATTATCCCGAGGCATGCTCATGCGACCGGCCTACACGATATTGACCGTCATAAAAAGCGTTTGATGCCGCCCCAGAACAGGATTCAGATTTTAGGCCGAACCTAGAATCTGAATCCTGTTCTGAATTAAAGAGTTAGAGCATGATGTCGTCCGAAAGCCGCTCACACATTTCAGCATCAATGCTCAAGCAAAAGTTCAGTCTGAGGCGGATACGCTTGCCGAGCGCAGTCCGGTGTGACGGCCGAAACCGGTGATGTTGCGGGCGCCTGTTAACAGAACTTTTGCATATTCGGCGAGCATGACGCGCATTGCGTTGGGATCGGTAAACCAGTTGCGGGTCTTCAAATCCGAATTGACCACCGGGTAGGGGATGAATTCGATGTCCGGATCGACATAGGAGAGTTCTGCGAGGCTGCGCGGCATATGATAATTGTTGGTGACGACGAGAACGCTTCTGTATCCCTTGGCGTGGATCCAGTTGGAGGTTTCCTCTGCGTTGCCGATCGTGTCTATTGCATCATGGCCGATATCGACGCAGCAGGAGAAAAGATCGGCCGAGCCTTGCGTCATCTTGCGAATCTGCGCCGGCGTCGTCGTCGGATGGACGCCGGAGATCAGCAGTCGTTTGCCCGCTCCCTTCTGCAGCAGCTCCACGGCCTGGTCGATGCGCTGGTAGCCGCCTGTCAGCACGACGATCGCGTCCGCCTTCGGCTCGACCGGCGGCTTGAGCGTTGTCACGGAATCGGCAAACCGCAGGAAGCCGCCGAACACCAGGGCGATCGCCAGAACGCAGCCAAAGCCGCCCCAGCGGAGCAGGCGGCGGATCGGACCGCGCCGCGGCGGCAAGCCGACCGGATGATCAAGCTCCGGGTCCTGCCGAATCGGGTTGCGTGTCGTATCGCCCATCGTCATGAATCGTGATTATACGCTGATTGCGGCGCGGAACAGACGCTTTCACGATAAAACGGCATGGCATCAACTTGCGATGCCGTCTGTGCGTGTCGGGTCCGAACGCAATGTATCGATTTCATAGATCGTCCGCATGACGGTCAGCCGCGCCGTGACGGTCGTCAAGAGCGCGATGACGATCATCGTCGCGAAGATGCCCGCATAGCCGAGAACGCCAACGGAGAAGGTGCCGAACAGCGCCGTCGCCTGATCCGTTTCTGGCGTTGCCAGCGTGCGGCTCTGCCAGAAGCCGGCGGTGGCGAAGAAAAGAGCGGCAAGCGCGCTGCCGATCGCCGAGCCCTTGAGGCTGATCTTCAGGAAATGCTTCTGAAATTCGGTGGCGACGAAGGAGCTCTCCGCTCCGACAAAATGCAGCACTTCGACAATGTGGCGGTTGCCCGACAGCGCGCCGCGCGTGGCGAAGACGACAGTGAGCACCATTGCCGAAAAAACCAGAAGCAGAACGCCGGTGCCGATCAGCACCGTCGTGTGCGCCATGGAGACCAGCCGGTCGACCCAGGTGCGGTGATCGTCAAGGCTCGCCTGCGGGATGCTGTCCTTCAGGAGGCCTCGCATCGCATCGAAATCCGGCGGATTGTTTTCGTCGATGGTGATGACGACGAGACGGGGAACCGGCAGATCCTTGAGATCGAGACCGGGCCCGAGCCAGGGTTCGAGCAACCGGGCGGTGGCTGCCTCATCGACGATCTGGCCGCTTTTGGTGCCGACGAAAGTCAGCGCGAGGTCGCGCGCCTGCGTCAGCGCCTTTTCCATGTCGAAATTGTCGTCCGGCTTGATCTGGATGGTGATCTCGCGGGAGATCTGGCTCTCCCAGCTTGCCGCCGTCGAACGCACCATGCTGACGCCGCCGAGCGTCAGGCAGGCGAGAAAGGCCATGATCGATATGACCACCATCAGGGCATTGCCCTGGATATTGGAGGGCGGCAGAATCGGCGCGGTCGGGCGCACGCGCATTTCCGGGCGCTTCTGCTGGGCTGCAGGCTGGGCCGGCGCCTTCTCTCGGTTCCTGGACGGGGGCTCAGTCATAGATATCGAGATGCCCCTCCGAGAGGATCATACGGCGGGCTTCCACCTGTTCCATCAGCGTCAGGTCATGGGTGGCGATGACGACCGCTGTACCAAGCCGATTGAGTTCGAGGAAAAGATTGAGCAGGCGCCTGGCCATCGGCGGGTCGACATTGCCCGTCGGTTCGTCAGCCAGCAGGACTTCCGGCCGGTCCATCAGCGCCCGGGCGATGGCGGCGCGCTGCTTCTCCCCGCCGGAGAGGACCGGCGGCAGCACGTTGATGCGTTCGCCGAGCCCGACCCATTTCAAGAGTTCCAGAACGTCGGTCTTGTAGGAGCTTTCCTCCTTGCCGCGCACCCGCAAGGGCAAAGCGACATTCTCATAGGTCGTGAGATGGTCGAGCAGGCGAAAATCCTGGAAGACGATGCCGACGCGGCGGCGCAGCAGCGGCAGTTCCGGCCGGGGAATTTCGGAAATATCGCGGCCGAACATGCGGATCAGGCCGCGCGTCGGCTGCAACGACATGAAGAGCATCCGCAGAAGCGACGTCTTGCCGGCACCCGACGGGCCCGTCAGGAACTGAAAGGACTTTTTCGGAATGTCGAAGGTCAGGTCCCGGAGGATTTCCGGGCCCATGCCATAGCGCAAACCGACATTCTCGAAGTGGATCAACGGGCAGCTCAGTCTGTTCTTGGTTTCACCGCGTGACTTGTTAACCAACACCGTTAACAGCCGGTAAATTTTGCCGGAAAGACGCCCGTTTGATGGCAATCTTTGCGAAGCATTAACCATTAAAATTTACGACTGAGAAGGATTCGTTTCAATGCCCAGATTTCTTGCGGCAGCGAAACCATGTGGACATCTGCGAGGCAGCCACCATGGAAGCATCCTCCTTCAGCCGCCGGACACCGGGTCAGGCCTATGATTTCCTGCCGCCCGAACCCGCACGCCGCCAGTATCGTTCGACACGTCCTGCCGATGTTTCCGACGCCGAATTCGTGACGGTCGGCAAAACCCGGCCGAAGGACTTCAGCCCGAAGATCCATAACGACAACAGCAGCCGCATGGCGGCAGCGCGCGCCGTACGGCCGCCGCTCCTGCTGGCGATGGCGGCTTCCGCTCTGCGAAGGGCGGAATCCTGGCTGCAGCGGGCGTCGCTGCGCAGCTTCGCGGTGCTGGTACTGGCGCTCGCCGTGCTTGTTTTCGGGCTCGCAGGCGGCTTTTCCGGCCTTTCCGCGGCGGGCGCCTCCTCCGGAGCGCCGCTGCATTTCACCCATGTCACCGTGACGCCGCGTGATGCGAACGGCATGCGTGTGCTCGTCGTCAACGGCATCATCGAAAACGAAAGCGGCACCACGCAGACGGTGCATCCGATCCGCGCCGATCTGGTGACCGACGAACGGCTGACGGCAAGCGTCGTCATTGATCCGCCCGCCGACGTCATCTATGACGGCCAAAGCCGCGGCTTTTCAGCCCGCGTCCAGCACGTCGGCGGAAAATTGCCGGAGGTTCGGCTTTCCTTCCTGCCGTAGAAATAATGCGATTCGCGATGGCTTTCCGCCACAGGACCCGCCAATCCCGTTGATTTCCTGACCGGCGAGGCTGTTTCAGGCGCGCATATGTGCTAACGGCTTACCCTTCATTTCACGGAGCAAGCCCTTATGCCTGTCGTGCGCGGAAAAAATATCGAGCCGCTCTTCACCGCCGAGCAGATCGCGGAGCGCAATCATGCGATGGCGCGGGAGATCGCCAACGGGCCGACCAAGGACCTGCTCGTCATTGCGGTGCTCAAGGGCTCCTTCATCTTCGCCGCCGACCTGATCCGCGCCCTGCATCACACCGGGCTTGCCCCGGAGGTCGAGTTCATCACGCTGTCGAGTTACGGCACCGGCACGGTTTCCCAAGGCGTGCGCATCGTCAAGGATATCGACAGCGACGTGCATGGCCGAGATGTCCTCCTAATCGACGATATTCTCGAGTCCGGCCGGACGCTGCTTTTTGCCAAGGAACTGCTTTTCGAACGTGGCGCCCGCAACGTGACGATCGCCGTGCTGCTCGACAAGCGGGTGAAGCGCAAGGAAAAGCTGGAGGCCGATTATGTCGGCTTCGAATGTCCCGATTACTTCGTCGTCGGCTACGGCATGGACGTTGCCTATGCGTTTCGCGAACTGCCCTTCGTCGGCGTGGTGACCGGCGACGCTTGAGGATGCTGGCATCACTTCCTTGCCGGGTGAAGACGGGTTGTTAACCATCTCGCCCATCGCTTCGCCATCTTTACCGATCGAAAAGGAAAGTCTGGTGATTTCCGTCGCGGGGCTGAAGACGGAGCAATGCACATATGGCAAGAATTCTGATTACGGAAGACGAGGATTCCCTGCGGTCTTTCGTAGCCCGGGCCTTGCGGCTCGACGGTCACGAGACCGATGAAGCGGCCGACGGCGCCGAGGGGCTGGAGAAGCTGAAGGACGGGGTCTACGATCTGCTGCTGTCGGACATCCGCATGCCCGTCATGGACGGCATCGAACTCGCCCATCAGGCGAAAGACGCCTTCCCTGCTTTGAAGATCCTGCTGATGACAGGATATGCTGAGCAGCGCGAGCGCGCCGACGACCTCGCAGAAAAGATCATCGACGTCGTCGCCAAGCCATTTGCGCTTCCCGATATCCGCAAGGCTGTCGCCCGGGCACTCGTCGCTTAGAGCGCGCGCCTGTCTTTGACGGCGGTATAAGGCTTACTGGATATCCAGAAGCCGTTCGAGATACCGCCGTTCCATTTCTTGTGGCGGATTGTTGCCGAGCTTCTCGCGGATCGCATCAAGAATTTCGCGTGCGCGCTGAACGTCGATTTCGTCCGGTACCTTCACGCCGTCGTCATCCATATAGCTCTTGCTCATGCGTGGCCGCCCCAGCGGATCCCGGCCGTTCTGATCGCCCTGGCCGACCTGGCCGTTCGGGCCCTGTCCCTGCTGGCCCCGCTGCGCCTGCATCATCTGGTTCATCATGTCGCGGGCGCCCTGGCGAAGGGCTTCCAGCGCACGGCCTTGGTTCTCGACGGCCGTGTCGCCGCGGCCCTGGCCGAGTTCGCGGCCGGCGCCGTCCATCTCGCGTCGAGCCTGGCCAAAGCCCGCGCCGGGCTTCATGCCCATTTCGCCAAGTTTCTTCTGCAATTCGCCGAGCTGCTTGCCGAGGGCATCCTGCTGGGCGCGCAACTGTTTCAGCGCTTCCCTGAGCTGCTCGGCCGTCATCTGCTCGGAAGGTTGCTGGCCCTGACCTTGCTGGCCCTGGCGTTGCTGCCCTTGCTGCTGGTCCTGCGGCTCGCCATTCTCTCCAGGCATCATCTCGTCGAGCAACGGATCGTTTTCGCCCATATCGGATTCGCCGCGCTGCATGCGGTCCTTGAGCTGCTGATCGAGGCGGAAGGTTTCTTCCATCAGCTTCTGCTGATCGCGCAGGATCTCGCCGAGCTTGTCGATCTGCTTGCGGGCTTCGCTGTTTTCCTGACCCCGCTGCGGTCGGCCGGCCTGCAGGTTGTTCATCATGCGCTGCAATTCCGACAGCATCTGCTGCGCCGCGTCGCGATTGCCGGAGCGGGCGAGATTTTCGATCTGGTCCATCATCCGTTCCAGATCCTGCTGGCGCAGGATGTTCTGCGCATTCTGGTTCGGCTGCATCGTCGGGGCGTTCTGCATCCGCTGGGCAAGCTCGCTCAGGTAATCCTGCATCGCCTTGCGCAGCTCATCCATCAGCTTCTTGATCTCTTCGTCGGGCGCATTGCGGTTCAACGCGTCGGCAAGCTTCTGCTGGGCTTCGCGCAGCTTGCGCTCGGCAAGCGAAAGATCGCCGTCCTCCATGCCGAGCGCAATCTCCCAGAGATATTGGGCCGTATCCTTCAGCGCCTCCTCGCCTTTTGCCAGCTTCATGCGGGCCAAGGCCGATTCCAGTAACAGGTAGTTGGTGAGCTTGGGGATGGTCTCCTCGGGACGGATGGTCAGCGCCTCGTTTAGGGCGATCGCCTGCGGCATCTTACGGGTATCGAGCGCGAAAACCTGTCGCTCCTCGGCGACGGCTGCGGCAAGCGGCTCGTTGAAGGGCCGCGACGGCAGCGCCATCTCGTAGGGCGGGCTGCGGCCGGTCTGGCCTGCGGCATCCTTGGCAACGAGGGTAATGCGCACCGGCTTGCCGGCAAGCGGATGTTCGGTCAGATTCCGGCTGGTCACGCCCTTGGCGTCGCGGGCGTTGCGGCGGGGAATATCCAGCCGGTACTCCGGCAGCGGATAGAGCGGCGTCGCCGTCGGATCGTTTTCCAGAGGAACGATCTCCGCATGGGCTTCCTGGACGCCGTAGTCGTCCCTGACGGTGAAGCCGATTTCCAGCGCCCCGTTGACGCTTACCTTCGGCATGCCGTCAAAGGCGATTTCAGGCGCCTTGTCAGGCAGCACGTCGAAGCTCCAGCGGCGACCATTGACCTCGAGCGCACCGTTTTCCTCAAGCTTCATCACATGCGTCTGCGCGACGAGGGCATTGTTGGCAGGCGCGCCGGCCGTCGGCTGCTCGCCGGCAGGTTCGGTTGCCTGCCGCGGCCTTGCGTCGGCCTGTACGGCGATATCCCGCGCCTCGCCGTTCGCTTTGCGGAACACGACCTTCTCGGCCGTCTTTCCGCCGCTGACGCGCACGGTTAGACCGGAGAACTGCGGAATGCCGATCGACGCCTGTTCGCTGCCATCGGTAGTCAAGTAAACCGGCGCGCGACCGGTATAGGAGGGCGGCGTCACCCAGGCATCGATGCGCACCGCCGGATCGACCGCCACCCGCTCTGGCGCTGCCTGCAATGCGTCGCCAATCGAGCCGCCGTTGAGCGACAGTGAATAGCCAAAAGCGGTGACGAGCAGCAAAGCAGGGATGGCGCGCAGGGCGAAGCGGTCACGTGCGGCGATATCGGGCCGCGGCATGCCGGCATCGAGTGCTGCGATTTTTTCGGCCATGCGCACCTGGTGCTCACGCCAAAGTGCCCGCGAAAAGGGCGTGTCGTGGGCCGGCTCGTCTTCCTGGACGGCAACTGGCTGGTGCGGCAGGCCGTTGCGCTCTTCCAGCATGCGATCGGCTTCAGCGGTTTTCGGCCAGCGCAGATGGCGGAAGGGGACAAGCGAAGCGAGGAACGCCGCGGCAAACGCGATCAGCAGCAGGATACGCAGCCAGTCCGGCACGTTGCGGAAGATGCCGAACCAGGAGGCTGAGAGATAAATGGCGACGATGCAGAGGACCGACATCAGCAGCGGCAGCAGCTGCTCGAAGAAAAGCACGGTGCGCGCTAGCAGGCGTTTCGTCGTTACCAGCCGGGCAAGCGAGGGACGGAGCGCAAATGCACCCTTCCTCTGCCTTGATGGGCTTGTCATCGGTCCGGTCTCCGCGATCTGGCGTTCTGGTACAGAGGGCGCTTCCGGCGATTGCGGGGCAATACGCTCATGAACGAAAGGATAACACTCTTTGTGGCGAAGGCGAGGGCGAACGGGCAGGAATACCGCCTTTTCACGTTTATTCGCCGAAAAGTGATTTTGCCGCTAAAGCGTGCCGCGATCGTTCGGAGGATCTTCTTGCGCTTTAGCTTTTTGTTTTACGCATGTCGTTAACCCAAAACCGCTTCACACTTTTGCGCGACATGCTCTAGTCGAGCCAGGCCGGAACGGAATCGAGGCTGATCAGCTCCGCATAGGTCCTGCGCGGACGAATCACATGAAAATCGCTGCCCTTGACCAGAACCTCGGGCACCAGCAGACGGCTGTTATAGGTGCCTGCCTGCACCGCGCCATAGGCGCCGGCAGTGCTGACGGCCATCAGGTCGCCGGGCTTCGGCATCGCCATTTCGCGGTCGAGTGCCAGATAATCGCCGGTCTCACAAACGGGGCCGACCACGTCGGCGCGGATGCGCGGCGCGTTCGCTGCCGAAATCGTCACCGGACGGATCTCGTGATAAGCCTCGTAGAGTGTCGGGCGAATGAGGTCGTTCATCGCGCCGTCGACGATGACGAAGGTCTTCTCGCCGCCGTCCTTCACATAAAGAACTTCGGTCACAAGGATGCCGGCATTGCCGACGATCAGGCGACCGGGTTCGGTGATGATCTTGCAGTTCAGGCCGCGCAGCTGGTTCTTGACGATCGCGGCATAGGCATCGGGCAGCGGCGGCGGATTGTTGTCGTCCTTGTAGGGAACGCCGAGGCCTCCGCCGATGTCGACGTGATGGATGGAGTGGCCATCGGCGCGCAGCGTCGCGACGAGGTCGCTGAGCAGCTTGAAGGCGTCGTCGAAGGGCTGCAGCTCGGTGATCTGGCTGCCGATATGCATGTCGATGCCGGTGACTTCAATGCCGGGCAGTTTGGCGGCATGGGCATAGATGGCGCGGGCGCGATCCCAGGAGATGCCGAACTTGTTTTCCTTCTTGCCGGTCGAGATCTTCGCATGCGTTTTGGCATCGACATCAGGATTGATACGGAAGGAGACCGGTGCCGTCTTGCCGGCGTTGACGGCGCGCTGATTGAGAATCTCGAGCTCAGGCTCGGATTCGACGTTGAAGCAGTAGATGCCGGCCTCAAGCGCGAAATCCATCTCCTGCGGCGTCTTGCCGACGCCCGAAAACATGATGCGGTTCGCCGGAATGCCGGCGGCAAGCGCACGGCGCAGTTCGCCTTCCGAGACGACGTCGATGCCGGCGCCAAGGCGCCCCAAGGTCTTCAGCACGGCTTGGTTCGAATTCGCCTTCATCGCATAGCAGACCATGGAGTCGACATCGGCGAAGGCTTCCGAGAAGACGCGATAGTGGCGCTCCAGCGTTGCCGTGGAATAGACGTAGAACGGCGTGCCGACCGCCTTGGCGATCTCGGGAACGGGGACGTTCTCGGCGTAAAGGATGCCGTCGCGATAATCGAAATGGTTCACGGGGTGCGCGCCTTAAAGGAGGGGGTCAAGAAGGAAGGGCTTGTCAACGGTGCCGGGCTGTTTCGTCGGCTTGGAAACGTCACCTTCCTTCGTCGCCGCAGCACTCGGCGGATCGAGATCGCCCTTGCGTCCGCATCCGGCAACGGCAAGGCCGATGACGGCGAGCACCGCCGTCAGGCGGATGAGGTGCGGTAAGCTCTTCTGCATGGATATCCTCTTGTGCGGCGCATGGCTGAATCATTCATGTCGAATGACGGGATCTTCATAGCGAAGTTTATCCGCCTTGTGCACCCTGATTGATGGGCGGCCTTCCCGCGCTTGCAGGAAGGGGAGGCGGCTTTCACCCGCCAGGTCTCTCTCAATTGCGGGCGCGCCAGAAGGCGATCTGTTTGCGCACTTCAGAGGGCGCCGTGCCGCCGAAGCTCTTGCGGCTGGCGACCGAGGCTTCTACCGTCAACACGTCGTAGACCTTGTCGGTGATTGCGGAATGAATCGCCTGCAGGTCAGAGAGCGGCAGCTCGGCAAGATCGCAGCCCTTGCTTTCGGCGAGCGCCACGGCGCGGCCGGTGACGTGATGGGCGTCACGGAAGGGCAGGCCCGCTTCGCGCACCAGCCAGTCGGCAAGATCGGTCGCCGTTGAAAAGCCGGAGCCGGCCGCCGCCTTCATGCGTGCGGTGTTGACGGTCATGTCGCGCACCATGCCGGTCATGGCGGCGATCGCCAGTTCCAGGCTCTCGGCTGCGTCGAAGACCTGCTCCTTGTCTTCCTGCATATCCTTGGAATAGGCGAGCGGCAGGCCTTTCATGATCGTTAGCAGTGCGATCAGCGAGCCGTTGATGCGGCCGGTCTTGGCGCGCACCAGTTCGGCCGCATCGGGATTCTTTTTCTGCGGCATGATCGAGGAACCGGTCGAGAAGGCGTCGGACAGGCGCACGAAGCCGAATTGCGGCGTCGACCAGATGACGATCTCTTCCGCGAGGCGCGACAGATGCATGCCCGCTATTGCGGCGATCGCGAGGAATTCGATGGCAAAGTCGCGGTCGGAGACCGTATCGATGGAGTTGCGGGTGGGCTCGCGGAAACCCAGCGCCTTGGCCGTCATGTGGCGGTCGATCGGATAACCGGTGCCGGCCAGCGCAGCCGCGCCGATCGGGCTTTCGTCCAGATGTTCGATCGCGTGGCGCACCCGCGAACGGTCGCGGCCGAACATTTCGACGTAGGCCATGCAGTGATGGCCGAAGGTGACGGGCTGGGCGGTCTGCAGATGGGTGAAGCCGGGCATGACGCTTTCGGCATGTTCCTCGGCGCGGTCGAGGAAGGCGGCGATCAGACCGGTCAGCATCTGTTCGGTCTTCTGCAGTTCTTCCTTCACCCACAGGCGGAAATCGAGCGCCACCTGGTCATTGCGCGAGCGGGCGGTGTGCAGCCGGCCGGCGGCCGGACCGATCAGGGTCGCCAGGCGTGCTTCGACGTTCATGTGGATGTCTTCGAGCTGGCGGGAGAATTCGAAATTGCCGCTTTCGATTTCTGACAGGATCGTGTTTAGCCCGTGAACGATCTTGTCTTTATCGTCTGATGAAATGATCCCCTGATGGGCGAGCATCGTCGCATGGGCAATGGAACCACGGATATCCTGCGCGAATAGCTTCTTGTCGAAACCGATCGAGGCATTTATCTCCTCCATGATCGCGTCCGGGCCGGAGGCGAAGCGCCCACCCCACATCTGGTTGGAGGATTTGGTGTCCGTGTTGTTCTCGG
Source organism: Rhizobium etli CFN 42 (assembly GCF_000092045.1). Lineage (NCBI taxonomy): Bacteria > Pseudomonadati > Pseudomonadota > Alphaproteobacteria > Hyphomicrobiales > Rhizobiaceae > Rhizobium > Rhizobium etli. Next base: position 4,020,839 of record NC_007761.1, on the reverse strand, counting down.
CCATAAGATGCCCGTCCTGGAGAATGAAATGACGACGAAAAAACCCTTCGGCCTGCCGTCCGGAAAACTGATCGCAATCGCCGCCGTCGCAGGTGTCGTTGCAGGTGCGGCAGCGGTATACGTGAAGGAGACGGGCATTGGCAATGGCATCGGCAGCAGCGCTTCGGCCGAATGCGCGCTGGCAAAGGAGCGCGCCGCCAATCTGACGCCGCTCATGAGGGGGCAGGTCGCCGCCATGGTTGCCGCCAACGAGCCGCGCAAGCTCGCCGCGGTTTCCTTCAACGGGCCGGACGGCAAATCAGTGGGGCTCGATCATTTCGCCGGCAAGACCGTGCTGCTCAATCTCTGGGCGACATGGTGCGTGCCCTGCCGCGAGGAGATGCCGGCGCTGAACGCTCTGGAAAAGGAGATGGGCAGCGACAAGTTCCAGGTCGTGCCCGTCAATATTGACAGCGGCGACGATGAAAAGCCGAAGACTTTCCTTGCCGAGATTGGTGTCGATGCGCTGCAGCTTTACCGCGACAATACGATCGGCGTCTTCAACAGCCTGAAGAAGGAAGGCCTCGCTTTTGGCCTGCCGGTGACGCTGCTGCTCGACGACAGGGGCTGCCTGATTTCCGCCATGAACGGGCCTGCTGTCTGGGACAGCGAAGATGCGAAGGCGCTGATCAAGAGTGCGATCGGGTCGTGAGGATATCGCTCAGGAGTCCCCATCTCCTCTTATGAGGAAGACGCCCGCGAGCCCGATCAGGACGCAGCATTGCAGCAGGAACATGGGTGTTTCGGTCGACATGGCATTCCTCCCGTTCCCGGCAAGGAAAGCATTTCGCGGGCGTGCGGTCCATTCGCCCTTTCTGATGATGTCTGCTTACCGCGTCGGGACGGGCACTTCGCCGCGATAGTCGTAGAAGCCGCGGCCGGATTTGCGTCCGAGCCAGCCGGCTTCGACATATTTCACCAACAGCGGGCAGGGGCGATACTTCGAGTCCGCCAGGCCGTCATGCAGCACCTGCATGATCGACAGGCAGGTGTCGAGACCGATGAAATCGGCAAGCTGCAGCGGCCCCATTGGATGGTTGGCGCCGAGCTTCATCGCCGTATCGATGGCGTCGACGGTGCCGACACCTTCGTAGAGCGTATAGATCGCCTCGTTGATCATCGGCAGCAGGATGCGGTTGACGATGAAGGCTGGGAAGTCCTCGGCGACGGTGACGGTCTTCTCCAGCGAGCCGACGAACTCCTTGGCGGCGGTGAAGGTCTTCTCGTCGGTCGCAATGCCGCGCACCAGTTCGACCAGCTTCATCACCGGCACCGGGTTCATGAAATGTATGCCCATGAAGCGCTCGGCGCGGTCGGTGGCGGCAGCAAGACGGGTGATGGAAAGCGAAGAGGTGTTGGTGGCCAGCAACGCTTCCGGCTTCATCACCGGACAAACCTGGCTATAAATCTTGCGCTTGACGCTTTCGTCCTCGGTGGCCGCCTCGATGACGAGATCGGACGGGGCGAGATCGTTGACATCGGCGGAGCCTGATATGCGCGACAAGGTCGCCTTGCGTTCCTCGTCGGTCATCTTGCCGTTCGTCACCAGGCGGGCAAGATTGCCATTGATGGTGGCGAGGCCGGATTCGATGCGGTCCTGTGACAGATCGTAGATGTGGACCCGGTAACCTGCGGCGGCCGAAACATGCGCGATGCCGCAGCCCATCTGGCCGGCACCGATGATACCAATATTCTTCAACACCGCACTCATCTCCAAACCCCCGCTCGCCATTCGCCCCCGCGCTGCCGCATTATTAGCAATACTGCCGGACGAAGGATCGCCCGGCAGTAAGTAGTAGACCGATAAAAGACAATTTTCCAGTCATTCGCAAGTGCGAAAGAAAGGCATTTGCCTCGCTCAGAGCGCCTTTTGCAGTTCCGGCAGGGCGTCGAAGAGGTCGGCGACGAGGCCGTAGTCGGCGACCTGGAAGATCGGCGCCTCCTCATCCTTGTTGATGGCTACGATCACCTTCGAATCCTTCATGCCGGCCAGATGCTGGATGGCGCCGGAGATGCCGCAGGCGATATAGAGATCGGGCGCCACCACCTTGCCGGTCTGGCCGACCTGCCAGTCGTTGGGGGCATAACCGGCATCGACGGCCGCACGGCTGGCGCCGACGGCGGCACCGAGCTTGTCGGCAACCGGCAGGATGACCTCCCTGAACTTCTCGGCCGAGCCGAGCGCCCGGCCGCCGGAGATGATGACCTTGGCCGAGGTCAGTTCCGGACGTTCCGACGCCGACAGCGCATCGGAGACGAACCGCGACAGACCCGGATCGGAGACGGCCGGGATCGCCTCGACAGAGGCAGAGCCGCCTTCAGCCGCAGAGGCAAACGAGGCGGTTCGCACGGTGATCACCTTCTTGGCGTCGCTGGCCTGCACCGTCTGGATGGCGTTGCCGGCATAGATCGGCCGCTTGAAGGTATCGGGGCTGACGACTTCGATGATCTCCGAGACCTGGGCGACATCGAGCAGGGCGGCGACGCGCGGCAGCACCGTCTTGCCGACCGAGGTGGCGGCCGAGACGATGGTGTCGTAGGAGCCGGCGAGCGAGACGATCAGATCGGCCAGCGGCTCGGCGAGATTGTTGGCAAGCGCCTCGCTTTCGGCCAGCAGCACCTTGGAGACGCCGGAGAGTTTTGCCGCCTGATCGGCCGCAGCCCTGGCGCCCTTGCCGGCAACCAGCACATGCACATCGGAGCCGATCTGCGAGGCTGCCGTCAGCGCCTTGGCGGTCTGGTCAGAAAGATGATTGCCGTCATGGTCGGCCAGAAGAAGAATGGTCATGATAGTTGCTCCTGTTCCAACCCGATTACAGCACGCCGGCTTCGTTCTTCAGCTTGTCGACGAGTTCGGCGACCGACTTGACCTTGACGCCGGCCTTGCGGCCACTCGGCTCCTCGGTCTTCAGCACCTTCAGCCGCGGCGTCGTGTCGACGCCGAAATCGGCAGGCGTCTTCTTGTCGAGCGGCTTCTTCTTCGCCTTCATGATGTTCGGCAGCGAGGCATAACGCGGCTCGTTGAGACGCAGGTCGGTGGTGATGACCGCCGGCAGCTTGATCTCGATCGTCTGCAGGCCGCCATCGACCTCGCGGGTGACCTGAGCCTTGCCGTCACCGATCTCGATCTTCGAGGCGAAGGTCGCCTGGGCCGAACCCAGCAATGCCGCCAGCATCTGGCCGGTCTGATTGCTGTCGTCGTCGATCGCCTGCTTGCCTGATATGATCAGCCCCGGCTGCTCGGCATCGGCGACACCTTTGAGGATCTTGGCGACGGCGAGCGGCTCGACTTGATCGTCGGTCTCGACCAGGATCGCCCGGTCGGCGCCCATGGCGAGTGCCGTCCTCAGCGTCTCCTCGGCCTTGCCAGGGCCGATCGACACCACCACCACTTCCTCCGCCTTGCCGGCCTCCTTCAATCGCAGCGCCTCTTCCACCGAGATCTCGTCGAACGGGTTCATCGACATCTTCACATTGGCAAGCTCGACACCCGTGCCATCCGGCTTAACCCGGATCTTCACGTTGTAGTCGACAACCCGCTTGACGGGCACGAGAATCTTCATGGGGGCCTTCCTTCAAGAGAAACTGGTTTCACGAGTTTTTTGAAAAATGCGCGCTCAAGCGCCGCTTCGATTGTCGAATGGCGACATGGATACGCGTTTTTCCTCCAAATACAACGCTTGCATGACGCCGGCAGGGAATCGCCCCGGCAATATATTTACGTTTACGTATACGTCAACAGATCGGTCAGCGCCGATCTCGACCCCAGGGAAGACGCGCCTCGCTACGGCCGCCAGTGCCGGCCGCAACGGCCCCGGCTCCATCCCTTACGGCGCGGGGCGTTACGATTTCCCGGTCGAACAGCGGCACGCCTGGACGACGCAGAACGAGGATCAGCAGGGCACCGGCAAGGATGCCGCCGACATGGGCGCCCCAGGAAACATCGCCATCCGGCGCAATCGCCAGCATGAAGAATTGTTGTCCAATCCACAAAAGCAGCGGCACGAAGGCGGGCAGGGGCAAGGGCACACGCAGGAACACCAGCACCCAGACCCTGACGCGCGGATGCAGCATGACATAAGCGGCAACGACGCCGGAGATCGCCCCGGAAGCTCCGACCAGCGGCGCTTCCGATGTCGTCGTCAACAGACCGTGGCAAAGGGCGCCGGCAGCCGCGCAGAGGAGGTAGAAAAGCAGGAAGCGCATATGCCCCATCGCATCCTCGACATTGTCGCCGAAGACCCAGAGGAAGACCATGTTGGAGGCCAGATGCCAGAAACCCGCATGGATGAAGGCATAGGTGAGATAGGTCAACGGCTCCGGCACGATTTCCAATCCCGGTGCCAATTGCGCGTGGCCGAAGGCGATCGCCGGAATAAAGCCGAGACCAACCGTCGTCGCCTGGGCAGCCAGTTCGCTCTCCAGACTGGTGAAGAGCCAGACCGCGACATTCAGGATGATCAAGGCCAGGGTCACCCACTGGACCTTGATGTGCTTCAGTGTATTGGCATCGTGAAGTGGTATGAACATAAGGCCCCCCGGCGATCGTGATCGCGGCAAACCTATCTGTTTTTCCCCGGAACCCAAAGCACATCCGCACGACCCTGGCCATTTGCATGGCGGGCCGCGACGAAGAGGAAATCCGAGAGCCGATTGATATATTTCATCGCGATCTCGCCGACGATCTCACCGTCCGTTCGCCCAAGCGTGACCATCAGGCGCTCGGCCCGGCGCGCGATCGTCCGGGCGAGATGCAGATGCGCGGCGGCCGGGCTGCCGCCTGGTAGGATGAAGGATTTCAGCGGATCCAGATCGGCGTTCAGCCGGTCGATATCGCGTTCGATCCGCTCGACCTGCGTCTCGACGATCCGCAACGGCTCATAGGCCGGGGGCTCGCCGGTGTCGGGAGTGGCGAGATCGGCGCCGAGGTCGAAGAGATCGTTCTGGATCGAAATCAGCATCGCGTCGAGCTCGGGCAAGCCTGTCGTGTAAAGCCGCGCCAGGCCGATCGCGGAATTGGCCTCGTCGATCGTGCCGTAGGCGGCGACGCGCAGGTCGTCCTTCCTCCGGCGCCGGCCGGAGGCCAATCCGGTCGTGCCGTCGTCGCCTGTTTTAGTGTAGATCTTGTTGAGCTTTACCATATTGCACCGCCGGTCGACGGAAGAGTGGCGACGTCAACGCGTCCTCCCTCATTCCTGTGCTTGTCACAGGAATCCAGTGCGCCCAAGTCCTTGGGCGCTGGAGACACTTTTGACCGTCGGATTTTGTTATTCATCGCGCTGACGCGCGGTGGCTGCATTCCTGTGACAAGCACAGGAATGAGGGAGGATCTGTTTGCGCGTATCATCAAAATCCGCTCCACGGTTTCCTCAACTCGGACGGCCGCCGCCGGTGATCCAGAGTGTCAGCATGATCAGAATGACGGCGACTGCCTGCAACAGGACACGAAGCTGCATCAGCTTGTTGGAAATATTGGCGTCGCCACCCTTCATCATGTTGAAGAGGCCGCGAATCAGCACGAGGGCGACGATGCCCATGACGATGATCGCAAGAATATAGGTGACCGTAGACATGGCGTTCAGCTTTCTCAGTCCGTCCAGCGCATCAGATTGTAGAAGAGGTCCGCCGGAAGCAGCCGCTTCAGGAGCATGCCCTGTTTAGCCGGAGTCGTTACAGGATAATGTGGCTTTGGATTTTTCGCGGTCAATGCGTGTCTCAACACCGAATAGACCGCCTCGGGGCCAAGTTTATGGCGGTTGACCGGCCCCGAACCCTCAAGCCTCGCCAACTGCCTGATATAATCGGCCGCGTGCGGCGAGTTCTCGACGTCGATATTCTCCTTGATCTTTGCGAGCGCATTGGCGGTGAAACGTGTGGCGATCGGTCCTGGCTCGATCAGGCTTACATGGATGCCGCTGCCCTGCAACTCCATGCGCAGGGTAATGCTGAGGCCCTCGAGCGCGAATTTGGAGGCGGTGTAGGCGCCGCGATAGCGATAGGGGACCAGGCCGAGAATGGAAGAGCATTGCACGATCCGGCCCTGCCCATGTCTGCGCATCGAAGGAATCAGCTGCCGCGTCAATTCGTGCCAGCCGAAGAAATTCGCCTCGAACTGCGCGCGCAGCGCTGCCGTCGAAAGATCCTCAACGGCGCCCGGCTGGCCATAGGCGCCGTTGTTGAAGAGTGCGTCGACGCGACCGCGGCTGCGTTGGAGAACCGCGCCGACCAGCTCGGTGATCGTCTCGGCCCTGGCATAGTCCATCAAAAAGGCTTCGATGCCGTCGGCTTCCAGCGCCGACAGATCAACCGCCTTGCGCACCGTCGCAAAGACACGCCAGCCATCGGTTTTCAGCGCCCGGGCGCAGTAAGCGCCGATGCCGGAGGAACAGCCGGTGACGACGATTGTGCGCTGTTCCGCCATGGAATGATTCCTGTACAAAATGGGACTCGTTTCCCATATTCGGCCAGAGGATACAATCTGGAAGCCGGGGACGGAATGCGGAAGGTGCTGCGCACGATCTACGACGTGGTCTATGACGCGATCTGTCACATGGTCGAGGATGACGGATTCGCCATGGCGAGCCACGTGGCGCTGTCGAGCCTGCTCGCAGTTTTCCCATTCCTGATCTTCGGTACCGCACTTGCAAGCTTCCTAGGCGCCGATCAGTTTTCCTCTACCGCCATTCACCTGATCTTCGACACCTGGCCTGAAGCGATCGCCAAGCCGCTCGCCGACCAGGTGCTGCAGGTCCTGACCATTCAGCGCGGCGGGCTGCTGACGATCTCGGTGCTGGCGGCTGCCTATTTCGCCTCGAACGGCGTCGAAGCGCTGCGCATCTCGCTCAACCGTGCCTATCGGGTGCAGGAAACGCGGCCGTGGTATTTCACGCGCCTTGCCAGCCTCGGCTATGTGCTGATTGCCGTCATCATCTTCGCGGCGATCAGCATTCTGCTGGTCGCCGTGCCATTGGCTCTCGACTATGCCCGGAAGTGGCTTCCGCTGTTTGCCGATACGCTCGACGTCGTCTTCAGCTGGCGCATCTACGGCACCCTTGTCGTGCTCACCATCGGCCTGCTGGTCATGCATCTGTGGCTGCCGGCCGGCAAACGGCGGGTGTTCGACGTAATTCCGGGCGTGCTGCTGACGCTGCTCCTGTGGCTCGCCGGCGCGTTGGTCTTTGCCTATTATCTCGCGACCTTCGCCAATTACACCGCGACCTATGCCGGTCTCGCCTCGGTGATGATCGTGCTGATCTTCCTCTACATGGTCGGCGTCATCTTCATCATCGGCGCAGAGATCAACGCGGCGCTGATCAAGTTCCGCGTCTTCCGGATGTTCTCGCACACGCTTTCGATCGTCGGCAGAGAGCGTGTCAAACGTAGATCAGAGCCCGACAAGGCGGCGAATATCGGCCCCTGACATGCCTCGGGCACGCAATTCGGCAAGTCCACTGTCACCTTCGCTTTTCGAAAGCTTGCGGCCATCGGCGTCGAGGATGAGACGATGATGGTGATAGAGGGGCTGCGGCAGGCCGAGCAACACCTGCAGCAGCCGGTGCACCGATGTGGCGTGGAAGAGGTCGAGCCCGCGCACCACATGGGTGACGCCCTGCAGCGCATCGTCGACGACGACCGAAAGATGGTAGCTCGAGGGGGCATCCGAGCGAGACAGGATGACGTCTCCCCAGACCTCGGGTTCGGCGGCAATCTCCCCGGTCCTGCCGTCGCCGGTTTCGGTCCAGAACAGCAGTTCGCCGATCAGGTCGAGCGCCTTGCGCATATCGAGCCGCCAGGCATGTTTTTTCCCGGAGGAAAGGATATCCCGCCATTCGGTCTCCGGCCGCTCACGGTCAATCGGCGGGTAGTGCGGCGTGCCATCGGGATCGCGCGGCCAGGATTGCCCCGTTGCCTCGTAGGCGGAGACACGCGCCTTCACCTCGCCGCGCGTCAGGAAGGCCGGGTAGACCAGGCCGCGTTCAATCAACGCGTGCAACGCCGCCTGATATTCCGGGAAATGTTCCGACTGGCGCCGCACAGGGCTCTCCCAGTCGATGGCAAGCCAGTCGAGGTCCCTCAGGATGCCGGCCTCGAACTCCGGCGTGCAGCGCGTCTGGTCGATATCCTCGATGCGCAGCAACACGCGACCATTCCAGGCGTCGGCCATGTCGCAGTTCAAAAAGGCCGACAACGCATGGCCGAGATGCAGCGGCCCGTTCGGACTCGGCGCAAAACGAAAGACAGGTTTTTGACGCTCGCTCGTGGTCATGCTTTCTTCTGCCACGGATTTCAGTTTCGAACCACTGGGAGGACGCGTGCAGATCATCCGCAACGACGATGACGTCAGGCTGGGGCTCGAAGCATTGCTGCGTCTCGATCCGCGCCTTGCACCAATCGCGGCGGAGGCAGGGCCTATTCCATTGCGGCTGCGCGAACCCGGTTTTGCCGGCCTTGCCCATATCATCGTGTCGCAAATGGTCTCGCGCGCCAGCGCCGAGGCGATCTGGCGGCGCATGCTGCCGGCGGACGGGCCGCTGACGGCCGAAGGTTACGTGCTGCTTGCACCCGAGGCCTGGCGGGAATTCGGCCTATCGCGCGCCAAGGCCGACACGTTGTCGCGGGTTGCGGAAGCCGTTGCCTCCGGCCACCTCGATCTTTCCGGTCTCTGCCTGAAGCCACCGGACGAAGCGCTTGGCGAACTCACCGCCTTGAAGGGCGTCGGTCCATGGACGGCGCAGGTCTATCTGATGTTCTGCGGCGGCCACGCCGATGTCTTTCCGGCCGGCGATGTCGCGCTGCAGAACGCCGTTGGCGCTGCGCTTGGACTTGCGGCGCGGCCGCAGGCAAAGCCGCTCGCCAGGCTTGCGGAAATCTGGTCACCATGGCGCTCGGTGGCGGCCCGGCTTTTCTGGGCCTATTACGTCACGAAAATGCGGCGCGACATGGTGCCGATCGGCTGATCGGCCACACTCTTCAAATTGCCTTTATCCTCTGAATTTATTGGACTTCACAATCCTGTAACAACCGGCCTAATATACAGGAGCAGATGCCGAATCGATCAGGAGAGTCCCTTGACGATTGCAGTCTCCCCGCAGGCCCTGCCGGCGCTCGTCCTGAACGCTGACTATCGGCCGCTGAGTTATTATCCCTTGTCGCCCTGGTCCTGGCAGGACGCGATCAAGGCGGTATTTCTCGACCGTGTAAACATCATCGCGGAATATGAACATTCGGTTTCCTCACCGAGCTTTTCGATGCGGCTTCCCAGTGTCGTGTGCCTGAAGACTTACGTTCAGCCATCCCGCAATCCGGCTTTCACCCGGTTCAATGTCTTCCTGCGCGACAGGTTCGAGTGCCAGTATTGCGGCTCGAACGACGACCTGACTTTCGACCACGTCATCCCGCGTGCCCATGGCGGCGAGACGACGTGGGAGAATGTGGTGGCGGCCTGCTCGCCCTGCAATCTGCGCAAGGGCAGCAAGCTTCCGAAGCAGGCGGGCATGTTCCCGGCGCAGAAGCCCTATCAGCCGACGGTGCAGGATCTGCACAATAACGGCCGGCTGTTTCCGCCCAACTATCTGCATGAAAGCTGGCTCGACTATCTCTACTGGGATACCGAACTGCAGCCCTGATAGGCTTGCCTCACGCAGATTTGCGGACGCCGACGAAGGCGAAAACTGCGAGCAGGATGCCGGCGATCACGTTCCAGCCTGCAAAGGACAGTCCAAGCACCCGCAGCGCTGCATCGGTGCAGGATGGTCCTTTGATCGTATTGAGCTCGGTCAGTAGATCGCCGGCATTGCTCGTCATGCTGTTTGCGGTCGTCGAGCAGGTCGCCGGTCCCGCCCAGAAATGCCATTCCACGCCGGCGTGATAGACGCCCATGCCGGCCGTCACCAGCATCAGGATGCCGGCCGCAAGCAGCATTGCACGGGAAATCCAGTTCGGCAGACCGGCAAGCTCGCAGATGGCAGCGAGAATGGCGATCGGGATGGCATAATAATAGGGCTGGCGCTGCAGCAGGCAGAGTGCGCAGGGAATATAGCCGCCGATATATTGGAACCCGAGCGCGGCGCCGACCACCGCCGCCATGCCGATAGCAAGGGATATGGAATAGATAAAGCCGGGGCGGGCGAGCGGCGAGGAAGTGGCAGTCATGGCGGAACTCCGCAAAGTGGGCCTAGTGAGCAAGTAGTTTGTAGGCGATACCGAGCATAATCAGCACGGCAGCACCGACGCCTACGATCTGGCCGAGACGCTTCTCGATGAAATCGCGGATCGGTTCGCCATAGCGACGCAGCAGCCAAGCCAAAAGTAGGAACCGGGCGCCGCGAGCGACAATGGCGGAAATGACAAAGAAGCTCAGATTTATACCGATGGCGCCCGCCATAATGGTTACGACCTTGATCGGCGGCAGATGGGCCAAGCCGGAGGTCACCAAAAACAGCAGCAAAATTTCCCATTCGCCATGGATCGAGTTTCGCAGCTGTTCGAAATCATCGAATTTGCCGTAGAATTCGAGAATCGGCCGCGCCACCGTCTCGTAGGCGTAATAGCCGAGCGCCCAGCCGGCAATGCCGCCGAGCACGGAAGCAACGGTAGCGATCAGTGCATAGCGATAGGAGCGTTCCGGCTTGGCAAGTGCCATCGGCAGGAAAAGCACGTCGGCGGGAACGAGAAAGACGGAGCTTTCGACGAAGGCGATGACGGCGAGCCAGACTTCAGCCGATTTGCGCGCGGCCAGAGACATGGTCCAGTCATAAAGTCTACGGAGCATTCCATTCCTTTCCTGTTGCGGTGCAAAAAGCTTTAGGTGTCGTGCGAGGCGCTGTAAATGCTTGCCCGTGTCCTTCGCGCCACCGCGGCTCAAAAAAAATCGTGATCGGCGGCATTCCGCCCTTTCCAAGGTTTCATGGGATGGCGAATCGGCCATTGTGAGGCGGGTTATTTTTTCGGCCGCAGGGTGGCGTGAGATGAAATTCAAAGTGATCGAGGGCGGCCGCGGGCAGGTCGCTCGGGTGGAAGTATGTCCTGAGGCGGGTTGCGGGCCAAGCCGCGACGATGTGCGCCGGGAGGCGGCGCGACGGCTCGATGCAAGCGGCTATCATACATCCCGCGTCCGGGAATTTGCGACCGGCGCGCCGATGCCGGGAGCGCTGAGATATTTGTCGCTGCAGCTCGATTTCGTCGCCGAGGCGCTGTCGAGGCTCGATCCCATCCCTTTGGATTTTCGCTCGGATGCTTACTGGCCAGCCTTTTCTTGAGATAGCCAGCGCAGTGTGATCGCCGTTTCAGGACAGATCCATCGACTTTTCCCATTGCTGACGCAGAACGTTCATTTCCGTGCGTTTCTGCGCCATTTCGCTGACGATGGCGCGCAGATTGGGATGATGCGACATGAACATGTTGAAATCGCGCCGCTCGAGCACTTCGAATTGGCAGAAGTCGACGGCGATGACGTCTGCCGTGCGCCTTCCGCCGCTCAGCAACGCCATTTCGCCGAAGAACGCGCCCGGTTCCAGGCGGATCGCACCGCTGGCAAGCCGCACTTCGACCGCGCCTGAGGAAATGAAATACATGCTGTCGCCGCGATCGCCGCGACGGATGACACGTTCGCCGGGCGGAGCCGACTTCGCCTTGAAGAGCAGCAGCAGCTCTTCCTGCGCATCCTCCCCGACCTGGGAGAACAGCGGGAAGGTTTCGATCAGCTGCTGCATCTTCAGCTGATGCTGGCGTTCGCGTTCTTCGCCGAGCGCCCTGATCTTTTCCAATTCTTTGCCAAGCGTCTTTTGCCTCTTTCTGCCGAAGCTTTCGAATAGGGAGGGCCATTGCGCATGGATATATTTCTTCAGGCCGTCGGTTGCGACGATCACGATCGGGTTGAATGTGATCGACAGGATCGCTGCGGCAAGGATCAGATCCTGGCCTTCATGCGGCAGAAGCCCGAGCGAGACGCCGAGGCCGGCGAGGATGAAGGAAAATTCGCCGATCTGGGCAAGGCCGCCCGCCAAGGTCAGCCCCATGCCGATCGGATATCGCAGCAGCATGACGATGGCGAAGGTGATGACGGCCTTGCCGAGAATGACGAGCGCCAGGGCGCCGATCACGGCCAGCGGCTGGCGCACCAGGATCGAGGGGTCGAAGAGCATGCCGACCGAGACGAAGAACAGCACGGAGAAGGCGTTCTGTAAGGGCAGCGAATCGGCCGCTGCTCTGTGGCTGAGCTGGGATTCGCTCATGACGACGCCGGCGAAAAAGGCGCCGAGTGCAAAGGAGACGCCGAAAATCGCCGCCGAGCCGAAAGCGATGCCGAGCGCGATCGCCAGCACCGTCAGCGTGAAGAGTTCGCGCGAGCCGGTGCGGGCGATCATCGTCAGCAGCCAGGGCACGATACGGGGACCGAGGAAGATCGCCATGGCGGCGAAGGCCAGCACCTTGAACAAGGTCAGTCCGATCGTCAGCACCAGCGGCAGCTCACCGAGGCCGTGATTGGTATCGAGGGCGTGGCCGCCGAGAAGCTCTGCCAGCGCCGGCAGCAGCACCAGGGCCAGCACCATCACCAGGTCCTCGACGATCAGCCAGCCGACGGCGACGCGCCCGCTCGGCGCATTGACGAGATTGCGTTCCTCCAGCGCCTTCAGGAGCACGACCGTACTCGCCACCGAGAGGCTGAGCCCGAAGACGACGCCTGCGCCGAGGCTCCAGCCCCAGAGCATGCAGAGACCGATGCCCAGCAGAGTGGCCAGGATAATTCGGCCGATCGCGCCCGGCACGGCGATCCCGCGTACAGCGAGCAGGTCGGAGGCGGAAAAGTGCAAGCCGACGCCGAACATCAACAGGATGACACCCATTTCGGCGAGCTGGCCGGCAAGGGCGGTATCGGCGACGAAGCCCGGCGTGAACGGGCCCATCAGGATACCGGCCATCAGATAGCCGACGAGCGGCGGCAGCCGCAGCCGGTCGGCGCCGTAACCGAGGACAGCCGCGAAAACAAAACTGACGGCGACCGTCGCAATGAGTCCTACTTCCTGATGCACGTCTGCCCTCGCCGGATGGTAACGGTCGCCACCTTGGACGAAGCGCAAGCAAAATTAAACAGTTGATTTGCGTTTTGCGACTGCTCTGGGAGGTGTCGGTTTAGTCGCGAACAATAAATTCCGCTTCCATTCCAGGATGCCAGGTTTGCCGCTGGTGTCGGAACCACTTCCCTTTTGCTTCGTTGGCCCTTTAGACAAGGAGAAACGACATGAGAAAGATGATTCTGAACTGTGCCGTGACGGCCCTTGCCGCCTGCTCGTTTGCAGGGCCTGTTTTCGCCGACAGCGTCTATGTCAGGGAGCGTTCCTATGACGATGACTATCGTTACGAGCGGGTGCGGCCCGGCATCACCATCAGCGAGCGCGGCGTGACCTTCGGCGTTCGCGAACGCGAGCATCGCCGCTACCGACATGATGGCTGCGAAACCAGGAGCGTCACCCGTCAGACCGATGAAGGCGAGGTGACCAGGACGGTCAGGCGCTGCTATTGACGAAAATTCGCGACAAAGACGAAACCCGGCTCCCGCAAGCCGGGTTTTCGCCTTTCGCGTGGCACGAAGCGCAATGCGGTGGTGGAAGTGATCAGGCGGTGTTATGAGCACCCCTTCGTTCGAAGCGCATTTTCGGCGCACAGAACCCCGCACAGGAATTATTCAGTATGATTGAGCTTACCCCATCCCAGATCGTTGCACTCAAACTCGCCAAGGATGGAGATCTCTATCCTCAGCCGGCGAATAAATGGACGCATCAGAACGCGACTGTGACCTACGCAAAGACCGACCGCTGGAAAGAGCGGCCGCAGAAGGTGAAATCGATCACGGCAAAGACGTTGGGCGAGTTGAAAGAGCCGGGCTTGCTCGAGCGGCGGCACCTCGACGATGACGCATCAAAAGATGTCTACGGCATCACGATGGCCGGCAAGATGTGGCTGCTGAAGAACAAGTAGTTTCGAGCAGATGTGAATTCGTTCCGTGCTTCCGCGTCAGCTTGATGGTGCGGAGGCGCGACACAATTGTATTCGGGACGATGGTGCCGCTAAGCGGAGCATAATCGAACCAGTCCTCCCTCGTTCCTGACGGAACTGCGGCGCGACGCCTCCGCTTGGCTGCTCTCCTCGGCTCGCCGAGTCGAAGCTCACACATCGGAGGCTGGTGCCCCATGCCGGGGTCGAACCAGCACTTCTTTCGAAACTCGATTTTGAGTCGAGCGCGTCTACCAATTCCGCCAATGGGGCAACGGATCCAGACGAGGCGGGTGTCTAACATGCGAGCGGGCGCGCGCGCAAGACGGGCGGGCGAAGTTATCGCGGCAATGCAGCGGGAAATCCGGCCTCGTTACGAGGCCGGGTCCTGTCGATCTCAACGAGCGGCGGCAGGTGCCGGGTTGGTCAGGCCGGACTTCTTAAGCGTGATTGCCAGGAGCGAAGCCAGCAGGCAGAAGGCGCCGGCGACGAAGAAGGCGGGCAGGTAGCTCGACAGCTCCGTGCGCGACAGGCCGGCCCCATAGGCGGCGGTGGCGGCGCCCAGCTGGTGGCCGGCAAAGACCCAGCCGAAGACGAGGCCGGCCTTTTCGCGGCCGAAGCGGTCGGCGGCAATCTTGACGGTCGGCGGCACGGTGGCGATCCAGTCGAGACCGTAGAAGATGGCAAAGACGGAGAGGCCGTAGAAGCTGAAATCGCTGAACGGCAGATAGAGCAGCGAGAGACCGCGCAGGCCGTAATACCAGAAAAGCAGCCAACGATTGTCGAACCGATCGGACAGCCAGCCGGAGCCGATGGTGCCGAAGAAATCGAAGATGCCCATGACGGCAAGCACGCTGGCGGCGGCCACCGGCACGATGCCGAAATCACCGCAGAGGGTGACGAAATGCGTCTGGATCAGACCGTTGGTGCTGAGGCCGCAGATGAAGAAGGTGGCAAACAGGATCCAGAAAGTCGAGGTCGTCGAGATTTCGCGGAGCGTGGTGATCGGCGTCGTCAGCGCAGCGCTGAGCGTCGTGCGGGCCGGTGCCGGCGCGACATGGGCTTCTCCCAGGGACGGCAGGTTCACGTCCGAAGGGCGGTCACGCATGAAGAGAAGGACGAGAAGGGCGGCAAGCATGATCATGGCGCAGACGAAGAATACGGTGGCACGCCAGCCGTAACGGTCGGTGAGTTCTGCCATCAGCGGCAGGAAGACGAGCTGGCCGGTTGCCGAACTTGCCGAAAGCATGCCGACGACAAGGCCGCGGTGCTTGACGAACCAGCGCGTCGAAACCGTTGCCGCCAGCACCATGGCCGTCAAGCCGGTGCCAAAGCCGACGACGATGCCCCACAGCGCCAGCAGATGCCAAAGCTCGGTCATGAACAGCGAACCAACGAAGCCTGAGCCGATCAGCGCCATTGCAAAGACGATGACCTTTCGCACGCCGAAATAATTCATGAAGGCAGCTGCGAACGGACCCATGAAACCGAAAAGGAGCAAGCGAATAGCCAGTGCGGAGGAAATCTGCGACGTTTCCCAGCCGAACTCGTCCTGGAGTGGCTTGATGAGGACGCCGGGCGCGCCCATGGCGCCTGCCGTCACCAGCATGGTCAGGAACGTCGCGGCAACGACGACCCAACCGTAATGAATGTTGCGCCGCGCAAGGGAGGAGGCAAGAACTGCTGAAACCATGAGGGGATTCCATTCGAATTCAGGTGGGGAAGATACAGAGCCGCTTTACATGATGGTCATCATATTTGTTGCTTATTGATGATGGACATCATATATTTTGTCAAGAGATGATTTCTGGAGATGAAGATGCGGGTCAGCCGCGAAAAATTTGCCGAGAACCGCGAGAGAATCCTCACTGTTGCCGGCGTGCTCTTTCGCGAGAACGGTTTCGACGGTGTCGGCGTCGCCGACATCATGAAGGCGGCGGGGCTGACTCATGGCGGCTTCTACGGCCACTTCGGTTCGAAGGACGAGTTGGCGCTTGAGGTCAGCCGCAAGCTGATCGACAAGGTCGAGAGGCGCTGGAAGGAACATATTGCCGAGTCTCCGGACAGGCCGCTGCAAGCGCTTCTCGACCATTATATCCACTGGCGCACTGTTGACGATCCAGGCGGCAGTTGCGTCTTCGCCACCTTGATCCAGGAGGTGAGCCGCAGCCGCGGCGCGGTCCGCGCGGTCTTCAGCGACGGTCTGTCCGTACTGGTCGACACACTTGCCGGTATCGTTCCCGGCGAGACCGAAGAGGAGCGCCGCGCCAATGCCGCGACGACGCTCTCATCGATGATGGGGGCCGTGATTCTTGCGCGCGCCGTCGAGGACAGGGGACTTGCCGAGCAGTTCCTGGTGACGATGCGTCGGCAGCTCGATCCCGCCAGCCGGAGATAGTCCCGAGCGCCGAAGCCGAGGGCCCGACCCTCTCCACGCCAGTGTCTGCCGATCGAGATGCCGGCGGCTATTTGAAGCCGGCGATGGCGTGCGGGATGTAGGGCGCTTCGAGTGCCGCGATTTCCTCGGTGGTGAGTTTGACCGATAGCGAAGCGACGGCGTCCGTAAGGTGGTTCGGTCTGGTTGCGCCGATGATCGGCGCAGTGACCACCTTCTTCTGCAGGATCCAGGCCGTGGCGACCTGGGCGCGGGAAATGCCGCGGGCTCCGGCGATTTCGGCGACGGCATTGACGATCTTGCGGTCGGCATCGACGGACTGAGTGTAGAGCGTCTTGCCGAATTCGTCGGTTTCGCTACGCGCCGTCGTCTCGTCCCAGTCGCGGGTCAGGCGTCCGCGGGCCAGCGGGCTCCAGGGAATAACGGCGATCTTCTGGTCTTCGCAGAGGGGCAGCATTTCGCGCTCTTCCTCGCGGTAAAGCAGGTTCAGGTGGTTCTGCATGCTGACGAACTCGGTCCAGCCGTTCAGCCGGGAAACGTAGAGCGCCTTGGCGAATTGCCAAGCATACATCGATGAGGCGCCGATATAGCGGGCCTTGCCCGATTTGACGATGTCATGCAGCGCTTCCAGCGTTTCCTCGATCGGCGTCGTATAGTCGAAACGATGGATCTGGTAGAGGTCGACATAGTCGGTGCCGAGGCGGCGCAGGCTGTTGTCGATCTCGTCGAAAATCGCTTTGCGCGACAGACCGGCCCCGTTCGGGCCCGGCCGCATGCGGTTGAACACCTTGGTCGCAAGCACGATGTCCTCGCGTTTAGCGAAGTCTTTGATGGCACGGCCGACGATCTCCTCCGAGGAGCCATTGGAATAGGTGTTGGCGGTGTCGAGGAAGTTGATGCCGAGGTCGATCGCCTGCTTGATCATCGTCCGGCTTTCCTCTTCCCGCAGGCTCCAGGCATGATTGCCGCGGCCAGGATCACCGAAGGTCATGCAGCCGAGGCAGACTTTCGAGACTTCGAGCCCGGTCTTTCCGAATTTGACGTATTCCATGAAACGCTCCAAGACTTGAGATAACCCCGCGCGGCGTTTCATGATCTAGTGCGCAACCGCCAAAGTCGCAGGGGCTGAATGAACAATCTGCGGACTATTCGGACAATGGTGCGTGATCGGCCACCGTTTTTCACTGCGGCTTGCGCATCCGCGCCGCAAGGTGTTAGCTGGTGCAGCATTTCACCGGAATTCGACTATGCGACTGCCGTCCTTCGATCGTTATGGCGATCTCTACCGTGATTTTTCCTGGCGGATTCCGGAAGATTTCAATATCGGCCGCGCCGTCAGCGACGAATGGGCGGCGCGAGATCCGGAGCGCGTCTGTCTGGAGCATTTCAGCCCGAACGGCGACCATCTTTCACTGACCTATGGTGAACTTTCCGCGGCCTCTTCGATGTTCGCCAATGCGCTGGCATCGCTCGGCATCAAACGTGGCGATCGCGTCGCTCTGCTGGTGCCCCAATCCTTCGAGACTGTGATTGCGCACGTCGCAATCTATAAAATCGGCGCGATCGCCCTGCCGCTGGCGCTGCTGTTCGGCGTCGAGGCGCTTGAATATCGGCTCAGAATCTCAGGCGCGGCGGCAATCATCACCAATGATTTTGGCCTTGATCGGGTCCGGCAAATCCGCGATCGCCTGCCGGAGCTGCGACATGTGATCAGTGTCAGCGACGCTGCCGACGCCCTCTCCTTTGCCGATCTGATCGCCTCGCATGCGTCGGTCTTCGAAGGAGAGAAGACGACGCCCGACGATGCGGCGCTGATGATCTTTACCTCGGGTACGACGGGGCCGCCCAAGGGCGCATTGCATGGCCACCGTGTTCTGCCCGGGCATATTCCCGGCATGCAGTTCGCCCATGAAGGGTTTCCCAAGGTAGGCGACAAGGTCTGGACCCCGTCCGACTGGGCTTGGGCCGGCGGTCTGCTCAATGCGTTGCTGCCGAGCCTTCTGCTCGGCGTTCCCGTCGTCTCGTCGCCGGCGCAGAAATTCGATGCAGACACGGCCTATCGGATCATGGCGGAGATGAAGGTGCGCAATGCCTTCATCCCGCCGACGGCGCTGCGGCTGATGCGTTCGGTTTCCGATCCGCGGTCGAAATATGATCTGGTGCTGCGCACCGTCGGTTCGGCGGGAGAAGCGCTCGGCCGCGAGACCTATGACTGGGCGCGGCGCACGCTCGGCATCACTGTCAACGAATTCTACGGCCAGACGGAATGCAATTTCGTGCTGTCGTCGAGTGCCGCCTTTGGCGTCACCAAGGCGGGCGCCATCGGACGCGCGGTGCCCGGCCATCGCGTCGCGATCGTCAGCGAGGCCGGCGACGAACTGCCGGCAGGCGAATCCGGTCAGATCGCCATCGCCAGTCCCGATCCCGTCATGTTCCTCGGCTATTGGAACGATGCGGCGGCGACCGAGCGAAAATTTCTTCACGGCTGGTTGCTTACCGGGGACATCGGCCGGCAGGACGAAGACGGCTATGTCACCTTCGAAGGCCGCGACGACGACGTCATCACCTCGTCCGGATATCGCATCGGCCCGGCCGAGATCGAGGATTGCCTGACCGGCCATCCCGCTGTGCAGCTTGCCGCGGCCGTCGGCAAACCCGATGTGGTGCGCACCGAGATCGTTAAGGCCTACATCGTGCTGTCACCCGGTCATTCGCCGAGCGAGGCGCTGGCGGCCGAAATCAGGGAATGGGTGAAGATGCGGCTTTCGATGCACGAATATCCCCGCGAGGTGGAATTCGTCGAGTCATTGCCGCTGACGACGACCGGCAAGGTCATCCGCCGGCTGCTGCGGGAGAAAGCTGCGGCGGAAAACTCTAACCCCGGCCGGCGAGCGACATGATCTTCTCGCGCAGCATCTTCGCCACGTTCCGCGTGCTGCGATACATGTGGAGCTG
Organism: Rhizobium etli CFN 42; assembly: GCF_000092045.1. Taxonomy (NCBI): domain Bacteria; kingdom Pseudomonadati; phylum Pseudomonadota; class Alphaproteobacteria; order Hyphomicrobiales; family Rhizobiaceae; genus Rhizobium; species Rhizobium etli. Next base: position 4,001,458 of record NC_007761.1, on the reverse strand, counting down.
GGCGGCGGCCTGGCGCATGTCGCGGTCACCGTTCTGAGTCAGGCCGATGACCAAAGTTCCCATCTCCTCGCGCTCCTGCCAGAAACGGCTCATGATCGGATGATCGGAGACGGCGCAGGAATCCGAGCGCACGATATTGGCGTCATCGAGGTGCCATTCCGTGAGTTCGCTCATCAAGAGCTTGCCCGGCGAATAGCGGGCATAATTTTCATCATAGGCGGTCTTCCAGGTATAGGCTTCGCCGCCCATCATCAACACCACGATGGCGGCGATCGCTTTGCCGTTGAGATCGATCGTATGGATGCGCACGGCGTCGACGGCGGCAAGGTTTGAGACGGCCTCGCGCGCGAAGGCGGTATGATAACGATCGGTCACGAGAGCGCTTCGCCGTTTGCCCTTCCAGCCGCCGGCCTCCATCGCCAGGAATTCTTCGAAACGGACGTGGATGTCGCGCGGCTGGCGGGCGACGGCATAGACCACCGTTCCCTGCTCCTCCAGCAGGCGCCACTGGCGACGCATCTCGCGCATATGTGACGACGAGATGGTTTTGCCGAGATAGGCGGGCGCCTCCTCCTCGCTTTGCAGCATCGGGCGCAGATAGGGATTGGTCACGGTGAGCGGAAGGTTGCGGCTGAGCGCCACGGCCTTAAGCATGCGCACGAAAATGCCGTTCAATCTCAGATCCGGCAAGACCAGCGTGCTCGGCAGGTTGAGATCGGGAACGATCAGTCCCTCGAAGAAATTGTCGAGCGTTTCGGCCGCATCTTCGCTGTCGACGAGCGGCGTTCCGAGCGGGCCGAAGCTGTTCGACCAGCCGCGGATGATGGAAGGCCCGACGGCAAAACCTGGTCTGTCGACGGAAAACGGCAGGAGGAAGCGCATGCGGCTGCGGCCGGCGCCGTGGTCGCGGATGAGGGCGAAATTGACCTGCCGATCTTCGATCCGCGGCATGGCGGGCGCAAGGAAGCGGCCGGAGAAAAAGACGTTTGGTTCCATCGCCCGGTTGGACAGGAAGTCGAGCTCATCCTGAAGTTCGTAGCCGAGCTTGCCGGGATAGAGGCAGAGCTCGCGCCCCGGCCGGCCGATCTCGGTGCGGGCTTCGGCCTGCGGCGCTTCGAAATGCAGCGCCGCGAGATCATGGATCATGCGGTTGGTGATGCTGTCTGTGCTTTCGGTGACGGGGGGCAGTCGCACCATCTATCGAACTCTCATTTCTGGCGTTGCGGCGGAGGGGCTGGCGAAGGCGAACAGGACGAAGCCGAGCGTGCGGCGGACGGCAACATGCAGGAGGATAGCCTCGACTGCCATGGCCGAGGCCGTGGCGACGGCGGTGCCCTCGATGCCGTAGTGCGGGATCAAAGCAAGGTTGAGGCCGACATTGGCGGCCAATGCGGCGGCGTAGAGCGCCACACAGAGGTTCTGCTTGCCCGCCATCATCAGCAGCGTTTCGGCCGGGCCGACCAGTGACTTGGCAAGGATGCCGGCGAGCAGGATCGCCATGACAAGATAACCTGACATAAAGGCGCCGCCGAACAGTGACAGCAGCAGATGGCCGGCCGCGAGCACCGCGAGACCGACCGCCAGCGCCGGCCAGAAGGTCCAGCGGGCGGCGTCGGCAGCGGCGTTGGCGAGCTGGGATTGATCGCCTTCGGCAATGATCGAGGAAAAGCGCGGGCCGGAAGCGGCCTTGACCGAGAAATTGATGAAATGCACCAGCGCCATGGTCTTGGCGGCGGCGAAATAGATAGCGACGTCGTGCGGTTCAAGGAAAATGCCGACAACGATGACATCGGAATTGGTGAGCAGGAAACTTACGCCCTCAATGAGGAAGATCGGGAAGGCGACGCCCAGCCAGGCGAGGAAATCGACCTTGCTTGGACCTTTGTCATAGTGCCGGCGGAGGCGGAAGAGTGTCGCGCCATACTGGCCGAGAGCGGTGACGAAGGTCGCGACAAGCGCTGCCTGCATGGCAGTGACAGCCGTATGCTCTGCACCCCTCGCAATCGCGATCAGCATGAAGGCGATAATAAGGATCGGCCGGATGATATAGACCGGGCTCAGCGCCATCACCGGCCAATGGTTCGCCCGTGACGTGCCCTCCAGAATATCGCCGAGCGCGATCATCGGCATGGCAAGCAGGCCGATGAAGATCGGAACGAGATAATAAGCTTCGATCATATCGCCGAAGAAATGCAGCCCGATCATGCCGGCGGCGAGCATCACCGTGCCGGAAAGCAGCGCGAAGGTACGCGCCGTGCCGGTCAGGCCGCGGATCTCCTCGAAAGCGCCCGCCGCCTTGTACTGCGGCAGGAAGCGGACGATGGCGGTGTGGAAGCCGAGACAGGAGAGATCGCCAACGACGACGATCAGCACCCAGACGAAAACGAAGATGCCATATTCATATTCGCCCATCAGCCGTGCGAGCACGATCTGCGAGATAAAGGCCAGCGCGGCGCTGAGGATGCGGATCGAGAAGGCCGTCAGCGCCATGCGCCGGGCCGCGGCCTTTTCTCCGCGTTCAGTGAGCATGGCGGCAAACATGCGCAGCATACGGCCGCCGATCGGGCGCAGGCCCGCGGGCAGCAGTTTCTCCGCTGTTTCTATGACCGCCATGATGAACACGCAAAACTCTAAAGGTCAGGCAAATCGTCCCTGAAGTCTTGACAGGACAGGGTTAAGAAACGGTTCCAGATCGGCCGCCATTCGGCCGGGAGGCCCGAGTTTTCGGGGCTGCCGCAGAAAAGAAAATGCCGCCTTGAAGGCGGCATTTCTAGCTTCTCGCGATTTGCCTCAGACCTGCTCGAAAGCGCCGTGGCAATGCTTGTATTTCTTGCCGGAGCCGCAAGGGCAGGCCTCATTGCGCCCGACCTTGCCCCAGGTGGTAGGGTCCTCCGGATTGCGGTTTTCAGGCGAGACGATGACTTCGGAGGCCTGGTAGATCGGGGCGAAATCGTCCTCCCCGGTCGTCGGATCGAGATGATGGGCCTGCATCAGCGGCGGTTCCGGCTCAGCCGGCGCCTGCTGCACCAGCTCGACGCGCATCAGCTGGGCGGTGACGGCCTCGCGCAGATTGTTGAGGAGGCCGGTGAAAAGTTCGAAGGCTTCCGACTTGTATTCCTGCAGCGGATCGCGCTGGGCATAACCGCGGAAACCGATGACGGAGCGCAGATGGTCGAGGTTGACGATATGCTCGCGCCAGAGATGATCGAGCGTCTGCATGACGATCGAGCGTTCGACATAATGCATGATGTCGTCGCCGAAGCGCTCGGCCTTTTCGGTAAAGGCGGCGTTGGCGGCTTGCGTCAGGCGCTCGCGAATGTCGTCTTCGCCGATGCCTTCTTCCTTGAACCACTCCTCGATCGGCAGATCGAGGTTCAGGATATTTGCAACGCCGGTCTTCAGGCCGACGGCATCCCACTGTTCGGCATAGGCGCGCTCGGGGATATGCTTCTCGACCAGATCCTCGATCACTTCGCGGCGCATGTCGGAGACGGTCTCGGAAATATTGGTCGATTCCATCAGTTCGAGACGCTGCTCGAAAATCACCTTGCGCTGATCGTTGAGGACGTCGTCATACTTCAGCAGATTCTTGCGGATATCGAAGTTGCGGGCTTCGACCTTCTTCTGCGCGCGCTCGAGAGCCTTGTTGATCCAGGGATGGACGATCGCCTCGCCCTCCTTGAGGCCGAGCTTGGTCAGCATGCTGTCCATGCGGTCGGAGCCGAAGATGCGCATCAGGTCGTCCTGAAGCGAAAGGTAGAATTTCGAGCGGCCGGGATCGCCCTGGCGGCCGGAGCGGCCGCGCAGCTGGTTGTCGATGCGCCGGCTCTCGTGGCGTTCGGTGGCGATGACGTAGAGACCGCCGGCGGCGAGCGCCTTCTGCTTGAGCTCCTTGATCTCCTCGACGATCGCCTGGACCCTGGCGTCGCGCTCCGGACCGGCTTCGAGTTCGCCGAGCTCGCGCTCGATGCGCATATCAAGGTTGCCGCCGAGCTGAATGTCGGTGCCGCGGCCGGCCATATTGGTGGCGATCGTAACGGCGCCCGGCACGCCGGCCTGGGCAACGATATAGGCTTCCTGCTCGTGGTAGCGAGCGTTCAGCACCTGGAAATCGTTGAAGCCCTGCTTGCGCATACGCTCGGCGAGCAGTTCAGACTTCTCGATCGAGGTAGTGCCGACGAGCACCGGCTGACCGCGCTTGTGAGCGTCGAGGATCTCCTCGATGATGGCCTTGAACTTCTCGTCGAAGGTTCGATAGACCTCGTCGTCCTCATCGATACGCTTGATCGGCAGGTTGGTCGGGACCTCGATGACGTCGAGATTGTAGATGTTACCGAATTCTTCCGCTTCCGTCTGCGCCGTACCCGTCATGCCGGCGAGCTTGTCGTACATGCGGAAGTAGTTTTGGAAAGTGATAGACGCCAGTGTCTGGTTTTCCGGCTGGATCTGCACCTTTTCCTTGGCTTCGAGCGCCTGGTGCTGGCCTTCCGAATAACGCCGGCCCGGCATCATGCGGCCGGTGAATTCATCGATGATGACGACTTCGTCGTTGCGGACAATATAGTCCTTGTCGCGCTGGAAGAGTTTGTGGGCCTTCAGCGCATTGTTGATGTGGTGGACGATCGCGACGTTCTCGATGTCGTAGAGCGCGTTACCTTTGAGAAGGCCGGCCTGACGCAGCAGGTTTTCCAGCTTCTCGGTCCCCTCCTCGGAGAAGTTGGCGGAACGCTGCTTCTCGTCGATCTCGTAATCACTGGGCGCGAGCAGCGGAATGAAGGCGTCGATCGTATTGTAAAGCTCGGAGCGGTCGTCGAGCGGACCGGAAATGATCAGCGGCGTGCGCGCCTCGTCGACGAGGATCGAGTCCACTTCGTCGACGATCGCGAAATTGTGGCCGCGCTGGACCATCTGGTTCTTCTCGTACTTCATATTATCGCGCAGATAATCGAAGCCGAGTTCGTTGTTGGTGGCATAGGTGATATCGCAAGCATAGGCCGCGCGGCGCTCCTCGTCGGAGAGGCCATGGACGATGACGCCGGTGGTCATGCCGAGGAAGCCGTAGACGCGGCCCATGGTCGCGGCATCGCGCTGGGCAAGATAGTCGTTGACGGTGACGACGTGCACGCCCTTGCCGGAAAGCGCGTTCAGGTAGACCGGCAGGGTGGCGACAAGGGTCTTGCCTTCGCCGGTCTTCATCTCGGCGATCGCATTCGAGTGCAGGATCATGCCGCCGATCAGCTGTACGTCGAAAGGTCGCAGACCGAGAACGCGGCGCGAGGCCTCGCGCACGACGGCGAAGGCGGGAATCAGGATGTCGTCGAGCGTCTTGCCTTCGGCGAGGAGGGCGCGGAATTCGACGGTTTTTGCCGCGAGCTGCTCGTCCGTCAGCGCCTTCGTCTTCTCTTCGATGGAGTTGATCGCGGCGACGTTCGGCTGGTAGGACCGCACGCGGCGATCATTGGACGACCCAAATAACTTGCGGGCTATACCGCCAAAGCTGACCATATGACTGGTCCTTTCTCAATATTCATCCGCGACGTTTCTTGTTCGCGGCCCAGCCGAAAATAAGGCGCACGCCTTGAAACGCCCGGAAACTGTTCTGGACGCGAGGTTGCGTGACAGATAAGAGGGGGGTCGAATGATGTCAACGGATTTGGCGGATACAGAAAGGCCACAATCCGGTGTTGATGGCTATTTTGAGCTGGAATAGGCGATGCTGAAGCCGGCGATGTAACTGTGAAGGGTTATTTGATGTTGAGCACCAATAAATTCGCCGTGCTGGCGTTTGCAACTTTTGTTGCATTCCAGGCTCCTGCCCATGCAGAGGACGCCGTCGTCGCCAAGGTCGGCAATCTGGAGATCCACCAGTCTGAGCTCGATCTCGCCGTCGCCAACCTCGATCCGCAGCTGGCACAGCTTCCAGACGACCAGAAGAAGGTCGCAGCGCTGTCCGCCGCCATCGATGTGAAGCTGCTTGCGGCCGGCGCGACGACGGAGAAGCTCGAGCAGACCGACGAATTCAAGAAGCGCATGCAGTATCTCACCGACCGCGAGCTTCACAATGCCTATTTCAAGAAGCACGTCGTCGACACCGTGACGCCTGACGAAATCAAAGCTCGTTACGACAAGGAAGTCGCAGCCCTGCCGAAGCAGGAGGAAGTCCACGCCCGCCACATCCTGGTGAAGACCGAGGATGAAGCCAAGGACATCATCAAGCAGCTCGACGCCGGCAAGGATTTCGCCGAACTCGCCAAGGAAAAATCCACTGATCCGAACAAGTCGGAAGGCGGCGATCTCGGCTATTTCTCGCGCGGCCGCATGGTCAAGGAATTCGAGGACGCAGCCTTTGCGCTCGAGAAGGGCGCCTATTCCAAGACGCCCGTCAAGACCGATTTCGGCTATCATGTCATCAAGGTCGAGGACAAGCGCGACGCTCCGCCGCCGCCTTTCGACCAAGTGCAGGACCAGGTTCGTCAGCTCGTCATGCGCGACAAGTATCTTGCCCTCCTCAACCAGGCCAAGTCGTCTGCCAAGATCGAGATCTCGGACGAGACGCTGCGCAAGGGTTACGACGAGGCCAACAAGCAGCCGGAGCCAGGCAGCGAGCCCCCCCAGCCGGCGCCGAAGCAGTAATATTCGCATCAGGGCCCGGTTCTTCCGGGCCCTTCGCTATCGTTGTTGTCGCATTTCCGGACGGCGAGCCGGTTCTTTCAGTCGCCGGGAAATGCTCATTGGCAGGTTTCATCATGTCCGGTTCCGTTTCGCCGCTCGCCCCGAAATCCTTCGTTCCGATGCCTTCGCTGCGCGGCGTGCGCATGGCGACGGCTTCGGCCGGCATCAAGTACAAGAACCGCACCGACGTGCTGATGATGGTCTTCGATAAGCCGGCATCGGTCGCGGGCGTCTTCACCCGATCCAAATGCCCCTCCGCGCCAGTCGATTTCTGCCGTGCGAACTTGCCGCACGGCACTGCGCGCGCCGTCGTCGTCAACTCCGGCAACGCCAATGCCTTTACCGGCATGAAGGGCCGCCAAGCGACTGCGCTGACGGCGAAGTCGGCTGCTGCGGCCGTCGGCTGCGGCGAAAACGAGATCTATCTGGCATCGACCGGCGTCATCGGCGAGCCGCTCGACGCCACCAAATTCGCCGGCGTTCTTGACAGGATGCAGGCCGAGGCGACTGGCGATTTCTGGTTCGAAGCCGCCAAGGCGATCATGACGACCGATACCTATCCGAAGGTTTCGACCCGCAGCGCCGAGATCGGCGGCGTGGCCGTGACGATCAACGGCATTGCCAAGGGCGCCGGCATGATTGCGCCCGACATGGCGACGATGCTCTCCTTCGTCGTCACGGATGCCGACATCGCGTCCGAAGCGCTGCAGGTGCTTTTGTCCGACGGCGTCGGGCCGACCTTCAATTCCATGACCGTCGACAGCGACACGTCCACCTCCGATACGCTGATGCTGTTTGCGACGGGGGCTGCGGCCGAGGACGGCCAAGCCCGCATCGAACGCGCCGATGATCCGCGCCTTGCTGCTTTCAGGGCGGCCCTGAACGAAGTGCTGAAGGACCTGTCTCTGCAGGTGGTGCGCGACGGCGAAGGCGCCACCAAGATGCTCGAAATCACTGTAACGGGCGCCGAGAGCGATGCCGCCGCCAAGCGTATTGCGCTGTCGATCGCCAATTCGCCGCTCGTCAAGACGGCGGCCGCCGGCGAAGACGCCAATTGGGGCCGTATCGTCATGGCGGTCGGCAAATCCGGCGAGATGGCCGACCGTGACCGGCTCGCCATCTGGTTCGGGGACATCAGGGTCGCCGTCAACGGCGAGCGTGACCCGGATTATTCCGAGGCAGCCGCCTCGAATGTGATGAAAGCGCAGGATATCCCCGTTAAAGTCGATATCGGCCTCGGCACTGGGTCGGCAACCGTCTGGACCTGCGACCTCACCAAGGAATATGTTGCAATCAATGGCGACTATCGGAGCTGATCGTCCATTGGTGCAGGCATCCATATCTTCAAAGAATCTGCCGTTGGTCCGCAGGCTGGAGGCCGTCGGCTTTCGCGCCTGGCCGGCGGCGTCCGTGCAATATGATGGCAGCTGGCAGGTGCGGCTGACGGCGGGCCACCCGTCCAACCGGCTGAACTCCATCGTACCGCTCGACCCCTCGGACCATCGCGACGTCGAGATCCGTCTGGAAAAGGCGAGCCGGAAGTTCGAGGCCTATGGCCGCGCCGCCGTGGTCCGTCAGACGCCGCTCGCCTCACCGGTGCTGATCGAGCTTCTCAGCGCCCGGAACTGGACGCGGTTCGACGAGACCGTGGTGATGACCTGCGATCTCGCCGAGGCCGAGCTGCCGGATACGCTCGATCATCTGCCAACCCATGATGTCGGCCGTTTCGTCGATGCCAACCTCGCGGTCGACAGGGGGCCGCTGAGCTTGAAGCCGGCGCTTGCCGAAATCATTTCGGCGATCAAGCCGCCGTCGGGTCTGTTCATGATCGAGAATGCCGTGGAGGGACCGCTCGCAACCGTGCTCTGCGTCCAGGACAACGATCTTGCCGGCATCATGTCGCTTTCAGTCTGCGAAACGAGGCGGCGCGAGGGGCTCGGCACCGAAATCCTCACCTCGGCGCTGCGCTGGGCGCGCATGCGCAGCGCCCGCTCGGCCTGGCTGCAGGTCAGGCTTTCCAATCGGCCGGCCATCGCGCTTTACGAGCGCCTCGGTTTTCGCGACGCCTATCATTATTGCTATTGGCAGCGAGAGGCGCGATGAGCGAGGCAGGCCGAAAAATACTGCTGGTCGCCGCCTGTGCGTTGATCGATGCAGATGGGCGTATCCTATTGGCACAGCGTCCGGAGGGAAAGTCGCTGGCGGGGCTCTGGGAATTTCCCGGAGGGAAAGTCGAGCCCGGCGAGACTCCGGAAGAGACGCTGGTGCGCGAGCTCGAGGAAGAGCTTGGTGTCAAGACCAAGATCGCGTGCCTCGCGCCGCTGACCTTTGCCAGCCATTCCTACGACACGTTCCACCTGTTGATGCCGCTTTATATCTGCCGGCGCTATGAGGGGACTGCCCAGGGCCGTGAGGGGCAGGCTTTGAAATGGGTGCGTGCGCAGGCGCTGCGCGACTACCCCATGCCGCCGGCCGACGAGCCGCTTATCCCGATGCTGCAGGATTTGCTTTAAAACGCGCCCGTTGAACTTGATCGGGGGCGTGATGCGCTTATAGCATTGCATGTCGTTATCCTGAAACCGCTGCACGCTTCCGGGCAAGATGTATTAGCATTAGCTGATTATTATTGCGGCGCGGCGTTTTCGGCTGTGGATATTAATGGATCGTTTAACACCTTCTGCCAAAGATCGGCCTCAATCAAGCATCTGGCGTGCGTGTATAAAAGGCTTGACGTCATGGACGATGATTTCTGGAAAGCTGTCCGGGAAAAGGAACGGGCCTCGTCTGCCTCGCGCAGGACGGGTGCGCTCAATATCGCCCTTCTGTTCGGCACGGCGGTGGTCGCGCTGACGTTGATTCTGACGCCCATGCTTGCGGATTCCTCGAAGAAAAGCGTGTTTGCGAGCGCACCGGTCGATTTCGATACGATCACGACCGGATCGATTCCGAAGAACGAAAGCGGCAAGCACTATACGATTCGTCGTAGCGTCCTTCAGGATACGCCCGGTTCGGTCTGCGTCGTCCAAGGCTACGGCGTCGGCGTCGGTTGCTGAAGCCGGATGCTTGGAATGACGGCCATCGCCCGGTGGCCGTGGAATTGATGGTTGTCAGGCGGTTCACGCAGAAGGTTGGGGTATGCGTCTTTGGAAAGCATTTCTTGCGGACGACACAGGCGCAACGGCGGTGGAATACGGCCTGATCGCCGCCATCATTTGCACAGCGCTTGTCTCCGGTCTCGGCATCTTCACCGGCAGCCTGCAGAACGTCTTCAACGTGGTCACCAACAATATCACCGTCAATTGACGAAGGTGCCGACGATCACTGCCTGACCTTGTGTTCGTCCACTTTCAGCGCGTCGGCAAGGCGTGCTTTGGCCGAGCCCGGCTGGAGCGGCTTCTGCTGGCTGTCATGCGGAGCCCATCCGGAGACATAGATGATCGAGAATGTCGCGCGAATACGTCCGTCGGGATCGGAATAGCGCTCGGCGTAGATCTCCGCCGCGCGCAGGAAGAAGGCGCGCGTCAGCGGCATGCGACTGCGGGCTGCAAGCGGATTGCTCATGCCCATCGCCCTGAGATCGTGCATGAGCGGAAAGAGCGAGTCATACCGGACCGTATAGTTCTCAGCATCGATCACCGGAAGGGTGAAGCCGGCGCGCTGCATCAGACTGCCGACATCGCGCACATCGGCGAATGGGATGACGCGCGGGCTTGCACCGCCCGTCATCTCGACCTCGGCTGCCAAGAGTACGTCGCGCAGTTCCTGCAGCGTGCTAGCGCCGGGGATGGCCGCCAGGAACAGGCCGTCCGGCTTCAGGGCGCGGCGAATCTGGATGAAAACACCCGGCGTGTCGTTGGTCAGATGTAGGCTGAGCGGCGCGAGGATAAGATTGGCCGATTGCGGCGCAAGCGGCACCTCCTCGAGAGGCGCCTCGATCAAGGTTTCGCCCGGGCCCGCATAGGCCTTCTCGCTCTCGACGCGGATCATCGTGCCGATCTTGCCCGTCGTCATTGCCGCGCGGGCGGCTGCACCGGTCATGCCATGCAATTCAACGGCGGTTTCGAAGCGCCGCTCGACGACATCAAGTCTCTCGGCCATTTCCTCGGCCGCGATGTCGAGCAGGAAAGCGGCTTTCAGGTCGTTGTTGACAAGCGCGCGATGGCGATGTGCGGCGATCAGAGCTCTGTCGAAGATCGTTTCCATGGGATGTCCATAGTCCCGGCTCGCTGAAGCGGCAAGGCGATTTTCCTTTCGAAGAGAACAGGCTAGTCTCGACTTTATGAAACGGATCGATTCCGAATGGCCGGCAGATTTGCTCCGGGCGCATCTCCTGCGGCCGTTTTCGGCGCTTGCCGATTTTCTCTATCCGCCCGCCTGTTCCGTCTGCGGCATTTCGACCGGCGGCCATCGCGGACTGTGTGCGAAATGCTGGTCCGGCATCCGATTCATCGAGCGGCCCTATTGCGAAGTGCTCGGCATTCCCTTCTCACATGATCTCGGCGCCGGCATCCTCAGCGCCGAGGCGATCGCCAATCCGCCGCCTTTCGACCGGCTGCGGTCAGCGGCGACGCACGACCATGCCGTCCGGGATCTCGTTCACGGGTTGAAATATCGCGATCGCACCGATCTGGCGCCGATGATGGCCGGCTGGATGCTGCGCGCTTCCGATGGGACGGTCGAAAGCTGCGATGCGCTGATTCCGGTGCCGCTGCACCGCACCCGCATGCTGGCCCGCAAGTTCAACCAGGCTGCCGAACTTGCCCGCGATATGGCGAGGCTATCGGGCAAGCCGCTGTTTGCCGCAACGCTCATCCGCGTCAAGCGCACCAGTCAGCAGGTCGGCCTTGGCGCCAAGGCGCGCGAGGACAATGTAAGAGGCGCTTTCGCGATTGCCAAGGGTCGCGAGAACGACATTTCCGGCAAACGCATCGTCCTTGTTGACGACGTCTATACGACAGGGGCGACGGTTGCCGCCGCAAGCCGAACGCTGCGCAAGGCGGGTGCGGCCGAGATAACGGTTTTGACCTTTGCAAGGGCTCTCTCCGAGCCTATATGACAGAAATACCCGGCATCCGTCTGGAGATATCATGGTACCCGTCACGATCTATACACGGCAGTTCTGCGGCTATTGCAGCCGCGCCAAGTCCCTTCTTGAAGAAAAGGGCGTCGACTACGTCGAGCACGACGCGACCTATTCCGCGGACCTTCGCCAGGAGATGATCGGCAAGTCGAACGGGCGGACCACCTTCCCTCAGATTTTTATCGGCACCGAACATGTCGGCGGCTGCGACGATCTCTTTGCCCTCGACCGCGCCGGCAAGCTTGATCCGATGCTGGCGGCGTGAGGAAGAATCGATGAGTTTCAAGGCTGCCGCCATCCAGATGTGCTCCGGGGTCGATCCGGTCAAGAATGCTGCCTCCATGGCGCGGCTGGTGCGCGAGGCTGCCGCCCAAGGCGCGACCTATGTGCAGACGCCCGAGATGACCGGCATGCTGCAGCGCGACCGGGCCGCGGCGCGCGCCGTGCTCGCAGACGAGGCGCATGACATCATCGTCAAGACCGGTTCCGAGCTTGCCAGGGAGCTCGGCATTCATGTGCATGTCGGCTCAACGGCGATCGCGCTTTCCGACGGCAAGATCGCCAATCGCGGTTTCCTGTTCGGTCCCGACGGCAGGATTCTCAACCGCTACGACAAGATCCATATGTTCGACGTCGACCTCGACAATGGCGAGAGCTGGCGGGAAAGTGCGGCCTACACGGCGGGCTCGGAGGCGCGCGTCCTGTCGCTGCCCTTTGCCGAAATGGGTTTCGCGATCTGCTACGATGTGCGCTTTCCCGCCCTCTTCCGTGCCCAGGCGGTTGCCGGCGCCGAGGTGATGACGGTTCCGTCCTCATTTAGCCGGCAGACGGGCGAAGCACATTGGGAGATCCTGCTGCGCGCACGCGCGATCGAGAATGGTGTCTTCGTCATCGCCGCGGCGCAGGCCGGCCGGCACGAGGACGGGCGCGAGACCTTCGGTCACTCGATAATCATCGACCCCTGGGGCACGGTGCTGGCCTCGGCCGGCGCCACCGGCGAGGCGGTCATCCTCGCCGAGATCGATCCCGGCGCGGTCAAGGCTGCGCATGACAAGATCCCGAACCTGAGGGACGGCCGGGAATTCTCGGTCGAAAAGATTGCGGGGGCAGTCGCAGGAGGCGTCGCCGCTTGATTCGCTATTCCCTCACCTGCGACAATGCCCATGAATTCGAAGGCTGGTTTTCGGAAAGCGCCGACTTCGACCGTCAGGTCGCGACCGGTTTCCTGACCTGCCCTGTCTGCCATTCCGCCACCATCTCCAAGCTTCTGATGGCGCCTTCCGTTTCGACGGCGCGCAAGAAGGACGAGAGGCAGACCCTGGCGATGGACGCGATGCGGCAGGAGGCCCTGCAAAAACTGAAAGAGGCCGTCGCCGCCGTCAAAGCCAATTCCGAGGATGTCGGCACGAAGTTTCCCGAGGAGGCCCGCAAGATCCATTATGGCGAGGCGGATGCCCGCGGCATCATCGGCCAGGCGACGTTGGACGAGGCGCAGGCGCTGGTGGAAGAAGGCATCGAGATCGCTGCTATTCCGGTTCTGCCGGAGGATGTGCACTGAAGTTCAACCGGCGCATTGGCCCCAATGCCGAAATGTAGCCGGCTTATGAATGCCGGATCAAGCTGGCCGTTTCGCCAGCAGCATATAGTTCACGTCCATATCTCTCGACAGTTTCCACTGGTTCGACAGCGGATTGAAGAAGACGCCGGTGCGGTCGGTGATCTCGAGACCACTTGCGGCAAGCGGCTTTTCCAGCTCTTCCGGGCGCACCAGCTTTTCATACTGGTGGGTGCCGCGCGGCAGCCAGCGTAAGATGTTCTCGGCGGCGAAGATGGCAAGGGCTGCCGCCTTCATCGTGCGGTTGATGGTGGCAACGAAGATCAGGCCGCCGGGGCGGACCATCTTTGCGCAGGTCGTCATGAAGAGTTCGACGTCGGCGACGTGTTCGACCACTTCCATGTTCAAGACGATATCGAAAGTCTCGCCGGCTTCGGCGAGCTCTTCGGCGGTGACGGCGCGATAGTCGACCGAAACCCCGGAAGCCTTCGCATGGGTCGAGGCGATGCCGATATTTTTCTCGGAAGGATCGGCGCCGACGACGGAGGCGCCCATGCGGGCGACCGGTTCGGACAACAGGCCGCCGCCGCAACCGATATCGAGCACGCGCAGACCTTCGAGCGGCCGGGCGCTTTTCGGATCACGGCCGAAATTCTCGCAGGCCTTGTCTCTTATGTAGCCGAGACGGACGGGGTTGAATTTGTGCAGCGGCTTGAACTTGCCGGTCGGGCTCCACCATTCTGCCGCCATCGCCGAGAAGCGGTTCACTTCGCCCTGGTCGATCGTGCTCCTGGCGCCTTCCGTCATCGTCTTCTCCTTGCGTTTGTGACAAGTGAAGTCGGACGATCGGGGGCATAAGTCAAGGGCGGAGGTTATCGAGGAGCGACGGGCGTGGAGACGCTCGGCAATTGCTTTATATCGTGCGCTTGCCTCCCCCCGCCAAACTCGCTAAGAGACGCCGCAACTTGGGGCCTTCAGGGCCTGGGCTGTTAGAGCGGTTCCAGAAATTGGGAGTCCGGCTCTTTCGCCACGCGGTTCGCCCCAGAGCTTTCGTGATGCCGGGTCGGGTTTCCGCTGTCCGGCGCCAGTCGTGGTAGAGGCATATGGCACGCATCGTAATGAAATTCGGCGGCACGTCCGTCGCTGACCTGGACCGCATCAAGAACGTTGCCCGCCACGTGAAACGCGAAGTCGATGCCGGCCACGAGGTCGCGGTGGTGGTTTCGGCCATGTCCGGCAAGACCAATGAGCTGGTCGGATGGGTGCAGGGCACGCCGAAGGTGATCGGCGCCAACTCTCCGTTTTACGATGCGCGGGAATATGACGCGGTCGTCGCCTCCGGCGAGCAGGTGACCTCGGGGCTGCTCGCGATTGCGCTGCAGGCGATGGATATCAATGCGCGCTCCTGGCAGGGATGGCAGATCCCGATCCGTACCGACAACGCCCATGGTGCGGCGCGCATCCTGGAGATCGACGGTTCCGATATCATCAAGCGCATGGGCGAGGGGCAGGTTGCCGTCATCGCCGGCTTCCAGGGATTGGGACCCGACAACCGCATTGCGACACTCGGGCGCGGCGGGTCTGATACATCGGCGGTGGCCATCGCGGCCGCTGTCAAAGCCGATCGCTGCGATATCTATACCGATGTCGACGGCGTCTATACGACCGATCCGCGCATCGTGCCGCAGGCGCGCAGGCTGAAGAAGATCGCTTTCGAAGAAATGCTCGAGATGGCCTCGCTGGGCGCCAAGGTGCTGCAGGTGCGCTCGGTCGAGCTTGCCATGGTGCACAAGGTGCGTACCTTCGTGCGCTCGTCTTTCGAAGATCCCGATGCTCCGGGCATGGGCGATCTGTTGAACCCGCCCGGAACGCTGATTTGTGACGAGGATGAAATCGTGGAACAGGAAGTAGTCACCGGCATCGCCTATGCCAAGGATGAGGCTCAGATCTCGCTTCGCCGTCTTGCCGACCGGCCGGGCGTCTCCGCGGCGATCTTCGGGCCGCTTGCCGAATCCCATATCAATGTCGACATGATCGTCCAGAATATTTCCGAGGATGGATCGAAGACCGACATGACCTTCACCGTGCCGTCAGGCGACGTCGAGAAGGCGATCAAGGTGCTCGGCGACCATAAGGAGAAGATCGGCTACGATGTCGTGCAGAACGAATCGGGGCTGGTGAAAGTCTCAGTCATCGGCATCGGCATGCGCAGTCATGCCGGCGTGGCGGCGACCGCGTTTCGTGCACTTGCCGAAAAAGGCATCAACATCAAGGCGATCACCACCTCCGAGATCAAGATTTCCATCCTGATCGATGGTCCCTATGCAGAACTCGCTGTCAGGACTTTGCATTCCTGCTACGGTCTGGATAAGAATTGATTCCCAGTGGGCGGCCTGCCCCTTCAGGTTGAGTAGACGAGGGCCGGCCTGCCGGGACTGAGTGCGTTGTTTCGGGAGCTTGAGACGCCATGAGAGACCTTTCCGGCGGTCCGCGCGTGCTGCTCAGGCGGCTGCGCGAGTTAATGGCAGAGCCGCTGGAGCCGCAGGATCGTCTTGACCGGATCGTCCGCCAGATTGCCAGCAACATGGTGGCGGAAGTCTGCTCCGTCTATGTGCTGCGCGCCGACGGTGTGCTCGAACTCTACGCGACCGAGGGCCTCAACCGCGAGGCGGTGCACCTGGCGCAGCTGAAGATGGGGCAGGGCCTCGTCGGCACGATCGCGGCCTCGGCGCAGCCGCTGAACCTTTCCGACGCGCAGTCGCATCCGGCCTTCCGCTACCTGCCGGAGACGGGCGAAGAAATCTACCATTCCTTCCTCGGCGTGCCGATCCTGAGGACCGGGCGCTCGCTCGGCGTTCTCGTCGTCCAGAACAAGGCGAGCCGCAACTATCGCGACGAGGAGGTGGAAGCGCTCGAAACGACGGCGATGGTGCTCGCCGAGATGATTGCCACCGGCGAACTCAAGAAGATCACCAAACCGGGCCTCGAGCTCGACCTGACGCGTTCGGTGACGATCGACGGCGACACCTATAATGACGGCATCGGTCTCGGTTATGTCGTGCTGCACGAGCCTCGCATCGTCGTCACCAACCTGCTGAACGAGGATGCGGAGAAGGAAATTCGGCGACTGGCTGAAGCCATGGGCTCGCTCAGGATCTCGATCGACGACATGCTGTCGCGCCGCGACGTGTCGATGGAAGGTGAGCATCGCGAAGTGCTCGAAACCTATCGGATGTTTGCACATGACCAGGGCTGGGTGCGCAAGCTCGAGGAGGCGATCCGCAACGGCCTGACGGCAGAAGCGGCGGTCGAAAAAGTGCAGAGCGATACCAAGGCGCGCATGATGCGGTTGACCGACCCTTATCTGCGCGAGCGCATGCATGATTTCGAGGATCTGGCGAACCGGTTGCTCAGACAGTTGACGGGTTATACCGGGCGGACGACCGCCGAAGGCTTTCCCAGCGACGCCATCATCCTGGCGCGGGCCATGGGAGCGGCCGAACTGCTCGATTATCCCCGAGCCAATGTACGCGGACTGGTGCTGGAAGAAGGAGCAGTGACGAGCCATGTGGTCATCGTCGCGCGCGCCATGGGCATTCCAGTCATTGGCCAGGCGGCCGGCGTGGTGGCACTCGCCGAGAACGGTGATGCCGTCATCATCGATGCGGACGAGGGACATGTGCACCTGCGGCCAATGGCCGACCACCGCCGTTCCTACGAAGAAAAGGTCCGCTTCCGGGCCAGGCGGCAGGAGCAGTTCCGGGCGCTGCGAGCTATCGAGCCGGTCACCAGAGACGGGCAGCGGATTTCGCTGATGATGAATGCCGGACTGCTGGTGGATCTGCCGCAGCTGTCGGAATCGGGTGCAGAGGGCATCGGCCTCTTCCGCACCGAACTGCAGTTCATGATCGCCTCCACCATGCCGAAGGCGGACGAGCAGGAGCAGTTCTATCGCAATGTCATCAAACAGGCGGCGGGCCGCGTCGTCACCTTTCGCACGCTCGATATCGGCGGCGACAAGGTCGTGCCCTATTTCCGCGGCCACGAGGAGGAAAACCCCGCACTCGGCTGGCGCGCCATCCGGCTGTCGCTCGACCGCCCGGGATTGCTGCGCACCCAGCTGCGCGCGCTGCTGAAGGCCTCGGCCGACACCGAGCTGAAGCTAATGGTGCCAATGGTGACCGAGGTGTCCGAGCTCAAGACGGTGCGCGAACTCTTGCAGAAGGAAGTGCAGCATCTGTCGCGCTTCGGCCATGGGCTGCCGCGCAAGCTGCAATTCGGCGCGATGCTGGAGGTGCCTGCGTTGCTCTGGCAGCTTGATGAGCTGATGGCGGCGGTTGATTTCGTCTCTGTCGGTTCGAACGACCTGTTCCAATTCTCGATGGCCGTCGATCGCGGCAATGCGCGCGTGTCGGACCGCTTCGATCCGCTCGGCAAGCCGTTTTTACGCATCCTGCGCGACATTGTGCGCGGGGCTAACAGGAACAAGACGCCGGTGACGCTCTGCGGCGAGCTTGCCGGCAAGCCGCTTTCGGCAATGGCGCTGCTTGGCATCGGCTTTCGGTCGATCTCGATGTCGCCGGCCTCGATCGGCCCGGTGAAGGCGATGCTGCTTGGGCTTGATGTCGAAGCGTTGGCGAAGGTGATGGACGAAGTGCTGGACGATCATCGCAGCACGGTGCCGATGCGCGAGGTGCTTGCCCGCTTCGCCGAGAGCCACAATATTCCCCTTTAGAGAAATATAAGAAGAATCGGAGTGAAGGGTGGCGAAGCTTCCCGTTGAAAAGATGCGCGAGCTGGAACGCCGATTCGGCGAGATCGAGGCGCGCATGTCGGCCGGCCCGGCCGCCGATGTCTATGTGAAGCTCGCATCCGAGTATTCCGAGCTGCAGCCTGTCGTGACGAAGATCCGCGCCTATGAGAAGGCTGTCGCCGAGCTTGCCGATCTCGAAACGCTGCTTGAGGACAAATCGGTCGATCGTGAGATGCGCGATCTCGCCGAACTCGAATTGCCCGAAGTGAGAGCGCGGATCGAGGCGCTGGAGCAGGAAATGCAGATCCTGCTTCTGCCGAAGGACGCAGCCGATGAAAAGAGCGCGATCCTGGAAATCCGTGCCGGTACCGGCGGGTCGGAAGCTGCCCTTTTTGCTGGCGATCTCTTCCGAATGTACGAACGTTTCGCGTCGGAAAAGGGCTGGAAGGTAGAGGTGCTCTCGGCAAGTGAGGGTGAAGCCGGCGGCTACAAGGAGATCATTGCGACGATCACAGGCCGGGGGGTCTTCGCCAAGTTGAAGTTCGAATCCGGTGTGCACCGTGTGCAGCGCGTACCGGAGACCGAAGCAGGCGGGCGCATCCATACCTCGGCCGCGACGGTGGCGGTGCTGCCGGAAGCCGAGGAGATCGACATCGAAATTCGGCCGGAAGACATCCGCATCGATACGATGCGCTCTTCGGGCGCAGGCGGCCAGCACGTCAATACGACGGACTCGGCGGTACGCATCACTCATCTACCGACCGGCATCGTCGTCACCAGCTCGGAAAAATCACAGCATCAGAACCGCGCCAAGGCGATGCAGGTCTTGCGCTCCAGGCTCTATGACGCCGAGAGGCAGCGGGCCGATAGCGAGCGCTCGGCCGATCGCAAGAGTCAGGTCGGCTCCGGCGATCGGTCGGAGCGCATCCGTACCTATAACTTCCCTCAGGGGCGCGTCACGGACCATCGCATCAATCTGACGCTTTACAAGCTCGACCGGATGATGGAAGGCGAGATCGAAGAGGTCGTCGACGCACTGATGGCCGATTATCAGGCAAGCCAGTTGGCGCAGCTCGGCGAGCAACAATGAGCGCTACGCTCGCCGATATGCTTGCCGAAGCGCGCCGTCGTTTCACAGAGGCGGGCATTGTCGATCCGGTGACCGATGCGCGGCTGCTTGTCGCAGGCCTTTTGAAACTGTCGTCGACGGAGCTTTTGACGCGGTCGGCCGAGAAGCTTTCACCTGAGCAGATTGAAGTGATTTTCAAGGCGGTGGAACGCCGGCTCGGCCATGAGCCGGTGCATCGTATTCTGGGCGAGCGGGAATTTTACGGACTGCCGCTTGGCTTGTCGTCGGGAACTTTGGAGCCGCGCCCGGATACGGAAATCCTGGTCGATACGGTGCTTCCTTATCTGAAGGACCTTGCAAAGGCGCAACGCCATCTCCATATTCTTGATATCGGAACCGGGAGTGGGGCGATATGCCTCGCGCTCTTGAGCGAATGTCCCGCGGCGTCAGGTATCGGCAGCGACATATCGGCTGATGCACTTAGGACGGCGAAGTCAAATGCAGAAAGAAACGGGTTGCAGGATCGTTTTCAGGCCGTGCAGTCGAAATGGTTCGAGAACATCCAGGGCTCCTTTCACGCGATTGTCTCAAATCCGCCCTATATTGCCTCCAATGTCATTCACGATCTAGCTCCCGAAGTGACGAAATTTGATCCGGTGGCAGCGCTGGATGGCGGCCCGGATGGGCTTGACGCTTACAAAGCCATAGCCAAGGATGCGGTAAGGTTCATGAGGCCCGATGGGATCCTCGGACTGGAAATCGGCTACGATCAGCGAAACGATGTGACGGCGATCTTCGAAGCGAAAGGCTTCAGGTGCCTGAAATCCGTGAAAGATTATGGTCAGAATGACAGGGCGCTCGTTTTCGCGCTCGCGTAAAAGGCGATAATTGCGGCATCGGGCGGGACATTATTGTTATTGCGAAGAAAAGGCTTGGATTTCCCAGGGAAGCAATATAGGTTGCGGACACGTGTTGGGCAGATAGGAATGAACGAGATTCGTTCGGTACTTGGTTTGCCTCGGGGGTCCGCTCTTTTAAACGAGAGTTTCAACGGTTGAACACGACCCAACGCGTGAATCAGTCAAACTGACTTGAGAACCAAGCGGCAGGTCGGCGCAAAGGCGCAGTATGCTCGCGGCACAAAGGTCCTGACGCGGTTTTCCGGTCATGGCGGTTGGTGCCATGTATCCATCACAAACAGAGAATTCAGGTGAACGATCTATGAGGCCAGGACAGCAAAACAAGCGCGGTCGAGGGCGTGGTAACAACAATAACAATGGCGGCGGCGGAAATAACAATAACAACAATTTCAACCGCAAGGGCGGCAACCCGCTGACCCGGACCTATGACAGCTCCGGCCCCGATGTGAAGATTCGCGGTACTGCACAGCATATCGCCGAGAAATATGCGCAGCTTGCCCGTGATGCCCAGAGCTCCGGCGACCGTGTGATAGCTGAGAATTATCTTCAGCACGCCGAACATTACAATCGGATCATCGCCAGCGCTCAGGCGCAGATGCAGGAGCGGTTCCAGCGCGATGACCGCAGCGACTTTAATGAGCGCGACGCGGTGGATCGCGATAGCGACGAGATCGATACCAGCGACAATGACGGCGACGATGTCGTCGTCGTCCAGCCGCCGCAGAGCAGGCAGCATCAGCCGCAGGCACAGCCAAAGCCAGCGCCGGCACCCGTTGCGGCGCCTGCCCCGGCACCCCAGCCCGAAATCATCGACGGAACCGGCCCGCAGCCGGAGATCGAAGGCATTCCTGCCGAGGTCGCCATGGACGAGGAAGGCTCTGCCGGCCAGTCACGCGAACGCCAGCCCCGTCGTCGTAGCCCCGGCAACCGTCCCCGTCGCCCGCGTCGCGGCGCAGACGGCGATGCAGCCTCCGAAGGCGAGGGCGCTTCCGCAGAGGCGCCGGTTCTGGCGGATGTCGCATCGGAATAAGGGATCTGGCCACTCTTTTCGGAGAGCCGGGCCCCCATGCCATCTGTTCGAATTTCCTTGAAAATCCCCGGCCCTCCTGCCGGGGATTTTCGTCTTATAGGCTCTTTAAACTCCCGAAACAGCGTACCATATTCTCCTCGACTGCTTCGCCCAAATCTCAGACGGGCCAGGCGCGGCCTGCCTTTTCAGGGGGTCGATCTCAATCATCGGTCTGCGCCTCGTAAGGGCAGGGCGATCAATGGAGGTAGAATATGAATATCGAGAAATATTCCGAGCGGGTGCGCGGTTTCATCCAGTCGGCCCAGACCTATGCGCTGGCGCAGGGGCATCAGCAATTTTCACCCGAACATGTGCTCAAAGTCCTGCTCGATGACGATCAAGGCATGGCGGCGTCGCTGATCGAGCGCGCCGGCGGCGATGCCAAGGCTGCCCGCCTTGCCAATGACGCGGCCCTTGCCAAGTTGCCGAAGATATCCGGCGGCAACGGCAACATCTATCTGGCGCAACCGCTTGCCAAGGTGTTTTCGACCGCTGAAGAGGCGGCAAAGAAGGCCGGCGACAGTTTCGTCACCGTCGAACGCCTGCTGCAGGCGCTGGCGATCGAAACCACGGCTTCGACCTCCTCGACGCTTAAGAATGCAGGCGTAACCGCCCAGGGCCTCAACCAGGTTATCAACGATATCCGCAAGGGGCGGACGGCGGATTCCGCCAATGCCGAGCAGGGTTTCGACTCGCTGAAGAAATATGCGCGGGATCTCACCGGCGAGGCCCGCGAGGGCAAGCTCGATCCGGTGATCGGCCGCGACGATGAAATTCGCCGTACCATCCAGGTCCTGTCCCGTCGCACCAAGAACAATCCGGTGCTGATCGGCGAGCCGGGCGTCGGCAAGACGGCGATCGTCGAAGGTCTGGCTCTGCGCATCGTCAACGGCGACGTGCCGGAATCGCTCAAGGACAAGAAGCTGATGGCGCTCGACATGGGCGCGCTGATTGCCGGCGCGAAATACCGCGGCGAATTCGAAGAGCGGCTGAAAGCGGTCCTCAATGAAGTTCAGGCGGAAAACGGCGAGATCATACTGTTCATTGACGAGATGCACACGCTGGTCGGCGCCGGCAAAGCGGACGGTGCGATGGATGCCTCCAACCTTCTAAAGCCTGCGCTTGCCCGCGGCGAGCTGCATTGCGTCGGCGCAACGACGCTCGACGAATATCGTAAACATGTCGAGAAGGATCCGGCGCTTGCCCGCCGCTTCCAGCCTGTCGTCGTCGACGAACCGACGGTCGAAGATACGATCTCGATCCTGCGCGGACTCAAGGAAAAATACGAGCAGCATCACAAGGTTCGCATCGCCGATGCGGCGCTGGTCGCGGCCGCGACGCTGTCCAACCGCTATATCACGGATCGCTTCCTGCCCGACAAGGCGATCGATCTAATGGATGAGGCGGCGGCGCGACTGCGCATGCAGGTGGATTCCAAGCCGGAAGAACTCGATGAACTCGACCGCCGGATCATCCAGATGAAGATCGAGCGTGAGGCGCTGAAGAAGGAAACCGACGTTGCTTCCGCCGACCGGCTGAAGCGGCTGGAGACCGAACTCACCGCGCTTGAAGAGGAAGCCCATGCGCTGACGGCCCGCTGGCAGGCGGAAAAGCAGAAGCTCGGCCTTGCCGCAGATCTCAAGAAGCAGCTCGACGACGCCCGCAATGAACTGGCGATTGCTCAGCGCAAGGGTGAATTCCAGCGCGCCGGCGAGCTCACCTACGGCGTCATTCCGGATCTCGAAAAGCAGCTGGTCGAAGCGGAGAAGCAGGATGGCGAGCGCGGTGCGATGGTGCAGGAGGTGGTCAGCCCCGACAATATCGCCCATGTCGTTTCCCGCTGGACCGGCATTCCGGTCGACAAGATGCTGGAGGGTGAACGCGACAAGCTGCTTCGGATGGAAGACGAGCTGGCGAAATCTGTGATCGGCCAGGGCGATGCGGTTCAGGCCGTGTCGCGCGCCGTCCGCCGCGCCCGCGCCGGTCTGCAAGATCCGAACCGGCCGATCGGCTCGTTCATCTTCCTCGGCCCGACCGGCGTCGGCAAGACGGAGCTTACCAAGGCACTCGCCCGCTTCCTCTTCGATGACGAAACGGCGATGGTGCGCATGGACATGTCGGAATACATGGAGAAACACTCCGTCGCCCGACTGATCGGTGCGCCTCCCGGCTATGTCGGCTATGACGAGGGCGGAGCGCTGACGGAAGCTGTGCGCCGCAGGCCTTATCAGGTCGTCCTATTCGACGAGATCGAAAAGGCGCATCCCGACGTCTTCAACATCCTGCTGCAGGTGCTGGATGACGGACGCCTGACGGACGGCCAGGGCCGGACGGTCGATTTCCGCAACACGATGATCATCATGACCTCGAACCTCGGCGCCGAATATCTCACACAGCTGCCGGACGGCGAGGACAGCGACTCGGTTCGCGAGCAAGTGATGGAGGTCGTGCGCGGGCATTTCCGGCCGGAATTCCTGAACCGTATCGATGAAATCATCCTCTTCCACCGCCTGAAGCGCGAGGAAATGGGCGCGATCGTCGACATCCAGCTGAAGCGGCTGGTGGCGCTGTTGTCCGAACGCAAGATCGTCATCGATCTCGACGAGGAAGCCCGCCACTGGCTGGCGAATAAGGGTTACGATCCGATTTACGGCGCCAGGCCGCTGAAGCGGGTGATCCAGAAATTCGTGCAGGACCCGCTGGCCGAGCAGATCCTGTCCGGCCAGGTGCCGGATGGATCGACGGTGAAGGTGACGAACGGTTCGGACCGGCTGCAGTTCAGGACGCGGCAGACGGTGAGCGAAGCCGCGTAAAGCGGTTTGTGCGATAAATGAGAAATG